>NZ_CP061038.1:2730000-3060000 GCF_014490665.1 Sphingomonas alpina | reverse complement strand
CAAGCATCGGCCGATGTCGCCGCTATCGTTGATGGCTTCGCCCGCCGTTGCGCGGAAGCTCGGAGTGCTGCTGCTGCTGCTCTCCGTGCTGGCGGCCATGCTGCGCTTCGGCGTTGCTCAGGGCGTGGTCGGCTGGATCGGGCAGCTCTGCGTGGCGGGGGCGGTGCTGGTGCTGCTGATGTCGTGGCGTTCGCGCGTCGCATTGATGCTCGGCCTGCCGGCGCTGCTGGCGGCGATCCTCGTCATGCTGTTTTGACCGGCGCTTCGGTCGCCGTATTTCACCGGAGCATCGTGCATTATCTCAGACGTTGAGGAGCGGCTCTGATGTTTTCAACACTGAGAAAGAGCGTGCCGGCACCAGCCCGGCGAACGATGACATGCACGATCCTGTGTGACGGTTGAATCTCTGCCGGTGATGGGGCTGGGGGAGATATGGGACACCGGTTGTGTCGTATCTCGGGCCTTCTCCTTCGCGGAGGGGTCTCTATAATATCATTATATATCAAATACTAAGATAAAATAGTAAGTGATACGACGCAGGAAGTCGGGTTAATCCTCGGCCGTCGCTCGCTCATAAGCGCGCGTCACCGCCGCATCGAAAGTGACGAGGATAATTTGCTCAAGCGCCGGATTGGCGGCGAGTTCGGTGTTGCATTCCGCCACGGCAATTGCCGCCGCCTGATCCGGCGGAAAGCGATAGACGCCGCAACTGATCGCCGGAAAGGCGAGGCTGCCAAAGCCTTGCTCGCGGGCAATCGCGAAGCAGCACCGATAGCAGCTGGCGAGCAATTCAGGCTCGCGGTGCAACCCGTCCTGCCACACCGGTCCGACGGTATGGATGATATGTCCGGCCGGCAGTCGATAACCGCGCGTCAATTTGGCGTCACCGGTCTTGCACCCGCCAAGGCTGCGCAGCTTGCGGCATTCGTCGAGCAGTTCGGGGCCGGCGGCGCGGTGAATCGCGCCATCCACCCCACCACCGCCAAGCAGCGACGAATTCGCCGCGTTGACGATCGCATCGACCTTCAATTTGGTGATGTCGGTCTGGAGAAGTTCGAGGCGGCCGGTCACTTGGCTCAGCGTCTTGCCTTGGTGAGGTCCTGCAATTCCTCGAGAGATGCTTCCCCGGCGCAGGCCGGGGCCCAGTCGGAAAGGTCGATATAACTGGGCGCAGCGACAATGATCGCCTGTTTCCCGACTGGGCCCCGGCCTGTGCCGGGGAAGCGATCTCTTTCGGAAATCGCGTCTCGGGACTGTTCTTGTTTCATCCCACCCGGTTGGCCACCAGATCGTCGACCACCGCCGGATCCGCCAATGTGCTGGTGTCGCCAAGCGACGAAACATCGCCCTCGGCGATCTTGCGCAGGATGCGGCGCATGATCTTGCCCGACCTTGTCTTGGGCAGACCCGGCGCGAACTGCAGTTTGTCGGGCGCAGCGATCGGGCCGATTTCGCTGCGTACCCATTTGATCAGCGTGCCGCGCAATTCGTCCGACGCCGTCTCGCCCGAATTGAGCGTGACATAGGCATAGATGCCCTGGCCCTTGATGTCGTGCGGCATGCCGACCACTGCCGCCTCGGCGACCTGCGGATGGAGCACCAGCGCGGATTCGACCTCTGCAGTGCCCATGCGGTGGCCCGACACGTTGATCACATCATCGACCCGGCCAGTGATCCACCAATAGCCATCCTCGTCGCGCCGCGCGCCGTCGCCGGTGAAATATTTGCCCGGATAGGTGGTGAAATAGGTCTGGAAGAAGCGCGCATGATCGCCCCACACGGTGCGCATCTGTCCCGGCCAGCTCCGCGCGATGACGAGATTGCCCTCGGTCGCGCCGTTCAGTACCTCACCCTCGGCATCGACCAGTTGCGGATCGACCCCCGGCATCGGCCGCGTCGCGCTGCCCGGCTTCAGGTCGGTCGCGCCGGGCATCGGCGCGATCATCGCCCCGCCGGTCTCGGTTTGCCACCAGGTGTCGATGATCGGGCAGCGGCCTTCACCGACCACTTCATGATACCAACGCCAGGCTTCCGGATTGATCGGTTCGCCGACCGTGCCGAGTAATTTGAGCGAAGAGCGGTCGGTCTTGGTGACGAACTCATCGCCATCCTTCATGAGCGCGCGCAGCGCGGTCGGCGCGGTGAAGATGGTGTGCACCTTGTGCCGGTCGACCACTTGCCAGATGCGGCTTGCATCGGGCCAGTTGGGCAGCCCTTCATACATCAGGGTCGTCGCGCCATTGGCGAGCGGGCCGTAGAGGATATAGCTGTGGCCGGTGACCCAGCCGATATCGGCCGCGCACCACCACACATCGCCGGGGCGATAGTCGAAGGCGAGCTCATGCGTCAGGCTGGCCCATAGCAGATAGCCGCCGCTGCTGTGCAGCACACCCTTGGGCTGGCCGGTCGATCCGCTGGTATAGAGGATGAACAGCGGGTCCTCAGCGCCCATCGGCTCGGGCGGGCAGGTCGTTGCCTCATTCACCGCGGCCTCGTGATACCAGACGTCGCGCCCTTCGCGCATCGTCACCTCGCCGCCGGTCGCCCGGACTACGATCACCGTCTGCAGTGCCGGCGCGCGCTCGGCGGCGGCATCGACATTGGCCTTGAGCGGGACCTTCTTGCCGCCGCGACGCCCTTCATCGGCGGTCACGACAATGCTCGAATCGCAATCGGTGATCCGCCCCGCCAGCGCTTCGGGCGAGAAGCCGCCGAACACCACCGAATGGATCGCCCCGATCCGCGCACAGGCCAGGATCGCGAACGCCGCCTCGGGGATCATCGGCATATAGATGGTGACGCGGTCGCCCTTCTTCGCACCCTGGCTTTTCAGCACATTGGCAAAGCGGCACACTTCGGCATGCAACTGACGATAGGTGAAACGCTTCGGCTCTTCCTCCGGTGCGTCGGGTTCCCAGATCAGCGCGACCTGCTCACCGCGCCGGGCCAGATGCCGGTCGAGGCAGTTCGCCGCGACGTTCAGCCTCCCGTCGGCGAACCATTGGATGCGGAAATCCGCTTCGTCGAAAGACCAGTCTCCGGCGATCTCCGGCCGCTTGATCCAGTCGAGCCGGCGCGCCTGTTCGAGCCAGAAACTGCCCGGATCGGCCAGCGATCGGCCGTAAAGCTGCTCATATCCCGCCGCATCGAACCGCGCGCGCTTCGCCCATTCGGGAGTGACGGGGTAGAGTAACTGATCGGCCATGTAACGCTCTCCTGCAGGCCCATTTGCCGGGGGGAGACGGGCGAATGCAAGGCCCCGCTTGTCATAAGTTAGGTTTCAATATAAAACTTGATTCATCGCAGACGGAGCGCAATCGATGTCAGGCACGGTTTTGGTGACGGGCGGCAGCGGCTATATCGGCGGCTATCTTATCCAGCAGCTGATCCGGGAGGGGTGGACCGTTCATACCACGATCCGCTCGCTCGCGCGTGAGGCAGAGGTGCGTGCGACACTTGACATTCCGGGACCGGAGCTCAAATTCTTCGCCGCCGACCTGATGAACGATGCCGGCTGGGCCGAGGCGATGGCCGGCTGCACGCATGTCGCGCATGTCGCGTCGCCATTCCCGGTCGGTGCGGTCAAGCATGAGGATGAACTGATCGTTCCCGCACGCGAGGGCGCGCTCCGCGCACTGCGCTTCGCCAAGGAGGCGGGCGTGCAGCGCTTCGTGCAGACCTCTTCGGTTGCCGCGATCGCCTATGGCCGCGATGATCTGGCGCGGCCCTTCACCGAGGCGGACTGGACCGATGTCACCTCGCCTAAAGTGGCGGCCTATCCCAAGTCGAAGACGATCGCCGAACGCGTGTCGCGCGACTGGATCGCGGCCAATGGCGGGGCGATGGAATATTGTTCGGTCAATCCGGCCGCCGTGCTCGGCCCGGTGCAGAGCGCGGATTATTCCGCCTCGATCGAATTCGTGAAACGCGCAATCGATGGTTCCGTCCCGGGTTTTCCGCGGCTCGGTTTTGCGGTGGTGGATGTCCGCGACCTCGCGGATCTCCATGTCCGCGCGCTGACCACGCCGGGGATCGCCAATGAACGCTTCATCGCGGCCGGACCGTTCATGATGATGAAGGAGGTCGGGCAAGTGCTGCGCGATCGGCTCGGGCCCGATGCGAAGAAGGTGCCGAAGCGCGTGATCCCCGATTTTCTGGTCAGATTCATTGCATTGTTCGACGGTGGCCTGCGCCAGGTGATTGGCGAGCTGGGCCGGGTCCGCGCGGTCGATTCGAGCCATGCGCTTGAGGTGCTGGGCTGGAAGACACGGCCGGCCGCGGACTCGATCGTCGATACCGCGCGCAGCCTGATCGACCGCGGCATTGTGAAGGTTTAGCTCCTCCCCCGTGCCGGGGAGGAGTCAGACCACCCGGTATGGCACGGTGCCGCGCAGATCCGGGTCGACCGCGATGCTGCGGTCCGCCGGTGGAAAGGCGCGTTGATCGCAATCGTCGCGCGGGCATAGCCGGCACGAAATGCCGATCGGCGTCGCCGGCGCGCTGCGGTCGAGCGCATCGGCATAGACGAAATCGGCGGCATGCTCCGCTTCGCAGCCAAGCGTGACGGCATAGCGGCGGGGGGTGCGCGTGAAGCTGCCGGAAGGCTTCACCAGCCCCTTGGCCATCGAGACATAGCGCACCCCGTCGGGCGTTTCGGCATGCTGCACGACGATGCGGTCGGGGATCGCCGCCGCCTCATGCACGATCCAGAGCGGACAGGCGCCGCCGAAGCGCGCGAACTGGAAACGCGTCGCGCTGTGCCGCTTGGTGATGTTTCCGGCCATGTCGACGCGACAGAAGTAAAAGGGAATGCCTTCCGCGCCGGGCCGCTGCAGCGTCGACAGACGGTGGCAGGCCTGTTCGAAACTCACCCCGAAACTGCGGCACAACCGGTCGATATCGTGCCGCGCCGTTCGCGCTGCCGAACGGAACGCGGCATAGGGCATCATCAGCGCGCCCGCGGCATAATTGGCGAGGCCGATACGCAGCAGGTTGCGCGCCGCATCGCTTGCCAGCGGCGCGCCTGCAACGATCGTTTCGATCGCCGTGTCGAACTCGATCGCGGCAAGCTGATGCGCGATCAGGAAGCGGCGGCTTTCCGGTGGCAGCGCACCGCCGAGCGTGAGCAGTCCGCGCGCCCGATCGAAAGCGCGGATCGGGGCGGGATCGCCCGGTGCCGTCTCGATGGCGATGCCGTGGCGCGCCAGCCCAGCGGTCATCGCCGCGTCGCCGGGCCCGATTGCGGCCGCCAACGCCTCGGCCGCTCGGTCAAGCGGATCGACATAATTGCCCGCCGCATGGAACCAGTCGCGTACCGACTCCCACGGCATGCGCCCGCCCGCACCCGAGGAAATCGTTTCCTCGACCATTTGCAGGCGTTCCTCCGCCGCGCGTACCGCGCCGTGCAACGCGATGATCCGGTCGGCGATCTCCGGCCGTTCCTCGGCCAGCCGTGCGATTGCGTCCGGCGGTGGGGCGGGGGGCAGCAACGGATCCGCCAGTGCCTCGGCGAGCGAAGCGATGCGCATCGCCGGCGCACTGTCCTCGATCGCGGCGAGCGCATTCGGATGGTTGCGCCGGAGCGTCGCGGTCACCGCCGGGGTCAAGGGCCGAACACCGCTTTCGAGCTGCGAGAGATAGCTGACCGACAGTCCGAGCCGCGCCGCCATCGCTGCCTGGTTCAAGCCCGCCGACTGGCGCAGTGCACGGAGCTGCTCTCCGGCGAAGAGGCGAGTGGGGCGGGGCATCGATGTTTTGCGAGTCTACTTCGCAAACTCATCCTTCACAACTTCGCAAGTTCACATTTGCAAAACCGCCGACACCTTGAAAGAGAAGCCAACCGCAATTTGCCGGAGAGCCGCATGTCGTCGACCATCGCCGAACTCGAACGCAAGCGTCAGGCAGCGCGCATGGGCGGCGGGGAGAAACGCATCTCGGCCCAGCATGCCAAGGGCAAGCTTACCGCACGCGAGCGGCTCGACGTGCTGCTCGACCAGGATTCGTTCGAAGAGCTCGACATGTATGTCGAGCATAATTGCGTCGATTTCGGCATGCAGGACCAGATCGTTCCCGGCGATGGCGTGGTCACCGGATCGGGCACGGTCAACGGCCGGCTGGTGTTCGTGTTCAGCCAGGACTTCACCGTGTTCGGCGGCAGCCTCAGCGAGCGCCATGCGCAGAAGATCTGCAAGGTCATGGATATGGCGATGAAGGTCGGCGCACCGGTGATCGGCATCAACGATTCCGGCGGCGCGCGCATCCAGGAGGGCGTCGCCAGTCTTGGCGGCTATGCCGAGGTGTTCCAGCGCAACGTGCTGGCCAGCGGCGTCGTGCCGCAGATTTCGCTGATCATGGGGCCGTGCGCGGGCGGCGCGGTCTATTCGCCGGCGATGACCGACTTCATCTTCATGGTGAAGGACAGCTCCTACATGTTCGTCACCGGCCCCGATGTCGTGAAGACCGTCACCAACGAGATCGTCACGCAGGAGGAACTCGGCGGCGCGGTCACGCACACCACCAGGTCGGGCGTGGCCGATGTGGCGTTCGAGAATGATATCGAGGCGCTGCTCGCGGCGCGCGACTTTGTCGATTTCCTGCCCGCGTCGAACCGTGAAACGCCGCCCGAGCGGCCGAGCTCGGACCCCTGGGACCGGGTCGAGGACAGTCTCGACACGCTGATCCCGGCCAGCGCCAACCAGCCCTATGACATGCATGAACTGATCCGGAAGACGGTCGACGAGGGCGATTTCTTCGAGGTCCAGCCGACTCATGCCGCCAATATCATCATCGGCTTCGGCCGGATCGAAGGGCGAACGGTCGGCTTCGTCGCCAATCAGCCGATGGTGCTGGCCGGTTGCCTCGACATCAATTCGTCCAAGAAGGCGGCCCGCTTCGTGCGTTTCTGCGACGCGTTCGACATTCCGATCGTGACGTTCGTCGACGTGCCCGGCTTCCTGCCCGGCACCAGCCAGGAATTGAACGGCATCATCAAGCACGGCGCGAAACTGCTTTTCGCCTATGCCGAGGCGACCGTGCCCAAGATCACCGTGATCACCCGCAAGGCCTATGGCGGCGCGTATGACGTGATGGCCTCCAAGCATTTGCGCGGCGACCTCAACTATGCCTGGCCGACCGCGGAGATCGCCGTGATGGGCGCAAAGGGCGCGGTCGAGATCATCTTCCGCGGCAAGACGCCGGAAGAGATCGCTGAACGCACCGCACAATATGAGGCGCGCTTCGCCAATCCGTTCGTCGCCGCGTCGAAGGGCTTTATCGATGAGGTGATCCAGCCGCACTCGACCCGGCGGCGCGTTGCGCTAGGGTTGCGCAAGCTGCGGGGCAAGGCACTCGAGAACCCGTGGAAGAAGCACGACAATATTCCCCTGTAATCGTCGAGGTAGACCCATGCTCCCACTCCTTCTTCTCGCCCTTCAAGCGGCCGCACCAGCTCCCGTTGCCGCTCCCCCGTCACCTGCCCCCGCGGCACCGGCGGCGCCCGCGCCCTGGGCAGTGCGTGAGCGCGCCGACGCAGCGAACGGCGTGTTGACCACCACCACCTCGGTCATCGCGCGCGACGGATCGTCGCGCCTGATCGTGAAGTGCGATCGGGGGACCGAATCGATCGTGTCGGTGCAATTCATCACCAAACAGGTGCTGCAGACGGCAGCCGATACCGGCGAGTTCGCCGACAAGCAGGTGGCGCTGCGCTTCAATGGCGGCCCGGCGGTCGCCGACAATTGGCAGTTTCGCGGCAGCGCCGCCTTCATTGCCGCCGCCACCCCGGTCACCACGCTGACCACCGGGCTGGCCAAGGCCAAGACGATCACGGTCGAAACCACCAATTCGGCGAATTTCGCCTTTTCCGCCACCTTTGACGGTCCCGCGACCGATGCGCCGGTGCGGCAGGTCCTGACCGCCTGCGGCTACACGCTCGGCACGGTGCCTCCGCCGCCGGCGCCGCCGGCCAAGAAGTGAGGCGCGACCAGTGACGCTTGGCCGTCTCAACCATGTCGGGGTCGCGACGCCCTCGATCGAAAAATCGATCGAGACCTATCGCACCCTGCTTGGCGCGACCGTGATCGGCGCGCCGTTCGACCTGCTCGCGCAGGGCGTGAAAGTGTGTTTCATCGACACGCCCAACACACAGATCGAACTGATCGAGCCCTATGACGACAGTTCGCCGATCGCCGGCTTCCTGAAGAAGAACCCGGCGGGCGGTCAGCACCATGTCTGCTTTGAAGTGCCCGACATCGATCAGGCGGTCGCCGACCTCAAGGAGAAGGGAGCGACCGTATTGGGCGAACCGCGCATCGGCGCGCACGGCACGCCGATCGTCTTTGTCCACCCCAAGGATTTCGGCGGCCTGCTGGTCGAGCTGATGGAAACGCCCCGGGATTCTCATCACGCCGGCGATCATTGAGACGGAGAACAGAGTGCCCGAATTCGAAACGATCCTGACCGAGCGGCGCGGCGACGTGATGCTGATCACGCTCAACCGGCCCGAGCGGCTCAATGCCGCGCCGCCGCAGATGGCAGACGAGATCGGCGCAGTGCTCGATCATCTCGATGGCGCGCGCGCCATCGTCCTCACCGGCTCCGGCCGCGCCTTCTGCTCGGGCGCCGACCTGCAGGCGCGGGGCGGGGGATCGATCAGCGGCGGGCGCGCGTCGTACAATGCGCTCACGCGCCATTATAACCCGACGATGATCAAGCTGGCCGAACTCGACGTGCCGATCGTCAGCGCGGTCAACGGGCCGGCAGCCGGAATCGGCTGCTCGATCGCCTTGTGCGCCGATTTCGTACTGGCCGGACGGTCGGCCTATTTCCTCCAGGCATTCGTCAATATCGGCCTGGTCCCGGATGGCGGCGCGTCCTGGATGCTGACCCGGCTGGTCGGCAAGGCACGCGCGACCGAAATGATGCTGCTCGGTGAAAAGATCGGCGCGGAGAAAGCCGAAAGCTGGGGCCTGATCCATAAATGCGTCGATGACGCGGTGCTGCTCGACGAAGCGCTGGCGCTGGCCGACCGGCTCGCCGCCGGCCCGACGCTGGCACTCGGCATCATGCGCCGCAACATTGCCGCGGCGATGGACGGTACCTATGCCGAAGCGCTGATCCGCGAAGCCAATGGGCAGCGTGTCGCCGGCAGCAGCGCCGACGCGATGGAGGGCGGCATATCCTTCCTCCAGAAGCGCAAACCCAGCTTTACGGGCGCCTGAAAAGGCCGTGGCGATCGCCTATTATCTTTCCCACCCGCAAGTCCGGGTCGATCCGGCAATACCGGTTCCCGATTGGGGATTGTCGGACGCGGGCCGCGAGCGGCTATCCGCGCTGGCCGGGCGGGCGTGGCTGGCGAGCGTCCGCCGCATCGTCTCGAGCGGCGAGCGCAAGGCAATCGAAACGGCGGAAATCCTCGCCCCGCTGACTGGCGCCACGGTGGAAGTGGTTGCCGCCATGCATGAGAATGACCGCAGCGCGACCGGGTTCCTGCCGTCAGAAGAGTTCGAGGCGACCGCCGACCAGTTCTTCGCGCAGCCCGCCCAGTCGGTTCGCGGCTGGGAACGCGCAATCGACGCGCAGGCGCGGATCGCACGCGCCGTCCGGCGCAGCCTGGCGGACCGTGCCGATGACGAGACGATCCTGTTCGTCGGCCATGGCGGTGTCGGCACGTTGCTGAAATGCGCCATCGCGGGCGATCCGATCGACCGGCGCCACGACCAGGCGGCGGCAGGCGGCCACCCTGGCGGCGGCAATGTCCATGCGTTCGAAGCGGATCTCTCGGCGTCGCGCTTCGGCTGGACGGCAATGGAAGAGCTGGCATGAAGGCGCATGTCATCGTCGATTGCGAAGCATCGGGTCCGTGCCCGGGCTTTGGCAGCATGATCTGCTTCGGCGCGTTCGTCGCCGAAGCCGAGCTGTCGCGTGGCTGGCGGTCGGCGGTGATTGAGCCCTATTCCGATGTCCATAACGACGCCGCCTATGCGTCGATCGGCATGACTCATCAGCAGCATGTCGCCGACGCGACGCAGGACCTCGCCGCTGCGATGATCGAATTCGATCGCTGGCTGACCGCGCTCGGTGCGGATCGCGTCGTGTTCTGGTCGGACAATCCGGCGTTCGACTGGCAATGGATCAACCATGGTTTCTCGGTCGCTGGTATCGCCAATCCGTTCGGCTTTTCGGCGCGGCGGATCGGTGATCTATATGCCGGGCTGACTGCCAATTTCGGCAATACGCAGGGCTGGAAGAGGCTGCGCCAGACCGCGCATGATCACGATCCGCTCAATGATGCCAAAGGCAATGCCGAAGCACTTGTCGCGATCCTGCGCGACCATAATCAGTTGGAAAAGCTGAGATGACTGACAAACCCACCCTCGATCAGTGGCAGGCCGCGGCCGCCAAGGAAGTGAAGGGCAAGAACCTTAACTGGCCGACGCCCGAGGGCATCACGGTCAAGCCGCTCTACACGGCGGAGGATGTGGCGGAGATCGATCCCGGCCTGCCCGGTTTCGCGCCGTTCACCCGCGGCGTGCGCGCGTCGATGTATGCCGGCCGGCCCTGGACGATCCGCCAATATGCCGGTTTCTCCACCGCCGAGGCGAGCAACGCCTTTTACCGCCGCAATCTGGCGGCCGGGCAGAAGGGCCTGTCGGTCGCGTTCGATCTCGCCACGCACCGCGGCTATGACAGCGACCATCCGCGCGTCACCGGGGATGTCGGCAAGGCGGGCGTCGCGATCGACACGATCGACGACATGAAGATCCTGTTCGACGGCATCCCGCTCGACAAGATGAGCGTGTCGATGACCATGAACGGCGCGGTGATCCCGATCCTCGCTTTCTTCATCGTCGCCGGCGAGGAACAGGGCGTGCCGCAGGAACTGCTCGACGGCACGATCCAGAACGACATCCTCAAGGAGTTCATGGTCCGCAACACCTACATCTACCCGCCCGAACCGAGCATGCGGATCATCTCGGACATCATCGGCTACACCAGCCGTCACATGCCGAAGTTCAATTCGATCTCGATTTCCGGTTATCACATGCAGGAAGCCGGGGCGACGCAGCTCCAGGAACTCGCCTTCACCATCGCCGACGGGCGTGAGTATGCGAAAGCGGCGATGGCTTCGGGACTCGATCTCGATGCCTTTGCCGGGCGGCTGTCCTTCTTCTTCGCGATCGGCATGAACTTCTTCATGGAGGTCGCGAAACTGCGCGCGGCGCGCAAGCTATGGCACCGCGTGATGACTGATCTCGGCGCCAAAGACGAGCGCTCGAAGATGCTGCGCACGCATTGCCAGACCAGCGGCGTGTCGCTGACCGAGCAGGACCCGTACAACAATGTCATCCGCACCACGATCGAGGCGATGGCGGCGATGCTGGGCGGCACGCAGAGCTTGCACACCAATGCGCTCGACGAAGCGATCGCGCTGCCGACCGATTTCTCCGCCCGCATCGCGCGCAACACGCAGATCGTGATCCAGGAAGAGACCGGCATGACCAAGGTCGTCGATCCGCTCGGCGGCAGCTATTATATCGAGAGCCTGACGCAGGAACTGTACGACAAGGCGTGGGAAATCATCGAGCGCGTCGAGAGCGAAGGCGGCATGGCCAGGGCGGTCGCCGCCGGCTGGCCCAAGGCGATGATCGAGGAAGCTTCGGCCGGCCGCGCCGCGCGCGTCGACATGGGCGAGGACGTGATCGTCGGCGTCAACAAGTACAAGCTGGCCGAGGAGGATGCGATCGACATTCTCGACGTCGATAATGTGGCAGTGCGGGAATCGCAGATCGCACGCATCAGGAAATCCAAGGCCGGCCGCGACGAAGATAAATGCCGCGCCGCGCTCGATGCCTTGCGCGAAGGCGCGCGCGGCACCGAGAATGTTCTTGGCCTCGCTGTCGACTGTGCCCGCCAGCGCGCCACGCTGGGCGAGATCTCCCTCGCGATGGAGGATGTGTTCGGCCGCTACGGCACCAAGCCGACGCCGGTCTCCGGTATTTACGGCGGCGCGCATGAATTCGACAAGCGCTGGCAGGGCCTGCTTGACGGGGTCGGCTCGCTCACGCAGCGCAAGGGGCGCCGGCCACGCCTGCTGGTCGCCAAGATGGGGCAGGACGGGCATGACCGCGGCGCCAATCTGGTCAGCTCGGCCTTTGGCGATCTCGGCTTCGAGGTCGTGCCCGGCCCGCTGTTCCAGACGCCCAAGGAGGCCGCGGATCTCGCGATCAGCTCGGACGTCGACGTGGTCGGTGCGTCGAGCCTCGCGGCAGGCCACAAGACGCTGATCCCTGAACTGATCGGTCATCTGCGCGATGCGGGCCGCAGCGATATCAAGGTGATCGCCGGCGGTGTCATCCCGGCACAGGATTATCAATATCTGCGCGACGCGGGCGTGCAGGGAATTTTCGGGCCGGGCACCAACCTGGTCAATGCGGCGGGCGAAGTGCTCCGGCTGCTCGGGCACAACATGCCCCCGATAGAGGAAGCTGCAGAATGAGTGACGTGATCGATCTCCAAACCCGTCATTCCCGCGAAAGCGGGAATCTCGCTTCTTCTTCATCCGACGATTCCACCCAGATCCAGGGCAGCGGGATCCCCGCTTTCGCGGGGATGACGGGGGCCGTCCGCAACGACTGGACACGCGAAGACATCGCCGCGCTGTTCGATCTGCCCTTCACCGACCTGATCCTGCGCGCGGCGCAGACTCATGCCGCGCATCACGCGCCCGGCGAAGTCCAGCTCTGCACATTGTTGTCGATCAAGACCGGCGGCTGTCCCGAGGATTGCGGATATTGCAACCAGTCCGCCAGCGCCGAGACCGACCTCAAGGCGACCAAGCTGATGGACGTCCGTGCCGTGCTGCAATCGGCGGCGCAGGCACGCGATGCCGGATCGCAACGCTTTTGCATGGGCGCGGCGTGGCGCAATCCCAAGGACCGCGACATGCCCGCGATCATCGAGATGGTGAAGGGCGTGCGGCAAATGGGCCTGGAGACGTGCATGACGCTCGGCATGCTTGAGCCGCACCAGGCGCAGCAACTGGCCGAGGCGGGGCTCGATTACTACAACCACAATATCGACACCGCGCCGGAGAAATATGGCGACATCATCACTACGCGCAGCTTCCAGGACCGGCTCGACACGCTGGAGAATGTGCGTGAAGCCGGGATCAACGTGTGCAGCGGCGGCATCGTCGGCATGGGCGAAACGCGGAGCGACCGGGTCGGCTTCATCCACGCGCTCGCCACCTTGCCGCGTCATCCCGAAAGCGTGCCGGTCAATGCACTGATCCCGATCAAGGGCACGGTGCTCGGCAACATGCTCGCCGACACGCCGCTCGCCAAGATCGACGATATCGAGTTCGTCCGCACCGTCGCGGTCGCGCGCATCACCATGCCGATGAGCATGGTGCGCCTGTCGGCCGGCCGCGAGAGCATGTCCGATGCGACCCAGGCTTTGTGCTTCATGGCCGGCGCCAACTCGATCTTCACTGGCGACAAGCTGCTGACCTCGGGCAATGCCGGTGACGATGCCGACGCCGCGCTGTTCGCCAAGCTCGGCTTGCGGCCGATGCAAGGCGCGGAGCCGATGCGGAAGGAAAAGACATGCTGCTGATCGCCCTGCTGCTCGCTGCGGCGCCCGCCAATTGCGCCGATCCGCAGACTCAGGCGGACATGACTCAGTGCGCCGGCAGCGCGGCGCAACGCGCCGATGCCGCGATGACCCGGCAGTGGAACGCCACCTACGCCTATATGAAGCGGCGGGATGCGCAGGACACGTCGCGCGGCGGCGGTTTCGGCTATGCCCCTGCATTGCTGGCGAGCCAGCGCGCCTGGCTGAAGTTCCGCGATACCCAGTGCGTGATCGAGGGCGGCGAGTTTGCCGATGGTTCCGCCCAGCCAATGGCGCAGGCGCAGTGCAAGGCGCGGCTGAGCGAGGCGCGGACGGCGCAGTTGCGCGGGTTGATCTGGAAGTGAGAGCGCACCCGATCTTCATCGGCGACAAATTGCTCACACTGGTGATGCCGGTGATGGCGGCGTGAACCACGCTGACCTGTTAGCGCTGGTGTTAGTCGCAATCGCTGCCGCTTTTGGTATCTGGATCGGCGTTCGAATTATGAGGCGAGCAGGGTTTCAGGCCGTGGATCGGTCGATGGGCCAACGCCTTTTTATCGCTGTGCTGCTTACCTTTACCATCGTGATCGGCCTGTGGGTCGGAGGCCGGGATAACCTGAGCGATCCTGGCGCAGTCCTTCTCGGAATTATATTCGGGCTTGTCGCGATGTTCTTTTCATTCCGTCGTCCAAAGAGATCCTGATGTTCAAGAAAATCCTGGTCGCCAATCGCGGCGAAATCGCCTGCCGTGTCATGCGCACCGCCAAGAAAATGGGCATCGCCACCGTCGCGGTCTATTCCGACGCCGATGCGCGCGCCCCGCACGTGCTGATGGCGGATGAGGCCGTGCGCCTCGGGCCGCCGCCGGCGGGGGAGAGCTATCTGCTCGCCGACCTGATCCTGCTTGCCGCGAAGGAAACCGGCGCGGACTGTATCCATCCCGGTTACGGTTTCCTGTCCGAACGCGAGAGCTTCGCCAAGGCGTGCGCCGAGGCGGGGATCGCCTTTGTCGGCCCGCCGCCGAACGCGATCGCCGCGATGGGCGACAAGATCGAATCCAAGAAGCTCGCCAAGGCGGCCGGCGTCAATGTCGTGCCCGGTTTCCTCGGCGAGATCGCCGATACCGACGAGGCGGTGAAGATCGCCTCGGAGATCGGCTATCCGGTGATGATGAAGGCGTCGGCCGGCGGCGGCGGCAAGGGCATGCGGCTCGCCTATAGCGAACAGGATGTGCGCGAAGGCTTTGAGGCGACCAAGCGCGAGGGGTTGGCCAGCTTCGGCGACGACCGCGTGTTCATCGAGAAGTTCATCGAAAGCCCGCGCCATATCGAAATCCAGGTGCTGGGCGACCAGCATGGCAACATCGTCTATCTGAACGAGCGTGAATGCTCGATTCAGCGACGCCACCAGAAGGTCGTCGAGGAAGCGCCCTCGCCCTTCGTCAGCCCCGAAATGCGCCGCAGGATGGGTGAGCAGGCGGTCGCACTGTCGCGTGCAGTCGGCTATTATTCGGCCGGTACGGTCGAACTGATCGTGTCGGGCGCCGACACCACCGGTGAGGGATTCTACTTCCTTGAGATGAACACCCGGCTCCAGGTCGAGCATCCGGTGACCGAGGAGATCACCGGGCTCGACCTTGTCGAGCAGATGATCCGCGTTGCCGCTGGTGAGAAATTGACGTTCGGCCAAGACGATGTGCGGATCGACGGTTGGTCGATCGAGAATCGCGTCTATGCCGAGGACCCGTATCGCGGCTTCCTGCCGTCGATCGGGCGACTGATCCGCTATAATCCGCGCGGCGACAACGATGTCGAGGATGACCCGTCGGCGCACCATGTCACCGGCAGCGAGTTGTGGCGCGAATACCAGGCCGAGCAGGAAGAGGCGAAGGAAACGGCGTTCGCCGAAGGTTCCTGGGCCTATGGCTACACCATGTCGCAGACGCGCATCGACGACGGCGTCGCCGAAGGCGGTGAAGTCAGCATGTTCTACGATCCGATGATCGCCAAGCTGATTACTTGGGCGCCAACACGGGAAGAGGCGATCGACGCACAGATCGCGGCGCTCGACCGGTTCGAGATTGAGGGGCCGGGCAACAATATCGATTTCCTGTCGGCGCTGATGCAGCATCCTCGCTTCCGTGAGGGACGGCTGACCACCGGCTTCATTGCCGAGGAATATCCTGAAGGCTTCGCTGGTGCGCCAGCCTCGGTGGAGTTGTTGAAACAACTCGCCGGTATCGCTGCCTTCGCCGCGACTGCCGAGGCCGATCGCGCGCGGCGGATCGATGGTCAGCTTGGTAAGCGGCTTCGGCCCCCCGCAGCATGGATCGTCCGCATGCATGGTAAAGACCATGCGGTCGAGATTTCGACCGATGGGATTGCCGTCGATGGCGAGGATCTCGACCTGGCCATGGAATATACTCCAGGCGACCGCTTCGTGACCGCCGAGATGCTCCCACGAAACCTGACGGTGAAAATCGCCCGGACGCGGACCGGTTTTCGCCTGACCACGCGCGGCGCATCGCATATCGCTCGCGTGCTGCCCGCACATGTCGCACCCTATGCCGAGCATTTGATCGAGAAGATCCCGCCCGATCTGTCGAAATTCCTGCTTTGCCCGATGCCCGGCCTGCTGATGCGGCTCGATGTCGCGGCCGGCGACAAGGTCGAGGCCGGTCAACCGCTTGCCGTGGTCGAGGCGATGAAGATGGAGAATATCCTGCGCGCGGAAAAGGCGGGCACGGTGAAGTCGGTCAATGCCAAGCCCGGCGACAGCCTCGCGGTGGACGAGGTGATATTGGAAATGGAGTGAGTCTCCCCAGGGCGGGTGCTGCGAACCCTCCGGACTGGCCAGCAGTGCGCATGGAATGCCATGACCGGTTTGAGATGGTGATTGCCCCCTTGGACCATTGTTTCCCGGCGAAGGAGTATCGGGTCGGATCGTCTCCCGGACGATCCTTGAACATGCGGGGCATGTTCAACCCGATGCTGATCCAGTCGAGGAGCATATGTAGTGACGCGAAGCGTCTGTTAGCTCCTGCCTTCCGACTGGGTCCCGGCCGTCGCCGGGGAAGATATATTCCCCAAAGAGATATCCGCCGCTCGAGACATGTTCGCTCTCGCGCAGACTGGGTAAAACGAGGAGGCGATTCAATATCGGCAGCGGTCTCATCATGATCGGGCCGGATCGAACTCCTGAATGGGTGATATCGCTTTGCTCAACCGTACAGAATTGGAACAACCGGCATGCTGTTCGGGCAGAAACAGCATGCTGTTATACGCTGTTTCCATGCTGTTATTGAATAACAGCATAAGTGGGTATTATCTGACTGAAAATAAACGGAAATTTTTCTCTGAAAATCCAACTTAACAGCATGGAAAAAATCTCGTGGAAAATAACAGCACGAACAGCAGAAAAATCCCGCATGATCGGCGCTTTCGAGCCGCAGCCGAACCCGTTCACACTCGCGCAAGCGACAAATTGCGACAATAAATCGATGGACCAAAGGCAACACGGCGACCATTTGAACATCATGCTTGGTTCGCGCATCTCTTTGCTGCTCGTCATCGCCCTGCCGCTTCAGGCGTGCGCGGTCGGCCCGAACTATACGCCGCCGGCCAGTGCCTCGCTTGGCGTGCCGGATGCCTATTCGACCCCGGCCCCGGCGGGTACTCCGCCCGATATCGCGACCTGGTGGACCAACCTCAACGATCCGCTGCTCAACTCGATCGTCGAACGGGCGCGGCGCGACAATCTCGACATTGCCCAGGCCGTGGCGCGGTTGCGCCAGGCGCGGGAATCGCTGGTTCAGTCACGCGCCAGCTTGCTGCCCAGCGTCGACGCATCGGCGGGTTATTCGCGCAACTTCAATCTGAAGGGGCAGAGTTTCGGCAATGTGACCAATGCCGGGATCGTCAACCAGAACTATTCCATCTCCGGCGACGTGTCGTATCAGGCCGATATCTTCGGCGGGGTACGGCGCTCGGTCGAAGCATCGCGTGGCGCCTATGAGGCGAGCGGTTTCGATCTCGCCTCGGTGCAAACCTCGATCGCCTCCGAGGTGGCGCGCAATTATGTCCTGGCGCGCGCCGCTCAGGCCAGCCTCGCCATCGCGCGCGGCTCGCTGACCATCCAGGACGACAATCTCGAAATTGCCGGTTTCCGCGTTCAGGCCGGGCTGGTTTCCTCGCTCGACAGCGAACAGGCGCGTGCGCAGCGCGCGCAGACCGCCGCGCAGATCCCGTCGCTCGAACAGAATTTCCAGCAGGCCGCCAACCGGCTCGGTGTCCTGACCGGCCAGGCGCCGGGCGCGCTTAAGGCTGAGCTTGCCGCCGTCGCGCCGATCCCTGCCGGCCCGTCCGCCGTGCCGGTCGGGGTGCCCGCCGACATCATCCGCCAGCGCCCCGATGTCCGCTCGGCGGAGCGCAATCTCGCCGCCGCGACCGCTCGGATCGGCGTGGCCGAGGCGCAGCTCTATCCCGCGCTCAGCATCGGCGGCAGCATCAGCACCAATGCCGGCCTGCTCGGCTCGCTTGCCGATGTCATCACCGGCCGGTTGTTCGCCAACGTCGCCCAGACGATCTTCGACGGCGGGCGCAATCGCTCAGTGGTGCGTGCCAACAAGGCTGCTGCCGATGGCGCTTTCGCGGCCTATAAATCGACCGTTCTGACCGCGCTGGAGGATGTCGAGAACGCGCTGACCGCGCTCGACACCGCGAAGGCGCGCCAGCGCGAATTCGCGATCCAGCTCGACGCGTCGAACAACGCCGCGATCCTCGCGCGCAGCCAATATCGTGCCGGCCTGACGGACATCACCACGCTCAACACGTCGGAAAGCTCGCTGCTCTCTGCGCAGAACGGCCTGGCGGGCGCAAAGGCCGACCAGGCCCAGGCGCTGGTGCAGCTCTATCTCGCGCTGGGTGGCGGCTGGAATAGCGCCGAAACCCCGCAAGCCCCGCCGGCCACGGCCCGGCAAGCCGACAAGACGCAGGAATAAGCCATGGCCGACACCAATCTCGATGATTTTCTCGGCGTGAAGCAGCAGCCGGCGTGGCGCCGCTACCTGAAATGGGTGCTGATCGCGGTCGGCGTGGTGCTGCTCGGCTTGCTGCTCAAGAGCTGGCTGGCTGGGACGGCGCCGGTCGAATACACGACCGAGAAGGCCGCGCAGGGCTCGTTCCAGGTCACCGTCTCGGCGACCGGCAAACTTGCCCCGACCAATCAGGTCCAGGTCGGCTCGGAACTGTCGGGACTGGTCACCAAGGTGGTGGTCGACGTCAATGATCGGGTCGTGATCGGGCAGCCGCTGGCGCTGGTCGATCCCTCGCGCTTCCAGGATACGGTCAACCAGAGCAAGGCGGCGCTTGCCGCCAATGTCGCCGCCGTCGCGCAGGCCCAGGCGACGCTTGCCCAGTCGGGCGCGCAGCTCCAGCGGCTGCAGGAAGTCAGCCGGTTGTCGGGTGGCCGCGTTCCGGCCAAGACCGAGATGGAACAGGCGATCGCCGATCGCTCGCGCGCCGTGGCGAACCTCCGCGCAGCCCAGGCCAATGTGCAATCGGCCCAGGCGACCCTGTCGTCCAACGCGACTCAGCTGGTGAAGACCGTGATCCGCTCGCCGGTCAATGGCGTGGTGCTCGCGCGCCAGATCGAGCCGGGCCAGACCGTCGCCGCATCATTCAGCACGCCGACCCTGTTCGTCATTGCCGAAGATCTGTCGCAGATGAAGCTCGAGGTCGCGATCGACGAGGCTGATGTCGGATCGGTCAAGCAGGGCCAGAAGGCCAGCTTCACCGTCGATGCCTTTCCCGGGCAGACCTTTCCCGCCGACATCACGCGCGTCGATCTCGGCTCCAATCTGAGCGCGCAGACCACCACCACGACCGCCAGCACGACCACCGCACAGGTCGTCTCCTATGGCGCGACGCTCACCGTGGCGAACCCCAAGCTCGAACTCCGCCCGGGCATGACGGCGACCGCCGATATCGTGACGACGGCCAAGAGCAATGTCCTGCTCGTTCCCAATGCCGCGCTGCGCTTCAAGCCGGATACCGCCGGACCGACCGCTGCCGCCAGCGGTGGTATCGCTGGCGCGCTTGTCCCGACCCGGCCGCGCCGCGGCGGCCGTGGCGGCGGCGGGGGTGGTGAACGTACCGCGACGATCGGTCGCGGCGGGCACCAGACAGTCTATATCAAGGACACGGACGGCACACCTAAGGCGGTCGACATCACCACTGGTGAGACCAACGGCTCGGTCACCGAAGTGACTGGCGGCGACCTGAAGCCGGGCATGGAAGTGATCACCGGCCAGCTCGCATCGGGCGACAAGGCATCCTCGGGTGGCGGTCAGCGCCGACGCTCGGGCGGTGGGGGTGGCGCTGGCGGCGGCGGGCAGCGCAGTGGCCAGTAACACCGAACCGCTGATCCGGCTGCGCGGCGTCACCAAGACCTATGGCGAGGGCGCGACCGCGTTCCAGGCGCTGAAGGGCATCGACCTCGACATCCAGGCAGGCGATTTCGTCGCAGTGATGGGCGCGTCGGGATCGGGCAAGTCGACGACGATGAATATCCTTGGCTGCCTCGACGTGCCGACCGGCGGGACGTTCGAGTTTCGCGGCCATCATGTCGAAACGCTCGGTCGCGACCAGCGTGCATTGCTGCGCCGCAAATATCTCGGCTTCGTGTTCCAGGGCTTCAACCTGCTCGCGCGCACCACCGCGCTCGAGAATGTCGAGCTTCCCTTGCTCTATCGCGGTGACCCCAAGAAGCAGCGTCACGATGCGGCGATGGCCGCGCTCGACAAAGTCGGGCTGGCGCAATGGTGGGACCATACGCCGGCGGAACTGTCCGGCGGTCAGCAGCAACGTGTTGCCATCGCGCGTGCGATCGTCACTTCGCCTGATGTACTGCTCGCCGACGAGCCGACCGGCAACCTTGATTCCGAACGCTCGGTCGAGATCATGGAACTGCTCAGCGACCTCAACCGAGAGAACGGCATCACCGTGCTGATGGTCACCCACGAACCCGACATGGCCGCCTTTGCCCGCACCGTGGTGCATTTCAAGGATGGCCTGGTCGAACGCATCGAGGCGCAGCACCATCAGGGCGAGAAAGTGACGATCTGATGCTCGGCACCACCTTCCTCCTCGCGATCCGCTCGATCCTGCGCCACAAGCTGCGCTCGATCCTGACTGCACTCGGCATCATCATCGGTGTTGCGGCGGTCGTGACCATGGTCACGCTCGGCCAGGCGACGACTGCAGCGGTGCAGAAACAGATCTCCGCACTTGGCACCAACATCCTGCAAATCCGCCCCGGCCAGGGTTTTGGGCGCGGCGGCGGCGGGCCGCGGCCGCCCGATTTCAAGCAGGAGGATGTCGACGCGATCTCCCGTCAGATTGCCGGCGTCAGTGCGGTCGCGCCGCAGGCTCAGTCGACTGCCACCGCGATCTATGAAGGCGCCAACTGGTCGACCACGATCAACGGCACCACCGAAGCCTATTTCCAGGTCCAGCCCTGGCCGCTGACCGCCGGGCGCAGCTTCACCCGGGCTGAGGAGCAGGCGGGCAAGGCAGTGTGCATCATCGGCAATACCGTGCGCACCAACCTGTTCCGCGGTGGCGCCGCGGTCGGCGAGCGGATCCGTCTCGGCGGCATCTCGTGCGACGTGATCGGCATCCTTTCGACGCGCGGCCAGGCCGGCTTCGGCGGTGACCAGGACGATGTCGTGATCATGCCGATCAAGGCAGTGCAGCGCCGCTTCACCGGGAACCGCGATATCCGGCTGATGCTGGTCGGGGTCGATCAGGCCTATTCGAGTGCAGTGGTGCAGTCCTCGATCACGGATCTGCTGCGCGAACGGCGCAACATCACCGGCAGCAAGGATGACGACTTCAACATCTTCGACACCAAGCAGATTTCCGACACGCTGACCGGCACCACGACCTTGCTGACCAGCATCGTGACCGCAGTCGCGGCGATCAGCCTGATCGTCGGCGGTATCGGCATCATGAACATCATGCTGGTGTCGGTGACCGAGCGGACGCGCGAGATCGGCATCCGTCTCGCCATCGGTGCGGTGGCGAACGAGGTGCTGCTGCAATTCCTGGTCGAGGCGGTCGCGCTATCGATGCTCGGCGGCGTGATCGGGCTGGTCATCGCGCAGATCGCGGTGGTCTCGCTCGCGCCGGTGATGAAGGTCGACTATATCTTCGTGCCGCAGATCAACCTGATCGCTTTCGGCATTTCGGCGGTGATCGGCGTGGTGTTCGGCTATTTCCCGGCGCGGCGTGCGGCGAGCCTCAATCCGATTGATGCGCTCCGTCACGAATAGGGCGGACGAGCGCTCGCAGCCGTTCCAGGTCTTCGGGCGTGTCGATATCGATCAGCTCGTTGACCGGCGCGACGACATGCTTGCCGGCGCGGACCATCTCGCGCGCGCCGTAATCGCCCTGCAGCGCCAGCAGTGCCTCGCACTGGTCGATGCCGAACACCGCCGGCGGGCGCGGATGCCGACCGTCGCTCGATGCGACCACCGAGTCGGGACCATCGGCCGTATCGAGCAGGCTATGGATCAGGGAGGCTGTGACGCGCGGCATGTCGGCCAGCGCGAACAGCACGGCATCGGGATCAAGCTCGCGCGCCGCAGCGACGCCGAGGCGGATCGAACTCGACAAATTGCCCTTCGGCGTATCGTTGGGGACGACGCGATAGCCCCGCGCGGCGAAGTCGAGCCGGGTGTTGCTGGTAACCGCAATGCGGCCAAGAAACGGCACGCCCTCCAGTGCGGTCACGACATGAAAGGCCAGCGGCTTATGCAGGAACTCCTGCTCCAGCTTGTCCGTGTCGCCGAACCGTATCGACCGGCCGGCAGCGAGCAGGATCAGGACAGTGCGGTCGACGCGGATCATCAAGCTCTCCTATCGGGGGTCAACGCCGCGGTGCGTTGAAGGCTCCGACCATCGCGGCGGCGATCGACAGCGCGATCTCGGCCGGTCCGATCGCGCCGATATCCAGCCCGACCGGCGCATCGATGCGGTCGAGGTCCGCATCGCTCAACCCAGCAATCGCCAGCCGTTCGCGCCGTGCCGCATGGCTGCGTCGCGACCCGAGCGCGCCGACATAGGCGGCCCTGGTCGCCAGCGCCGCGGTCAGCGCCGGGTCGTCGATCTTGGTGTCATGGCTGAGCGTCACCACCGCGGTCGATGGTCCAGGCGCATAGGCGGCCACCGCCTCGTCCGGCCAGCGATCGTCGAGTATGACGCCCGGGAAACGCTCCGCGGTCAGGAAGCGGGCGCGCGGGTCGATCACCACCGTTTCGATGCCGAGTTCGCGCGCAAGACCGGCCAGCGCCTGGGCGATCTGCACCGCCCCGACAATCAGCAGGCGGCGCGGCGGATCGTAACGATTGACGAACGCCGCGCCCTCGATCTCACGCAACGAACTCGTTCCACTGTCGAGATCGGTGGCGACGTTGAGTGCCTGGCCCGCGTCGCGCGCTTCGGCGATGCGGTCGAACAGCTCCGGGTCGAACCCCGCGGCCGACACCGGCTGCACCATCACCGCGATCTGGCCGCCGCACGGCAGGCCGACTTCCCATGCGGCCGCATCCTCGACGCCGTATTGCTTCACCACGAACGGCGCGCCCGCGATCACATCGGCGGCGGTGGCGAGGATATCGCTCTCGACACAGCCACCCGACACCGAACCCTCGAACCGACCATCGGCATGGACGAGCATATGGCTGCCTTTGGGGCGCGGTGCCGAGCCCCAGGTCGAGACCACCGTGGCAAGCGCCATCGGCGCGCCTTTCCAGGCGGTAGCGGCGGCAAGGACGGTATCGTTATCGGCCATCAATCACTCGTTTCTGTTGCGCGCATGCCGTTGTTTGTGGGTGAGCGAGCAATGATTCAAACCGGCGGCAATCCGGCTAATATCTTGTCCAATGTCATCGGAAACTCACGCACGCGAACACCACAGGCATTGTAGATCGCATTGGTCACCGCCGCGCCTGCGCCGGAGATGGTCAGCTCGCCCAGTCCCTTCACGCCGATCGGATTGGCATGATGGTCGATGTCTTCGATGAAATGCACATCGAGATGGGGTACGTCGGCATGTACCGGCACATGATATTCGCCAAGGTCGTGGTTGACGAACTGGCCATGCCGCTTGTCGAGCACGGCATGCTCCATCAGCGCATAGCCGATGCCCCAGATCATCCCGCCGATCGCCTGGCTGCGCGCGGTCTTGGCGTTGAGGATACGGCCGGCCTCGAACACGCCGAGCATGCGCCGCACGCGGACTTCGCCGGTCACCGCATTGACCCCGACCTCGGCGAACTGCGCCCCATGCGCGGCCTGGCTGAATGTGCGCGCATTGCTGCCCTGGCTGATCTTGCCGATGGCAATGATCGGGGCGTCGCCGACCAGTTCTTCCAGTGGTACGCGGCGATTGCCGGCGATGGCATGGCCATCCTTCAGCGTCATGTCCTCAGGCCTGGCCTTCATGCGGCTGGCGAGTTCGGCAACAATGTCCTCGCACGCCAGCGCGACCGACGATCCGGCACTTGCCGCACCGAACGATCCGCCCGACCCGGAGCCCGGCGGCAAGTCCGTGTCGCCGAGCCGGACATCGACACAATGCATCGGCAGGCCCAGTGATTCACCGGCAATCTGCGACAGGATCGTGTAGGTGCCCGTGCCGATATCGGTCATGTCGGTCTCGACCGTCGCGCGGCCATTGGTGCCGAGCGTGACGCGGGCTTCGGAATCGACCAGCAGGTTGATGCGCACAGCCGCCGCCACGCCCATGCCGACCAGCCATTCGCCGTCGCGCACCGACCCCGGTATCGCTTCGCGCCGCGCCCAGCCGAAGCGCCTCGCGCCCTCGTCGAGACACTCGACCAGCCGCCGTGTCGAATAGGGCGCGCCGGTGGTCGGATCGACCTCGGGCTCGTTGAGTTTGCGGAAGTCGATTGGATCGCGGCCGAGCTGCTCCGCCATCTCGTCGATCGCGGTTTCCAGCGCGAGCATGCCGACGGCTTCGCCTGGCGCGCGCACCGCGCCGGCCTGGACCATGTCGAGCGTCACGATCTTGTGACTGAAGTGCCGTACCGCCGCCGCGTAAAGCGCGATCGTGCCGAGTGCGACCGGCTCCATGAAGCCGCCATCCGGTCCCTGGCTGACCACGCTGTCGTGGCCGATCGCGGTGAGGCGGCCATCGGCATTGGCGGCAAGACGGATGCGCTGATGCGTGTCCGTGCGCCGATAGACGTTGTGGAACAGTTGCGCGCGCGCCATCGCGATCTTGACCGGCCGGTCGAGCCGCTGCGACGCGATCGCCGCCATCACAGCCTCCGGACCCAGCAGCTTGCCGCCGAATCCGCCGCCGATATAGGGCGAGACGATCCGCACCGCCGTCGCATCGATGCCCAGCGACCGGGCAAGAACCGCTTTTGCGACATTGAGGATCTGCAGGCTCGAATAGAGCGTCAGCTTGCCGTCGTCCCAGGTTGCGATCGATGCATGCGGCTCCATCGCGGCATGGACCTGGTTGGGCGTGGTGTAGACCTGATCCACTGTGACGTCGGCGGTGGTCATGGCGGCATCGATGTCACCCTTGGCCACATCCTGCAGGCGCGAGCTCTTTGGCGGACCGCTTGCGTTGGCGATATCGGCCATCATGTCGAACCGGCCTTGCTCGGCCACGATGTCGACGCGCACCGCACGGGCGGCGGCGCGAGCGGCTTCGAAACTCGTCGCGATCGCTGCGCCGAGCACCTGGTCGAAATGATCGATTGCGGCATTGCCGTTCGCTGCCGGTCCGAAGCTGGCGGCCTGGCGTGGGATGCGGGGGTCATCGACGATGATGTCGAGGACGCCGGGCATGGCGCGCGCTGCATCGGTGTCGAAGCCGATGACCTTGCCCTTGGCGACCGGCGTGGTGATCAGATAGCCATAAGCGACTTCGGTGCCCAGTTGATGCTCATAGCCATAGGTCGCGGCGCCCATCACCTTGAGCACGCCCTCGACGCGGTTAAGACCCTTGCCGAGCACGCCCTGAACCCCGCGGTCCATCGCCAGGCCGGCATGATCGGCATCCATCCTGAATTCGGTCATCGCGCTGCTCCGGGGCCATCCGTGAGATCGCGCAGGCAGGCGATCAGCAGGCGACGAGTGAGGGGAATCTTGAAATCATTCGATCCGAAACCTCTCGCATCGGTGAGCAACGCAGCTGCAGCCGCCTCGAATGCCGCCGTGGAAGGAGGCTCGCCGACCAGCGCGGCTTCAACCGCAGCGTCGCGCCACGGCATCGGCCCAAGCCCGCCAAAGGCGAGCGCGGCCGAGGCGATCCTGCCGTTCTCGACCGATACCACGCCAGCCACCGACACCAGCGCAAAAGCATAGGATGCCCGGTCGCGCACTTTGCGATAAAGCTGCGCGCCCTTGGGTGGCGGCGGCAGCTCGACATGAGTGATCAGCTCGCCCGGCTCGAGCAGCGTCTCGATCTGCGGCGTGTCGCCCGGCAGCCGATACAGGTCGCCGATCGCGATGCGGCGGCGGTCCCCATCCGGTTTCAATGTGACGATCATCGCGTCGAGCGCGCGCATCGCCACCGCCATGTCGCTTGGATGAGTCGCGATGCACTGGTCGCTCGTGCCGAGGATCGCGAGAATCCGGTTGAAGCCGCCGATCGCCGAACAGCCCGAACCCGGCGCGCGCTTGTTGCACGCCATTGCCGTATCGTAGAAATAGGAACAGCGCGTCCGCTGCAGCAGATTGCCGCCGGTCGTCGCCTTGTTGCGCAACTGTCCCGACGCTCCGGCGAGCAAGGCGCGGCTCAGCACCGGATAGCCCTGGATGATGCGCCGGTCCGCGGCGAGATCGCTGTTCGGCACCAGCGCGCCGATCGACAGGCCGCCATCGGCCGTCTCCGCGATGCCGGCCAGGTCGAGCCGCGAGATGTCGACCAGCCGCTCGGGCGTCTCGATCTGAAGCTTCATCAGGTCGAGCAAATTGGTCCCGCCCGCGATGAACCGAGCGCCGGTGGCGAAGGCGGCGACTGCCGCTTCGGGGCTATCTGCGCGTGAATAATCGAACGTCTTCATGCGCCGGCCTTCGCAACGTCGCGGATCGCATCGACGATATTGGGATAGGCGGAACAGCGGCACAGATTGCCGCTCATCCGTTCCGATATCTCGGCATCGGTCAGCGCGATATCGGTCAGGTCGCCGCTGACATGGCCGGTGACATGGCTGGGCCAGCCCATTTTGACCTCGTCGAGCATCGCCACCGCGGAACAGATCTGCCCCGGCGTGCAATAGCCGCACTGGAAACCGTCATGCTGCACAAAAGCGGCCTGCATCGGATGCAGGTCATCCGCGCTGCCCAGCCCTTCTATCGTCAATATGTCATCATCCTGATGCATGACCGCCAGCGTGAGACAGGAATTGATCCGCCGGCCGTTGACGATCACCGTGCACGCCCCGCACTGGCCATGGTCGCAGCCCTTTTTGGTGCCGGTCAGGCCGAGATGTTCGCGCAACAGGTCGAGCAGCGAGGCCCGGATATCGGGCTCGGCTTCACGCGCCTTGCCATTGATGGTGAAGTGCATGGGAATCGCGCCCTGTTGGAAGCTGGGTTGGAAATTTGGGTAACGCCGTTGATGAAATCGGTATCCGATATGGGAAGCGCAATGACATTATTTACCACCGCCGCAGTTACTCGTTTCGTCGCGTCCGCGATGGTCGTGCTGGCCATGGGCGTCACGACGATGCAGGATAAGGCCATGGCCAAGGATCGCAGCGCGCCCATCGTCATCGCACATCGCGGCGCGAGCGGGTTGCGTCCCGAGCACACGATCGCTTCCTACACGCTGGCGATCGCGCAGGGCGCGGATTTCATTGAGCCCGACCTGGTGCTGACCAGGGACAATGTCTTTGTCGCCCGGCATGAGAATGACATTACCGGCACGACCGATGTCGCGGCGCATCCCGAATTCGTCGATCGCAAGAGGACCAAGGTGATCGACGGCGAAAGCCATAGCGGGTGGTTCACCGAAGATTTCACGCTCGCCGAGCTGAAGACATTGCGGGCAAAGGAGCGGCTGCCGCAGCTGCGCCCGGATAATGCCAAATTTGATGGTCAGTTCGAGGTTCCGACTCTGGCCGAGATCATCGCGCTGGCCAAGGCGCAGTCAAAGACCAGCGGCCGGACGATCGGCATTTATCCCGAAACCAAGCATCCAAGCTATTTCGCATCGATCGGCCTGCCGATGGAGGAAAAGCTCGCCGCCGAGCTGAAGGCGGCCGGCTGGAGCAGCGCCGATGCGCCGGTGTTCATTCAGTCGTTCGAAGTCGACAATCTCAAGCGGCTGCACAAACTGACCGGCATCCGGCTGATCCAACTGATGGAGGCCGCCGGCGGCCCGGTCGACAAGGCGGTGGCGAGCTATGCGGAAATGGCGACGCCGGCCGGGCTGAAAGCGGTTGCTGCCTATGCCTATGGCATCGGTCCGTCCAAGGCGATGATCCGCAACGGCGACGCCGCGCCCAGCAGTTTGATCGCGGATGCGCATCGGGCGGGGCTGCGTGTCCATCCCTGGACCTTCCGTGCGGAGAATTTCTTCCTGCCACCGAGCCTGAAGGACGGTGTCAATCCTGTAACACATGGCCGTCTTTCGGACGAAATCGCGGTATATATCAAGGATGGTGTCGACGGGTTCTTCACGGATTTCCCGCAAATCGGCGCCGAAACGCGCGATGCGAGCAAGCATCCGCGTCAACCATGAGGCAGACAATGCGCAAGCTGATGATCGCATCCATCGCCCTGCTTCCGCTCCTTTCGGGCGGGTGCGTCCGCACTGTGGCGAGCGTCGTCACCGCGCCGGTCAAGGTCGCGGGCAAAGCGGTCGACTGGTCGACCACCAGCCAGAGCGAAGCCGACCGCAATTATGGTCGCAAGATGCGCAAGCAGGAAGAACGCGAAGGCCGCGAGCGGCAAAAGGCGGAGAAGGCGTGCCGCAAGGATCCGAATGCGTGCCAGCCTTATGATGGCTATCGTGCCGGAGAGTCGCCGCGTGACGACGAACCGCGCTGACTCGACCGACCTTTCCCCGCGCGATGATTGAGCTCGATCGCCGCGTCGTGCTGCTGGGCCTGTCGGCCTGTGCTGCATGGCCGCTTCAGGCGCAGGCACAGGCGCAGGCGGCGCGCAGGGCTGCAGCGACGCTGATCGGCGCGGCGCGGCGTCAGGTCGGCGTCACGCTGGCCTATGACCCCGCCTATACCGCGTTGGCGTTTCCCAATGGCGACGTGTCGCGCGCGAAGGGCGTCTGCACCGACGTGCTGATCCGCGCCTATCGCGACGCTTTCGGTATCGACCTGCAGGCGCTGGTCAATGCCGATATGCGCGCGCATTTCAGCGCTTATCCGAAACGCTGGGGCCTGCGCGGGCCGGATCGCAACATCGACCATCGCCGGGTGCCCAATCTGCAGATCTTCATGGCGCGCAAGGGCGCACAGCTGCCGCTGGCCGCCACCTCGGCCGGCTGGCGTCCGGGCGACATCTTCACCAGTCTCATCGGCGACCGGCTGCCGCATATCGGCATCGTCTCCGACCGGCGCGGACCGAGCGGCAATTGGGCAGTGATTCACAATATCGGCGGCGGTGCGCGCGAGGAAGATGGGTTGCTCGCGCACAAGCTGACCGGGCGCTACCGGCTGATGCTCGACGGCTGAGCATTGTCGCGCGGTAGGCGACGCCGTCATTCAGGTGCTGGATTCAACCATTTTGTTCTGCTATTGTTCTGGTCATCGGATCAGGTGGAGCAGGGATTATGGCGCATGATGCTGCGGCATTTGAAGGCGATTGGCGGCTTGTGGAAGAAGACGAGCCAGTGGATCAGGCGGACGATCAGCATTGGACGCTACGCGCGGGCAAGGTCTTCCGACGCGCCTTGCCGGCCGGTACTTATGAAGTGGTTTGCGGGGAGCTCGTACTGACCATGGCGGCCGCAGCACCGCATGTGGCACGCTTCCGTATTCCGGACGGGCTGCCTGCCCGAAACGACAACTCGACCAATCCGCTGGCGCGGCCGAGCCAGTTGTCGGGATATATCAGCTACCCGGCAATCGACTTCACCGTGAAATGCGTGCTGATGCGCGCGGCCTAGACAGTCTCATTTTGCGCCGCCCAGCACATCGGCGATCAGGCGCAGGACTTCGGGGCGCAGTTGCACCCCCAGATGGCTCGCGCGGATCTCGATGTTGCGACACTGCGGGTCGTTGTCGATATGGCAGATCATGCCGTTGACCAGTCCGTCGCTGCGGCTCCAGATCGCGGTCGAAGGGACGGGCAGGGGCTGTACCACCTCGGCGGCCTGTTTTGCGACCCGCTCGCTGTCGATGCGGTCGCCGGTCAGCAGCTCGAAGGCGAGCCAGACATTGGTGGCGCGGGGCGAGCCGGCAAAGGGCGCGCTGATCGTGATCACTTCGCGCACCAGGCCGGGTAGCCGGTGCGCCGCGAATCGCGACATGACGCCGCCCAGGCTGATCCCGATCAGCGTGACCGGTTCGCCGGTTTCGGCGTGGAGCGCGCGGATGCGCTCAAGCAGCTTCTCGCCATCTGCCCCGACCGCTCGCGCGCCGATATTGCGGCCCAGACCCCAGCGTTCGGCGCGGTAGCCGAGGCGATTGAGATAGCGTCGCATGACGAAATTGGAGCGATCGGAATTGAACAGCCCGGGCAGTAGCAGCACTGGCCGGCCGTCCCCCCTCGGTGCCTCATCGAGCATCCGCCCGGATCGGAGCAGCGAGATGACGGCCCAGGCTGCGCGCGGCACTTCTGCCGCCCAGAGCAATTTCGACGGCGGGCCGGGAGTGACCCCGCGATCGCTCATCGCACCATCCACCGGGTAAAAATCTTCGTCCAGCGTATTGGCATGCGCACCCATTTCCTGCGGCGTTCGGGCTGTGATAAGCGATTTGCATGACAGAGGATACGCATGTGCTGGACGCGCCGCCCGAAGGCGCGGCAGGCGACTGGACGATACCACAGGACTGGGCGCACTACTCTGCGGAGGAACATGCGACCTGGGATATCTTGTTCGAACGGCAGGCGAAATTGCTGCCGGGACGGGCGTCCAACGCCTATCTGCGCGGGCTGGATGTGCTCAAATTGTCCAAGCCCGGCATTCCCGATTTCGAGGAATTGTCCGAACGGCTGATGAAGCTGACCGGGTGGCAGGTGATTGCCGTGCCCGGACTGGTGCCCGATGATGTGTTCTTCGATCACATGGCGAACCGCCGGTTCGTTGCAGGCAATTTCATCCGCCGGCCCGACCAGCTCGATTATCTGCAGGAGCCCGATGTCTTCCACGACGTGTTCGGTCATGTGCCGATGCTCGCCGACCCGGTGTTTGCCGATTATCTTGAGGCCTATGGCCAGGGCGGGCAGCGCGCGCTGGGGCTCGATGCACTCAAATATCTCGGGCGGCTTTATTGGTACACGGTCGAATTCGGCCTGATCGCCGAGCCCGAGGGCCTGCGCATCTATGGGTCGGGCATCGTGTCGAGCTTTGCCGAAAGCCGCTTCGCGCTCGATGATCCGAGCCCCAACCGGATCGCCTTCGATCTCGCCCGAGTGATGCGGACCGAATATCGGATCGACGATTTCCAGCAGAATTACTTCGTCATCCCCAGCTTCGATGAACTGCTTCGGCTAACCGTGGAAACGGACTTCGCGCCGCTCTATGAAACGCTCAAGGCGCTGCCGGATATTCCGGTCGCGGCGATCGATCCCGCGGATGTGGTGATCACGCACGGCACGCAGGACTATGCCAACGCAAAGGCAGCCGCATGAAGCGAGCTATCCTCCTGGCCTGTGCACTGGCCATCCCGGCCGCTGCATCCGCACAGGAAATGTCCAACCCCTCGACCGTAGCACCGCCAATCGGGCGCTATTCGCATCTGGCGGTGGTGCCGTCCGGGCCGGACATGCTCTATGTCGCCGGACAGGTCGGCAACGCTCCCGATGGCAGCATCCCCGCCGATGCCGAGGCGCAATATGAACGCGCGCTGCGCAATGTCGTCGCGATCCTGGCGAGCCAGGGGGCGACCCCGCACAATCTGGTCAAGCTCAATGTCTATCTGGTCAAGCCGATCGCCTATGAACGCTCGGCAGCGATTCGCGCCGCGGTGCTCGGCGATGCGGTACCGCCATCGACGCTGGTTTATGTCGTCCGGCTCGCCCGACCGGACTTGCTCGTCGAGGTCGACGCGATCGCAGTGAGGCCTGAGCGCTAGATTTGAGCTGATCCGCCGAGTGGCGATTCAACAAAGCTGCGGGATGCGGCAATGTGACGGTCGGACGAGAGTCGTTCAGGTGCCCTTGTCCCGCTCTTTCTCATGGCCGCCCGTTCTTTCACATGGATGCGAAGCGTCTGACGCAAGCTCCTGTTTCGATCAAAACGGCTCCTGTTATGGCTCCTGTTCCGTCCTGTTTTTCAATAACAGGAGCGGCCCCATCAAGCTGTTGAAAACAATCCGATAATCGGGCTTTCGACTCAGCAGTAACAGGAGCAAAAAAATAGTGCCGAAAAACAGGAGATAACAGGACGTAACAGGGGCCGGACACCGACGGCTTTGGTCGAAAACACGCTAAGGTTCGTCAGGCTACCAATTGCCGAACCCGGGCGTTTCGCCCGCGCCGCCGGGGCCGAGCCGCGTGACGCGATCATGGCCGTGGCGTACCCGCTTGCGTAGGCGCAGCGCCGGCCAGTCGCCGGTGTCGATCCGGCCCGCAAGCCTTAATCCTTGTCGGCGATAGGCGCGCAGCACGGCATCGGCCTGGTTCTTGAGCAAGCCCGCCAGAACCAGCGTGCCACCCTCCGCCAGCGCCATGCCGATGCTCGGAGCGAGCGCGATCAGCGGGCCGGCCAGGATATTGGCGACGATCAGGTCATAGGGCGCCCGGCCGATCAGCAATGGATGTTCGAGCCCCGGCGCGACGGCGAGCGCGAGCTCGCGAGGACCGTTTCCGAGCGCTATTCCATTGAGCCCGGCATTCTCCGCCGTCACATCGATCGACGCAGCGTCGATATCCGACGCGGTGGCATAAGCGCCGGGCCACAGATGCATCGCGGCGAAGGCCAGCAATCCGGTGCCGGTGCCGATATCGACCAGGTTGCGCGCGCGTTCGCCCCGCACGCGCATCGCATCGAGCGTCAACAGGCAGCCAGTGGTCGTCTCGTGCTGGCCGGTACCGAAGGCGCGACTCGCTTCGATGCGGAAGGGGCGCGCGCCGGCCGGAATAGCGCCCTTGTTGGCGTCGGTGTGGACGTAGAAGCGGCCGGCATGAACCGGTTCGATACCCGACTGGCTGAGCGTGATCCAATCGGCATCGGGCACGCGCTCGGCGGTCGTCTTGGTCTTGGCCGAACTTGGCGCTAGCGCACGCACCGCGGCGATCGCGGCCTTGTCCGGCCTGCCCTCGAAATAGGCGTCCAGCCGCCAGCGCAGCGGGTCGTCGGCGACTTCCTCACTGGTCATCAGCACCGGTGCCGGATCGATGCCGAAATCGTCGGCCGCGTCGATCGCCTCGGCCTCCGCGCGGGTACAGGGCAGGGTGAGTTTCCAGCTATCGGACATAGCTTGCCCCGTTCACGTCGAGGACCGATCCTGTCATCGACGCGGGCGCTTCAAGCGCGAGGAATTTCGCTGCCGCTGCGACCTCGTCGGGCTCCGCGACACGGCCGAGCGGGATGTCGGCGAGCAGCTTCTCCCCGCCCCGGCTCGACAGATAGTCGCCGGCCATGCCGGTCATGGTGAAGCCCGGGCACACCGCAAAGGCGAGAATACCCTGCGCTGCATAGCCGCGCGCGATCGATTTGGTCATCGCCACCATGCCTGCCTTGGATGCGGCATAGTGCCAATGCTCGGGCGAATCCCCGCGATAGGCGGCGCGGCTGGCGATGTTGACGATTCGCCCGTCGGACCTGCGCTCCTGCCAGTGAAGGATGGCGAGGCGGCACAGCTCGGCCGAGGCGGTGAGGTTGACGCGCATCGTCCGCTCCCAGTCTGCGGTCCATTCCTCATCCGGGCGATCGATCGGATTGGCTTCGAAGATGCCGGCATTGTTGATCAGGACGTCGATGCGACCGTCGAGCCGGTCGAGCGCAGCCGCCCAGAGCTGGTGCGGTGCTGCGGGATCGGCGAAATCCGCCGGAATGCCGCTGGCGGTGCCATGGCCGATCAGGTTGATATCCGGGCCGGTCAGCGCAGTCGCGATGGCCGCACCGATTCCCCGGCTGCTGCCGGTGAGGAGGATGTTGGTGGTCATCCGGGCGACATAGCCGTGCAGGCCATGGACGTCACCCCGGGACGCGATTCCTGCTCGTCACCGCTTTCCCCGGCAAAGGCCGGGGAAGCGCTCATTTCGAGTCGGTGCGTCGATCGCCTATCCTAGGCCGCGACGCTGGCGGAAAAGCTGTCCGCCGCGCCGCGCAGGGTCTCGAGGCGTTCATTGACCTCACTGAAGTCGCGTTCGAGCGTGTCGATCTCGCTGGCGACATTTTCGGTGTCTTCGCGGATCATGGCGATGGTGTTGGACATGGAATCCGCGGCGAGCGCGGTTTCATCGACCGCCGCAGTGATCGCGGTGACGGTCTGCGCCTGTGCTTCCATCGCGAAGCGGATGCGGTTGGCGCTTTCCTGCACTTCGGCGACAGTCGCCTTGATCGAGGCGTTGGTGTCGACCGTTGTGCGGGTGGCCGACTGGATCGCGGCGATCTTGGCGGCGATATCGTCGGTGGCGCGGGCGGTCTGGCTCGCCAGCGATTTCACTTCCTGCGCAACGACTGCGAAACCGCGACCGGCATCGCCGGCACGCGCCGCCTCGATCGTCGCGTTCAGGGCGAGCAAATTGGTCTGGCCGGCAATGTCGCGGATCAGGCCGAGGATCGATTCAATCGACTTGGCGTGATCGGACAGGGTTTCCGACATGCCGACCGCATCGCTGGCCTGGGTCGACGCGCGGGCCGCGATATCGGTGGCGGCCTCGACTTCGCGGCGCGCGTCTTCGATCGCCCGGATCAGGCCGGCGGCGGTCTGTGCCGCTTCTCTCATCGCGACTGCCGACTGTTCGGCAGCGGAAGCGACCTCGGAAGTCTTGCCGAGCATGCCACGCGCAGAGGAGGATGCGCCCTTGGCCTGAACGCGGATGCGTGTGCCGAGCGTCGCGGTGCCGGCGATCGACTGGCCGATGCTTTCGCTGAACTGGGCAGATCGTTCGCGGCGTTCGTCGCGTGCGCGTTCCGCGTCGCGCGAGCCGAGATGCGTCGTCATCACATCGGCTTCCACCAGCGCGAGGCGCTGGATGATGTCGGCGAGATGTTGTGCGCGTGCCGTGTCGCCGTTCAGTCGTTCGGCGATGATGCCCAGCGTCTGGCTGTGCGCAAAGCTGAGCGATGACAGCAGGGCGGGCAAGGGTACATTGGATTCATAGGATTCGCTGGCATGGCCGAAGGCGAGCGTCATCCATTGTTCGCCGAACGGGTCGGCATATTTGATCTTGGTATAGCGCGTGCTTCGCGCAATGCGCTTGGCCAGCAGATCGCCCGACAGATATGGCCTGATATGCGCTGTCGAAGGCAGCGACATGTAGTGGCTCCAAAAGGCGCGCGCGATCTTCTCTTCCGACCCCGCGATCAGGGTCGAGATTTCCGCGCTGGCGGCGGCGATCGCCTTGTCCCAGTCATAATCGCCGACGCGCTCGGCCGCACTGCGCGCGCCGCCGCTCCAGCCGCCTAAAGTCGCGCCGTTTGCTTGTACCACCACGTCGTCCTCCCAATGCTCATGCAGCGACTTTGGCGATGAACTCGCCTGCGCTGTTCTTGAGTGTCCCCAGTCTTGCTTCGAGCGAATCGAAGCCCTTGCCGACACGGTCGATCTCCGATGCGACGGTTTCGGTATCTTCGCGGATCGCGGCGATGGTATTCGACATCGAATCCGCGGCGAGCGCGGTTTCATCGACCGCCGCGGTGATCGCGGTCACGGTCTGCGCCTGCGCCTCCATCGCGGAGCGGATGCGGTTGGCGCTTTCCTGCACCTCGGCGACAGTTGCCTTGATCGATGCATTTGTATCGACGGTCGAACGCGTGGCCGACTGTATCGCGGCGATCTTGGCGGCGATATCGTCGGTCGCGCGGGCGGTCTGGTTGGCGAGGCTCTTCACTTCCTGCGCAACGACCGCGAAGCCGCGGCCGGCATCGCCGGCGCGAGCCGCCTCGATCGTCGCGTTCAGCGCGAGCAAGTTGGTCTGCCCGGCAATGTCACGGATCAGGCCGAGGATGGATTCGATCGACTTGGCGTGATCGGACAGGGTTTCCGACATGCCGACCGCCGTGCTCGCCTGGGTCGAGGCGCGGGTGGCAATCTCGCGCGCTGCCTCGACTTCGGTGCGGGCGTCTTCGATTGCCCGGATCAGTCCAGCGGCGGTATGGGCGGCTTCGCGCATCGCGACCGCAGATTGCTCGGCAGCGGCGGCGACTTCAGAGGTTTTGCCGAGCATGCCGCGTGCGGAGTTGGAGGTGCTGACCGACTGGCCGCGCAGCACGCCCGATTCCTGCGTTGCGCTCTCGACCATCCGGGCGATGCCGTCGCGGAATTCGGTTGCGAGGCGATCGCGCGCGGTCTGGGCACTATGTTCGCGATAGCCATTGTAGATCGCGACCGTGATTTCGCCCTCGAGCGCGGAAAGGCGCATCAGCGTGTCGATCAGTACCGGCAACTTCACATCGGCATGATCGACTCGCTTGGTAAGGATGTTGAGCGCGGCGCGGTCGCTGGCGTTGATCATCGACAGCAAGGCCAGCGGCGACACATCATTGGTATAGGCGGCGGCGACCGAGCGCTCGACCGATTCGACCCAGGCACGACCCTTGGTGTCCATGAAGCGGTTGCGCAGGAAGACGCAGCCGACCTCGATCATCTTGTCGGTTTCGTGTGGCGCCCAGATGCGTTCGTCGGCGAAGCAACGAAGCCATTGTTGCCAATAAGCCTCGGATACAGCCCGGATATCGGGTTCGAGCACAGCCCAGGCGTCGCGGCTCGCGCTGGCGAGCGATCCGTCGAAATCGAACACGCGCAGGCGCGCGGTCAGATCGATTTTCGCGGCGATCGTGCCGGGGGCAGGCAGGTCGTTGGCGTCCAAGTGCGAAACTCCGTCTGGGCGACCCGGATATGGTCCCGTGGTTCTGTGTCTTTGGGCTAACCCGATTTGGTTAAGAGGCAGTTAGGACACGGATGTGAGAGGCGTTCCGTCTTGCATCGCGGCATAGGCGGACTAATAGGTCCAGCATTGCCTGACGAAGGACTTGCTCTTGGCCACCAAACCGCCCGTCGCCCGCCCGCTCAGCCCACATGTGTGGCATGTGCGCTGGCCGATCACGATGACCGTGTCGATCGTGCACCGTGCCACCGGCGATGGCATGGCAACCGTCGGCACCGGGGCGTTCGTGTGGTGGCTCGCGGCACTCGCCGGCGGCAAGGACAGCTATGCGACCTTTCTGCATGTCTTCACCCAGTTCTGGGGCGGGGCGATCGGCTATGTCGTGGGAATCGGCCTGACGCTGTCGTTCTTCCAGCACATGGCAACCGGCATCCGCCATTTCCTGCTCGATACCGGCGCCGGATATGAATTGAAGAGCAACAGGATCGGCGCCTGGCTGACGGTGATCGGATCGGTCACGCTGACCGCCGCCTTCTGGCTCTATCTGCTGGGGGGCAAATAAGATGGGCAACGGCACCAATCTCGGCCGCGTCCGCGGTCTCGGCAGCGCAAAGCATGGTGCGCATCACTGGTGGCATCAGCGGCTGACGGCGGCGGCGAATCTGGTGCTGATGCTGTGGTTCATGATCGCGATCGCGCAACTGCCGGCTTATGATTATGCGACGGTGCGCAACTGGGTTTCATCGGCCTGGGTGGCGATCCCGCTGATCCTGCTGGTTGCTTCGGTCTTCTATCACTTCCGGCTCGGGCTGCAGGTTCTGATCGAGGATTATATCCATGACGAACTGCAGGTCGTGCTGATGATCGTGCTCAACTTCTTCACCGTCGGCACCGCCGCGGTGGCCATCTTCTCGATCCTCCGGATCGCCTTTACCGGGACGCCTGCATAATGGCCGAAGCAGCCTATAAGATCATCGACCACACCTATGATGCCGTGGTCGTGGGCGCGGGCGGTTCGGGCCTGCGTGCGACAATGGGCATCGCCGAGGCGGGCCTGAAGACCGCATGCATCACCAAGGTGTTTCCGACGCGCAGTCACACCGTTGCGGCGCAGGGCGGTATCGCCGCGTCGCTCGGCAATATGGGGCCGGATCACTGGACCTGGCACATGTTCGACACCGTCAAGGGGTCGGACTGGCTCGGCGACCAGGATGCGATCGAATATATGGTGCGTGAGGCGCCAGCCGCGGTCTACGAACTCGAACATGCCGGCGTGCCGTTCAGCCGCACCGATGAAGGCAAGATCTATCAGCGCCCGTTCGGGGGCATGATGCAGAATATGGGCGAAGGTCCTCCCGCGCAGCGCACCTGCGCTGCCGCCGACCGCACCGGCCATGCCATGCTCCACGCGCTCTATCAGCAGAGCCTGAAGTATGACGCCGATTTCTACATCGAATATTTCGCGCTCGACCTGATCATGGAAAATGGCGTGTGCCGTGGTGTGATCGCCTTGTGCATGGACGATGGGTCGATCCACCGCTTCCGCTCGCACTCGGTCGTGCTGGCGACGGGCGGCTATGGTCGCACCTATTTCTCCGCGACGTCGGCGCATACCTGCACCGGCGACGGCGGTGGCATGGTGCTGCGTGCGGGGCTCCCGCTGCAGGACATGGAGTTCGTTCAGTTCCACCCGACCGGCATCTACGGCGCCGGCGTGCTGATCACCGAGGGCGCGCGCGGCGAGGGCGGGTATCTGACCAATAGCGAAGGCGAGCGTTTCATGGAGCGCTATGCTCCCTCGGCCAAGGATCTCGCGTCGCGCGACGTGGTGTCACGCTCGATGGCGATGGAAATCCGCGAAGGCCGCGGTGTCGGCAAGGAGAAGGATCATATCTATCTCCATCTCGACCATATCGATCCCAAGGTGCTGCACGAACGACTGCCCGGCATCACCGAAACCGGCAAGATCTTCGCCGGCGTCGACCTGACGCGCCAGCCCCTGCCGGTCACACCGACCGTGCATTACAATATGGGCGGTATCCCGACCAATTATCACGGCGAGGTCGTCCAGCTGAAGGATGGCAATCCGGACACCGTCGTCCCGGGCCTGTTCGCAGTCGGTGAGGCCGCGTGCGTCTCGGTGCACGGCGCGAACCGACTGGGCTCCAACTCGCTGATCGATCTGGTGGTGTTCGGCCGCGCGACAGGCCTGCGCCTCAAGGAAACTCTCAAGCCCGGCACGTCGCACAATCCGCTGCCCAAGGGATCGGAGGAGCTGGCGCTCGGCCGGCTCGACCATTTCCGGAACGCCAAGGGCGGGTCGCCGACCGCCGAGGTGCGGCTCGAAATGCAGCGGACGATGCAGAAGCATTGCGCGGTGTTCCGCTCCGATGAGTTGCTCAACGAAGGCAAGACGCAGATCGCCAAGACCTATCAACGGATGGCGGATGTCGATGTGAAGGACCGCTCGCTGATCTGGAATACCGATCTGGTCGAGACGCTCGAGCTCGACAATCTGATTGCCCAGGCAGTGGTGACGATGGACTCCGCGGCCAATCGCAAGGAAAGCCGTGGTGCACACGTCAACGAGGACTTCCCGGACCGCGACGACGCGAACTGGATGAAGCACACCACTGCGACATTCGACGGCTGGGGCGGCAAAGGCGGTGCGACGACGCTCGGCTTCCGCCCGGTGCATGATTACACGCTCACCGACGACATCGACTATATCAAGCCGAAGAAGCGGGTTTACTGAGGGCTCCGAACGGCCCTTACGGGGCCGTGGAGAATCGTAGATGGAGTATCCTATGCGTCTCGGTGGGAACATGGTGCTGGCGGTGGTGATGCTGGCTGGGCTGTGTGGGGCCGCATCGCTGCACGCCATGGCGCATGCTTCCGGGGTGGACGATACCGTTTCCGATGCCGAGATGCTGAGCAGTGCGATCGCCGCCTGCAAGTCCGATAATTTTGACGGCTTCTTCGAATTGTTCACGCAGAATGATGCGGTACGCAAGGCGCATCTGGCACCGCAGATCGAGGTCCGAGCCCTGCAGCAACCGGGCAAGCTGATGCGCAGCATCATTGGGCGCGACTATCGTGATTACCGGATCGCGATGCAGGATTATCAGTATGTCGATGCGGCGGCGCCCGCCGGACAGGACAGCCGTCAACAGATGCAGATCAAACCGCGCTTGCTGAGCGGCAAGACCTGGCAGGTCGATTATATAAAGGTCGAATATGACGGCAAGGGCGAGGGCGACGATCCGGGCGCACTTGTTCGGACCATCGGCAAGCCGGGTGCCTATATCTTCGAATTCAGCAATGGATGCTGGCAGCTCACCCGCGACCTGCGTTGAGTCCGGTTCTGCGCGTGACATGTCCGATGCGTAAAATCCGCTTCGCCATGACCGCGATCCTCATTGCACTGGCCGGTGCCGTTCCCGCAGCGTCTGCCGCGGTCTGTCCGTCACAGAATTTTCCGGCCTTTCTCGATACCTTCATGAACGATGTCGCTACGCAACGGGCCTTCACCGCGCGTCCGCTGCGGAGCATCGTGATCGATGCCATGGCCGAGCCCGAGCCGAAACCGGTGACGCGCATGATCGCCGTGCCGGTATTTCCGGTCATGCCCAATGCGCGAAAACAGGCCGATGCCGGTTTGCGGCGGAGCGTGTCGAACCAAGCTGAGGGCGAAGTCGAGGTGACGCTGGCCGGCAGGGATAGCGATTATCAGATGCGCTACACCTTTCGAAAGGCTGATTGCTGGCAGCTCTATCGCATCGAGGACGACTCGCTTTAAAGTGCCGCATTACTCAGTGGCAGGGGTTTTGAGTTATGCGTCAATGGATCATCGTCGGATCGGCCGCAGCGATCATGCTGGTTGCGGGTAATCCTGCGGCTGCACGCAAGGCGGCAGCGGCACAAACCGTCAGCAGTTTGCTGAAGGGCGCGTCCGAGCAAGGTGGGCCGTCCTATGCCACTTTCCGCAAGGTTGCGATCGGCGAGGGCTGGGTTCCGGCGCCGCAACCCGATTGTACCAAGGAGGTCTATGGCCTGGACGGTCCGTTGCCCGGCAAGGCGAACATTTGCGACGCGCTGCCCGAGATTGAGAGCTGCAGCAGCAACGGGCTGTGCCTGATGATCTTCAAGCACAAGGTCGACAAGCGATCGCTGTCCGTCACCACCTATGGCGATTATAACTCATGGGATACGCCCGGCGAGGAGGGCGCGCTGTATGTGCAGGGCGGCGACATCGGGCGGTAACGTCCGGTGTCTGGATTTGGACGGATGGATGGAGTGGGCGTAAGATGAGCACGAAACTGGGCGCTGCCATCGCGGTGGCCACAATGATGGTCGGCGGACCGATTTTCGCCAGGGGCGGGACAGCGCCCGATCTGGCCGGCTATGCCGGCAAATATCCCTATGACAAGGTGAAGGGCGTCAGCTTCCTCGGCCATCCCCAGGTGCGTGCGGCGATCGAGGCCGCCGTTCCCGCGGGCGATATTCGCGATGATGTGCTGGCCGGCAAAGGAGTCACCGTCCCGATCCTGAAAACGCAGGGCAGGCTTTTCTCCCGCACCTTCGATCCGGCCAGCGGCGGCGATGTGAACTGGGCGATTCTGATGATCGCCGACGGGAGCAAGGCGGCGGTCTGCTATTCGACCGGCATCGAGAAGGATGTACGCGGCGCGGATTGGTATCTCGACGGCAAGATCGCATTCACTTTGTATGAGATGTGCCCTTCGACGGCCGCCGAGGTCGAAAGTGCCGTGGGCAACTGGCCGATCGGGCCGATCCCGGGGTGAGCCGGTCGATGATGCGGGCCAGATGGGCACTGGCATGGACCCTCGGGCTCTTCCTAATGGCCCTTGCGGCGCCGGGATGCGCTGTCTCGCCATCAGCCGAGCCGCCCGTTATCACCGTGCCGCCGGCGGTGCTTGCGCTCGATCCGTTCTATGTCCGCTATCTCGATGCCGGCGGCATCCCGATCATCTCCTCGGCAAAGGTGCCCGATGACGCACTATTGAAGGCGCACGACATCGTCGTTGCGATGCTCGCGGCGCGGCCCGATCTCAACCGTGCTTTGATCGTGCGCGGGCAGCGGGTCGCCGTGATGGCGGCGGACGAGGGGACGGTCGATATTCCCGAGCAGCGCGGCTGGAAAAAGCCGCCGCGCGACGATCCGCGGCTGACCTTTTGCGAAGCGAAACATTATGACGAACGCATCGGTCGACTAAGCGATCGCGATTACTGGAATGGCCGCGCGCGGGGCATGGCCGGCATCCTGACCACCGGCACGGTCGAGAATCTGCTGGGGTGGAAAAGCTCGCGCTATTACGGCGAGAACATCTTCGTCCATGAATTCTCGCACAACATCCTCGATGCGATCCGCGCCGCCGATCCTATTCTCTACGCAAGAGTCGAGGCTGCCTATGCCGCGGCGCTGAAACAGGGGCTGTGGAAGGGCGAATATACTGCGGTCAATGTTGACGAATATTGGGCCGAAGGGACGCAGTTCTGGTTCAATTCGAACATGGTGGCGACATTCGACGGGCGGGTCGTGCTGTCCGATGCCGACCTTGCCGCCTATGATCCGGCCCTGAACAAGGTGTTGGCTGCGGCTTACGGCACCAACCATCATCTGACGGCGGACAGCTTCTATCTCTCGGCAGCACGGGTGCCGCCCGGGCCACTTCCCAAATTCACCGCAGAGATTTGTTGAGCGGCATATGCCGGGATTTTTTCTTCTGTACCGCATGGAATAAAAATCAGCGCAGTCCGTTGACATGGGGCTGGCGCACACTGACATTCCTGCTTCAAGCGGAGGTGTGCATGGGGCGTGTTGCCGGTATTGCGAAATGGCTTCTCGGTGCGAGCATCGCCCTTGCTGCCGCATCCGTTCCGGCGCAGCAGTCCTACCGCCCGCCCGAACATACTCAGCCGCCGCCCTTCTATTCCGCCATCACTGCCGAACAGGCGGCCTACCTCGCCGATCTCGGCCTGTCGTCCGAGCGCGATCGCACGGCGAAATGGCAGCTTGCCGAACATCGCCGCATCGACCGCGCGCTTGCCGGCCTGCAGCCGCAACGCAAGGGTGTGGTGGACGCCTATATCGTCAGCGTAGCGCTCGACAGCGACCCGGTATTCGGACGCGAGGCGCGCGAAGCCGGCAAGGTTCTGTCGCGACGCTACGACGCGGCGGGGCGTACGATCGTGCTGGCCGGTAGCGACGGCAGTGCGGAGAGCAATTTGCCGCGCGGTGCGCCCGACACGCTCGCTCTGGTCCTGGCGCGGGTCGCCGAACTGATCGACACCAAGGAAGACGTGCTTATTCTCTACACGACGAGCCATGGCGGGCCGATGGGCATTGTCTATAACGACGCCGATTCGGGTTACGGCATGGTGTCGCCGCAAAGGCTGTGGAGCCTGCTCGGCGCGCTCGGGATCGAACGGCGGATGATCCTGGTCAGCGCCTGTTATTCGGGGATTTTCATCCCCCTGTTGTCGACCGACGACAGTGTGGTGATGACCGCTGCGTCGGCGGATCGCACCTCGTTCGGATGCCAGGCGGACAGCGACTGGACCTTTTACGGCGATGCGTTGATCAATCACGCCCTGCGCAAGGCGCAACCGATCGCTATCGCTGCAGAGGAAGCAGCGCGCCTGGTCGGTGAGTGGGAGGCGAGGGGCAAGGTAACCCCCTCCTTGCCGCAGGTGTCGATCGGCGCCAGGGCGGGGGTGTGGCTCGCTGCACTCGACCGCCGCACACCGGCGATGGCCACCACCCCGATAGGCAAACCCGCCGTCTCGCTGCTTGATCAGCCGTAAGATACCGATCGCGGCGCGACCGGTCCGGCTTGATCTGATGCTTGTCGCAGGCGGTTTAGCGACATAAGACAGTGCATCATCTTATCCAGAGGAAACCGCCTTGCGTTTCAAACTGCTGACTGCCGCTCTGCTCTGCGCTTCTGCCGCCACGCCGGCTCTGTCTCAGGCGTTGCCGCCGCCCGCTTCGGTCGCCGGCGACAGTGCGGAAGACGCAAAGCTCAAGCAGCTATTCTACGATAGTGACGAGGCATCGTTGAAGCGCAATCCGATCTCGGCCATTTTCCGCGGCGACCTGCGCTATGCCGACCGGCTCGGCGACTATCTGTCCGACGCCTATCTCGATGGCGAGCGCAAGGCGGGCGAGGCCGATCTTCGCTCGCTTGGTGCAATCGATCGCAGCAAGCTCACTCATGTCGATCAGATCGCCTATGACGTGTTCCGCAATTCGACCGAGATCAGCCTGCGCGGTTATAGCCCCGAGATCGTCGCGCTGACGATCGTCCGGCCGATCGATCATTTCAGCGGATTCCAGACCTTCTATCCCGATTTCGCATCGGGCCAGGGCGCGGCGCCGTTCAAGACGGTTGCGGACTATGACAACAGCCTGAAGCGCAGCACGCAATATGCCGCCTTGCTCGACCAAGCGATCGAGCGGTTTCGCCAGGGCATGAAGACCGGGGTCGTCCAGCCCAAGCTGACCGTGCGCAACATGATCGAGCAGTTCGACAACATCATCACGCAAGGGGTCGAGACATCGGCATTCTACGGTCCGGTCAAGAGCTTCCCGGCGGGCATTTCGGTCGCCGACCAGACGCGGCTGCGTGCCGCCTATGCGGCGCAGATCCGCGACGTCCTGCTGCCCGCACACAAGCGGATGCGCGATTTCCTCGCCAATACCTATCTCGCCGCGGCGCGAGACAGTGTGGGCCTGTCGGGTATGCCCGGCGGCGACAAGCTTTATGCCTATCTGATCGAATCCAGTACCACGCTGCCGCTCAAGGCCGAAGAGGTGCACCAGCTTGGCCTGTCGGAAGTCGCGCGCATCCTGAAGGCGATGGAGGTGCAGAAGGCGGCGGTCGGCTTCAAGGGCACACTGCCTGAATTCTTCACCTTCCTGCGCACCGATGCGCAGTTCGCGCCCAAATCGGCTGAGCAGCTGCGCGACGGCTATCGCGCAATCGGCAAGCGCATCGAGGCGCGGATCCAGGAGCAGTTCTCGCTCCTGCCCAAGACCCCGCTCGAGATTCGTCCGGTCCCGGCGTACAAGGAAAAGACCGAGGCAGGCGGCTCCTACCAGAGCGGCACGCCGGATGGCACGCGGCCGGGCGTGTTCTATTACAACACCTATGATCTGCCCTCGCGCTATATGTGGGAGATGGAGACGCTCTATCTGCATGAGGCGGAGCCGGGGCATCATTTCCAGATCAGTCTCGCTCAGGAAAACGCCGCACTGCCGGCGTTCATGCGCTTCGGCGGCAACACCGCCTATGCCGAAGGCTGGGGCCTGTATGCCGAGACGCTTTGGCCTGAACTCGGGATGGAAACCGATCCCTATCAGCGCATGGGCGGTCTGAACGATGAGATGCTCCGGGCAATGCGCCTGGTCGTCGATACCGGCATCCACGCCAAGGGATGGACCCGTGAGCAGGCGATCGATTATATGCTCGCCAACTCACCGATGGCGCGAACCGATGCGACTGCCGAGGTCGAGCGCTACATCGCCATTCCGGGGCAGGCGCTGGCCTACAAGATCGGCCAGCTGACCATCAGCCGGACCAAGGCGAAGGCCAAGGCGGCGCTTGGCGACAAATTCGATCCACGCGCTTTCCATGCGCAGGTGCTGGACACCGGCGCGCTGCCGATGCCGGTGCTGGAAAAGAAGATCGACGCCTGGATCGCGGCAACGGGTGGCAAGACGGCGCGGTAACACGGGCGCTGTAATCGGGCCGGTCTGCACATATTCTGCACAAAGGTTTCACTTGATCAACTTTGGCCGCCGGCCATGCCGCATCCTATCGCGGACCTCTCTAACAGAGGGAGTTGATCATGTCGGATGATGTCGTCGCTGAACGCCCGCCCGGGCGTAAATTGCTGTTCGCGATTCTGGTCGGGGCGCTGCTCGCGATCCCGCTCTTCGCGATTTACCTGCTCGTCTATGATCGCCAGTCGCAGTCCGAGACCGCGCGGTCATCGATCGCCGAGGGGTGGGGCGGACCGCAGACAATCGCCGGGCCGGTGCTGATCATTCCCTATAGCGAGCAGGTCAGCGAGACCGTCACCGAGGGCGGCAAACAGGTCGTGAAGACCAACACGGTGTGGCGCGAACTGACCGTCTCGCCGAGCGCCGTGGACATCAAGTCGGACCTGAAGCCCGAACGTCGCCATCGTTCGATCTATGATGCTGTCGTCTATGAAGCGCGCAACACCGGCACTGCGAAGTTCGCATTGCCCGCCGACCTGCAGCGTTTCGGCGTCACGATCGATCAACTTGCGCTTGACCGTGCCGAGTTGCGCTTCGGCCTGCGCGATGCGCGCGGCCTGTTCGGTCCGCCGCCCTCGGTGGTGGTGGACGGCCGCCGCCTGCCGCTTCAGCCGGGCAACGGCCCATCCGAAACCAGCGGTTCCGGCTTCTTCACCTGGCTCGACGCGGCGGCGCTGCGCGAACGGACGATCGCGGTCAGCTTCGACTATGCCTTTCGCGGCAATGGCTGGCTCGCTTTGCTGCCGCAGGCCGGCGACACGCGCTGGACGGTCAGTTCGAAATGGCCGCACCCAAGTTTCACTGGCGGATTCCTGCCGATCGCGCCCAGCGTCAAGGACGATGGTTTCACGGCGACCTGGCGCGTCGGCAATCTCGCTTTGGGCAGTGCGCTCGTTTCTACCGAACGCGCCAAGCCGGATGCGGTCAAGGAGCCCTATGAGCGCGGCACTGCCTCGCTGCGCCAGGCGGCGGGGGACTATGAAGCTCGCGTCGATCTGGTCACGCCGGTCGATCTCTACAGCCAGGTCAATCGCAGCGTGAAATACGGGTTCCTGTTCATCGGCTTTACCTTCATCGCCTTTCTGATGTTCGACGTGATCGGTGGCGTGCGTGTCTCTACGGTCGAATATCTGCTGGTCGGCGTCGGGCTGGTGCTGTTCTTCGTCATGCTGCTGGCCTTTGCCGAAGTGGTCGGCTTCTCGCCCGCTTATGTCCTGGCGGCAGGGGCGATCATCGGCCTGCTCACCGCCTATTCCTCGGCGGTGCTCGGCAGCTGGCGGCGCGGCGTGTATATCGCCGGCCTGCTCACCGCACTCTATGGAGTGCTCTATATCCTGCTCAGCCTGGAGGCCTATTCGCTGGTCATCGGATCGCTCTTGCTCTTCGCAGCGCTGGCGGCAGTGATGTACCTCACCCGTGGGCTCGATTGGGGCGGGGTCCGCATCGCACAGATGAAGATCTAGCCCGGACTCAAGCCGGGAGTAGCGCCGGCCCGTTCCTCCGCCCGGTACCCGATAATCTCGGGAGCCGGACGGGAGAGCGGGCCGCTGCGCCAGATCGAGAAGCCGCCCGTGCTGATCAACGGCACGGCGCGGTCATGAGTTTCACGCGCGCTCCGTCGTGGATTTCCCGGGTTTGGCGTCGATCCGCAATTCTTCTATCTCTTCACAAACAAAAGCGCATGGCTGCACAGGCCGCATGCCGCACGGCCGTCTAAGCATTTGCGGCACCCCCCGCCTTGTGTATCGGCTTGGCGACATCGCGCGGCGGGACCGCGCAGCAAGACTGTACGGGGACGTTGTACCGATGGCTGAGTTTTCCCTGCCGAAGAACAGCAAGATCAAGAAGAACGGCAAGGTCCACAAGGCGCCTGCCGAGGCGAAGAAGATCAAGAATTTCAAGGTCTATCGCTACGATCCGGACGCCGGCGAGAATCCGCGCTACGATACGTTCGAGATCGACCTCGACAGCTGCGGTCCGATGGTGCTCGACGCGCTGATCAAGATGAAGTCCGAGCAGGACAGTTCGCTGACCTTCCGCCGCTCGTGCCGTGAAGGCATTTGCGGATCCTGCTCGATGAACATCGACGGCAAGAACGGCCTCGCCTGCACCACCGCGATCGAGGATGTGAAGGGCGATGTAACGATCACGCCGCTGCCGCACATGGAAGTGATCAAGGACCTGGTCCCTGACTTCACGCATTTCTACGCGCAATATGCCTCGATCAAGCCATGGCTGCAGACCGTCACCCCGCCGCCCTCGGGCAAGGAGCGGCTGCAGTCGCCGGCGGACCGCGAGAAGCTCGACGGGCTGTACGAATGCATCCTGTGCGCCTGCTGCTCGACCTCGTGCCCGAGCTATTGGTGGAACAGCGACAAGTTCCTGGGCCCGGCGATCCTGTTGCAGGCCTATCGCTGGCTCGCCGACAGCCGCGACGAAATGACCGGCGAGCGACTCGATGAGCTCGAGGATCCGTTCCGCCTGTATCGCTGCCACACGATCATGAACTGCGCGAATGTCTGCCCCAAGGGTCTGAACCCGGCCAAGGCGATCGCCGAGATCAAGAAGATGGAAGTCGAGCGGGTTCTTTAAGGCATCCGCGTGACCGAACCGGCCAACCCATTCTTCAGCTACGAGGACGATCCCGACGCACCCGGCTGGAAACGCTGGCAGTTTCGCGATCCGACCCGGTTCAATGCGTTTATCGAGCCGTTGCTCGTGCGGGTCGATGACGGGCTGGCGCGAGTGCGCATGATGCCGCGCCACGACCATTCGAACATGCGCGACCAGGTGCATGGCGGCGCGCTGCTCGGGTTCATGGATGTTGCGCTGTTCGCGGCGAGTCGCGGGTTCGGGGTGCTGAGCGCGGGCGGCGCGGTGACGCTCGACCTGTCGGCGCAGTTCATCGGCGGCGGACGCATCGGCGTCCCGCTCGAGGCGCATATCGAGCTGTTGCGGGAAACCGGCCGGATGCTGTTCCTGCGTGGCCTGGTGGTGCAGGAGGGTGAACCGACCATTGCGAGCTTCAGCGGCACGCTGCGTAAATCGACTCCGCCAGCCAGCCTCAAATGAGCAAGGTCATTGCCGCGTATCAGGCGCTGGTGGCGGCCGGCGAATTGAAGGCCGATCCGGAACAGGCCGAGGCCGCGCGCCGGCTCGATCGTCTCGCAGCCGAGCTTGAGGCGACCCCGAAACGCGGCAGCATCTTGTGGCGCACCCTCGGCAAGAAGCCGGAGGCGCCGCGTGGCATCTATCTCTGGGGTGGAGTCGGGCGCGGCAAATCGATGCTGATGGACCTGTTCTTCCATACGCTCGACATTCGCCGCAAGCGCCGGGTGCATTTCCAGGAATTCATGCTCGAAGTGCATCAGCGTCTCGGCGTCGAACGGGCGAAGGAGAAGGGCGACCCGGTCCTTCCCGTCGCAGCGGCGATTGCGGAGGAGACCCGGCTGCTCGCGTTCGACGAAATGATCGTCAACAACAGCCCCGATGCGATGATCCTGTCGCGGCTGTTCACTGAATTGCTCGCGCGCGGCGTGACGGTGGTGACGACGTCGAACCGCGTACCGACCGACCTCTACAAGGACGGGCTCAACCGCGAGCATTTTCTGCCTTTCATCGAGCTGATCCAGACCAGGCTCGATGTGCTCGCGCTCAACGGGCCGGTGGATTATCGCCGCGACCGGCTCGGGGTGCAGGAAACCTGGCTGGTGCCCAATGGGCCCGAGGCAACGGCGCAGCTTTCCGCGGCCTTTTTCCGCCTGACCGATTATCCGCCCGAGGATCGCGCGCATGTGCCGGCGGAGGAGCTGGCGGTGCAGGGCGGGCGTACGCTGCATGTGCCGAAAAGCCTGAAGGGCGTTGCCGTCTTCGCCTTCAAGAAATTGTGCGGTGAGGCGCGGGGGGCGGCGGACTATCTCGCGGTGGCGCGGAAATTCCACACCGTGATCCTGGTCGGCATTCCCAAGCTCGGCCCCGAGAACCGCAATGAGGCGGCGCGCTTCGTTGCGCTGATCGACGCGCTGTATGAGCATAAGGTCAAGTTGCTCGCCGCGGCCGATGCCGAGCCGGATCAGCTATATGAAAAGGGCGATGGCCGTTTCGAGTTCGACCGCACGGTCAGCCGGCTCGAAGAAATGCGCTCCGAGGAGTATCTGGCGGAAGGGCATGGCACGTCCGGGCGCTAGGCCCGGAAAAGCTTGCCTGATGCTCGATTGCCGCCCGATGCCGGTCTGTGCTGGCTGTTCTGCCGGAAAACTCTTTTTGCTGGCTGTTAAGTTGGATCCAGGGCCCTCATTTCGGTATTGTTTTCAAATGCTTTTGCCGTGCTGGCTGTTATCGAATAACAGCCAGCATAACAGCCAGGTATCAGCCAGCAGAACAGCCAGGAACAGCCAGTGATGCTGGCTGTTTTTGCCTGAACAGCCAGCGCGCAATTTGCCGGGCGTCCTCAATCAAAACCAACGATGTCAAAGAGCGGGGCAGCGCGCGAATGCCGGTCGAGCAGTGCCCTGTCCGGCAGCATTGCCATAAGTGTGCCCGGACATTGAATCGGCGCATGATGTGGTATTGCCCGGGCACACATTCGAGGTTGTGGTGCTTCGGTTAGAGGCAGGCCGAAGAGTTATTGCAATTGCGAATGATTTGCATCAAGCTGGTGTAATCCTGTACCTTTAGCGGTTGCCCCAGCGTAAAAACGGGCCTAAGGCCCGTCGCGTTCGCCGCCCGCGCGGCTTAATTTATCCGAAAAGGACGAAGGATGGCCCGCAAGAAGATAGCGCTGATCGGCGCCGGCAACATCGGCGGCACGCTCGCCCATCTCGCGGCCCTGAAGGGCCTTGGCGATATCGTCCTGTTCGACGTGGTCGAGGGCGTCCCTCAGGGCAAGGCGCTCGACCTGTCGCAGTGCGGCCCGGTCGAAGGCTTTGACGCGACGATTACCGGTTCGAATAATTATGCCGATATCGCCGGCGCGGACGTGATCATCGTCACCGCCGGTGTCGCGCGCAAGCCGGGCATGAGCCGTGACGACCTGCTCGGCATCAACCTGAAGGTGATGAAGGCCGTTGGCGAGGGCATCGCCAAGAACGCGCCGAACGCGTTCGTCATCTGCATCACCAATCCGCTCGACGCGATGGTGTGGGCGCTGCGCGAATTCTCCGGGCTGCCGCATCACATGGTCGTCGGCATGGCCGGCGTGCTCGACAGCTCGCGCTTCAGCCATTTCCTCGCCGATGAATTCAAGGTCTCGGTCAAGGACGTCACCTCGTTCGTGCTCGGCGGGCATGGCGACACGATGGTCCCGGTCATTTCCTATTCGACCGTCTCCGGCATCCCGGTTCCCGACCTGATCAAGATGGGCCTGTCGACTCAGGAAAAGATCGACGCGATCGTGCAGCGCACCCGTTCGGGCGGCGGCGAGATCGTCGCGCTGCTCAAGACCGGCTCGGCCTATTACGCCCCCGCGACCAGCGGCATCGCGATGGCCGAAGCCTATCTCAACGACCAGAAGCGCCTTCTGCCGGCAGCGGTCTATGTGCAGGGCGAATATGGCGTGAACGATCTTTACGTCGGCGTGCCGGTGGTGATCGGTGCGGGCGGCGTCGAGAAGATTGTCGAGATCGCGCTGGATGACGAAGCGAAGAAGAACCTCGCCGTGTCGGTCGATGCGGTCAAGGAATTGCTGGTCGCGTGCAAGGCGATCGATGGGTCGCTGAACTGAGTTGAATAAACCACGCTGTTCCCCGGCGAAGGCCGGGGCCCAGTTGGGAGAACCCCTGCGATGGATAAGCTGGGCTTCGTCTATATCATGGCAAGCCAACGCAACGGCACAATCTATCTGGGCGTAACCAGTGATCTTCCACGACGGGTGTGGGAACATCGCAACGGCATCGTCGAAGGGTTCACGAAGCAATACGAGTGTCATCTGCTGGTCTGGTTCGAGGCCTATGACACGATCGAAGAGGCACGGCAGCGCGAGCTGCGCATGAAAGAGTGGAAGCGGGCTTGGAAGGTGCGGGAAATCGAAGGGCTCAATCCCGACTGGGATGATCTGTTCGAGACGCTGTCGCCGATCTGAGAGGCTTTCCCAACTGGGCCCCGGCCTTCGCCGGGGAACAAGAGGAAGAAAAACGGATGAGCATCCTCGTCGACAAGAACACCAAGGTCATCACTCAGGGGATGACCGGCAAGACCGGCAGCTTCCACACCGAAGCGGCGCTGGCGTACGGCACGCAGATGGTCGGCGGCGTCACGCCGGGCAAGGGCGGCACGACGCATCTCGGCCTGCCGAATTTCAACACCGTGCATGAGGCCGTCGCCGCGACCGGCGCGACCGCCAGCGTGATCTATGTTCCACCCCCCTTCGCCGCGGATTCGATCCTTGAGGCGATCGACGCCGAAGTGCCGCTGATCGTGTGCATCACCGAGGGTGTTCCGGTGCTCGACATGGTCAAGGTCAAGCGTTCGCTCTCCGGCTCGAAATCGCGGCTGATCGGCCCGAACTGCCCCGGCGTGCTGACCCCGAACCAGTGCAAGATCGGCATCATGCCCGGCAGCATCTTCAAGCAGGGCTCGGTCGGCGTTGTAAGCCGCTCCGGCACGCTTACCTATGAGGCTGTGTTCCAGACCACCAATGCAGGCCTTGGCCAGACCACCGCTGTCGGTATCGGCGGCGATCCGGTCAACGGCACGAACTTCATCGACGTGCTCGAGCTGTTCCTGGCCGACGAGGCGACCAAGTCGATCATCATGATCGGCGAAATCGGCGGCGCGGCGGAAGAAGAAGCAGCGCAGTTCCTGCGCGACGAAGCGAAGCGCGGCCGCAAGAAGCCGATGGCCGGCTTCATCGCGGGCCGCACGGCGCCTCCGGGCCGCCGCATGGGTCATGCCGGGGCGATCGTCTCGGGCGGTCAGGGCGGCGCGGAAGACAAGATTGCGGCGATGGAAGCCGCCGGCATCCGGGTGGCGGACAGCCCCTCGGAGCTCGGCACGACCTTGCTTGCGGTACTGAACGGTTAACCTACCCCCGCCGGATGGCGGGCCAATGAGCATTCTCACCTCCCCGGGGATGCGCCGAGGAACAGCCAATGGGCTATGAAGGCCAGGATTTCAGCGAGATCGCGGGCGGCGTGAGCCCCGCGTTCATCGAAACGCTGTACGCGCGCTACAAGACGTCACCCGACAGCGTCGAGCCGTCATGGCGTGCCTGGTTCGAAGGGCTCGAAGGGTCGGCACAGGGGCCTAGCTGGGAACAGGCCAACTGGCCGCTGAGCACGACCGACGATCTGACCGCGGCGCTCGATCCGACTCAGATGGAGCCGGCGCCCAAGCCTGTAAAGGGCGCCGCGCCCAAGCCCGTCGCTGCCCCGGAAGCCACCCCGCAGGTCGATGTCACGCGCGCCGCCGCCGATGCGATCCGCGCGATGATGCTGGTGCGCACCTATCGCGTACGCGGCCATCTTGCCGCCAATCTCGACCCGCTCGGCCTGTCCAAGCGCGAGTTGCCGGCCGATCTGACGCCGGAATATCATGGCTTTTCCGGCGCCGATCTCGACAAGCCGGTCTATATGGGCGGCACGCTCGGCCTGGAATGGGCGACGGTGCGTGAACTCGTCAGTACCTTGCGTGCCAATTATTGCGGCAATGTCGGCCTCGAATATATGCACATCTCCGATGTGGATGAGCGCCGCTTCCTGCAGGACCGCATGGAAGGCAAGGACAAGGCGATCGAGTTCAGCCCGCTCGGCAAGAAGGCGATCCTCAACAAGGTGATCGAGGCCGAGCAGTGGGAGAAATTCCTCGGCCGCAAATATGTCGGGACCAAGCGTTTCGGCCTCGACGGCGGCGAGAGCATGATCCCTGCGCTCGAATCGATCATCAAATATGGCGGTCAGCTCGGTGTGCGCGAGATCGTCTATGGCATGGCGCATCGCGGCCGGCTGAATGTGCTGACCAACGTGATGGCCAAGCCGTTCCGCGTGATCTTCCATGAATTCGGCGGCGGCTCGGACAATCCCGATGACGTGGCCGGATCGGGCGACGTCAAATACCATCTCGGTACCAGCACCGATCGTGAGTTCGACGGGATCAGCGTGCATATGTCGCTGGTTGCCAATCCCTCGCACCTTGAGGCGGCGGACCCGGTCGTGCTCGGCAAGACGCGTGCGATCCAGACCATCGCCGACGATCTGAAAGAGCATACCGGCTCGCTGCCCGTGCTGATCCATGGCGACGCGGCATTCGCGGGGCAGGGGATCGTATGGGAATGCCTCGGCTTCTCCGGCATCCGCGGCTATAATACCGGCGGCTGCATCCACTTCGTCATCAACAACCAGATCGGCTTCACGACGAGCCCGCAGTTCGCGCGCTCCTCGCCCTATCCGTCGGATGTCGCGAAGGGCGTCCAGGCGCCGATCTTCCACGTCAATGGCGACGATCCCGAGGCGGTGACCTTCGCCTGCAAGATGGCGATCGAGTTCCGCCAGAAGTTCCGCCGCGACATCGTCATCGACATGTGGTGCTATCGCCGCTTCGGCCACAATGAAGGTGACGAGCCGAGCTTCACCCAGCCGCTGATGTACGACCAGATCCGCCAGCATCCGCCGGTCAGCGAGATCTACGGCGCCAAGCTGATCGAGCAGAAGGTGATCGATCGCGCCTGGATCGACGACAATATCAAGCAGTTCACGACTCTGCTCGAAGGCGAGTTCGAGGCAGGCGCGAGCTACAAGCCGAACAAGGCCGACTGGTTCGCCGGGCGCTGGTCCGGGCTGCACGCGCCGGCCGATGCGGAGAGCGCACGGCGCAATCTCGAAACCGGGATCGAACCCAAATTGTTCGACTCTCTCGGTCGTACGCTGACCACGGTTCCGGAAGGGCTGACGATCCACAAGACGCTGGGCCGCGTGATCGACGCCAAGCGCGAGATGTTCAAATCGGGCGCCAATTTCGACTGGGCGACAGGCGAGGCTTTGGCATACGGCTCGCTGCTGTCGGAGGGGTATGGCGTCCGCCTGTCGGGCCAGGATTCGGGCCGCGGCACGTTCAGCCAGCGCCATGCCGTCTGGGTCGACCAGAAGGACGAGCATAAATATCTGCCGCTCGCGCAGATCGAGCATGGCCGGGTCGAGATCCTCGATTCGCCCTTGAGCGAATATGGCGTGCTTGGTTTCGAATATGGCTATGCGCTGGCCGATCCGAAGACGCTGGTTCTGTGGGAGGCGCAGTTCGGCGACTTCATGAACGGCGCGCAGATCATGATCGATCAGTTCATCGCCGCCGGCGAAGCCAAATGGCTGCGCGCCAATGGCCTGGTGATGCTGTTGCCGCATGGTTATGAAGGACAGGGCCCCGAGCATAGCTCGGCACGGCCCGAGCGGTTCCTGCAGCTGTGCGCACAGGACAATATGCAAGTCGCGAACTGCACCACGCCGGCCAATTATTTCCACCTGCTACGCCGGCAGATGCACCGCTCGTTCCGCAAACCGCTGATCGTCTTCACGCCGAAATCGCTGCTGCGCCACAAGATGGCAGTGTCCAAGGCATCGGACTTCCAGGGCGAGACTCACTTCAAGCGCATCCTGTCCGACCCGTCGGCCCCGGCCGATGCGGACGTGAAGCGGCTTGTGCTGTGCACCGGCAAGGTCGCTTACGACCTGATCGAGGCGCGCGATGCGGCGGGCGACAAGAACACCGCGATCGTGCGGCTGGAACAGCTTTATCCCTTCCCCGGCGAGCCGCTGGTCAAGCGTTTCAAGGCGCTGGCCAATCTCGAGGAGGTGGTGTGGGCGCAGGAAGAGCCGAAGAATAACGGCGCCTGGTTCTTCGTCGAGCCGTTCATCGAGGAATGCCTCGGCCGGGCCGGTGGCAAGCTGCAGCGCGCGCGCTATGCCGGTCGCGCCGCTGCCGCGTCGCCTGCAACGGGCCTGATGAAGCGCCACCAGATGGAACAGGCCGCGCTCGTCGCCGATGCGCTCGGTCACAATGTCCGCGAAGAGATTCGGCGGACACGAAAGAACTAACCTTGTGTTCCCGCGAAGGCGGGAACCCAGACTGGGCTCCCGCCTTCGCGGGAGCACAAAAAGGCGGAAGTAGAATATGGCAACCGAAGTCACAGTCCCGGTCCTGGGCGAATCGATCACTGAAGCCACGCTCGGCGAATGGCTCAAGCAGCCCGGCGACGCGGTCGCGGTGGATGAGCCGATCGCGAGCCTCGAAACCGACAAGGTATCGGTCGAAGTGCCGTCGCCGGTCGCCGGCGTGATGGGCGCGCATGCGGTCCAGGTCGGCGATACGGTACAGGTCGGCGCGATGATCGCGACGATCGAGAGTGGTGCGGGCGCGCCCGCTCAGGCGGCTGCGCCGCAGCCTGCCGTCACTGAATCACCCAAGGCGGCCGAGCCGGCCCCGGCATCGGACGATGGCCCCGCTGCCCTCTCGCCGTCGGTGCGCCGCGCGGTGCTCGAACACGGCGTCGATCCGGCGACCGTCAAGGGCACCGGCAAGGATGGCCGCATCACCAAGGACGATGTGATTGCCGCCGCCGCGACGCCGGCTGCGGCACCCGTCGTGGCACCGACCGCACCGGTCGCGTCGCCCTCCGTCGCGCAATCGACTGGCCGCAAGGAAGAGCGCGTGCGCATGACGCGCCTGCGCCAGACGATCGCCAAGCGGCTGAAGGAAGCGCAGAATACCGCCGCGATGCTGACGACGTTCAACGACGTCGACATGACCGCGGTGATCGAAGCGCGGACCAAGTACAAGGATCTGTTCGAGAAGAAGCACGGCGTGCGGCTCGGCTTCATGGGCTTCTTCGTGAAGGCCGCGTGCATGGCGCTGAAGGACATTCCATCGGTCAACGCGTCGATCGACGGCGAGGATATCGTCTATCACGATTATGCCGATATCTCGGTCGCGGTGTCGTCGCCGGGCGGCCTGGTCGTGCCGGTGATCCGCGATGCCGATCAGCTGAGCGTCGCTGCGGTGGAAAAGACGATCGGCGATTTCGGCAAGCGCGCCAAGGACGGCACGCTCAAGATGGACGAGATGAAGGGCGGCACCTTCACCATCTCCAATGGCGGTGTGTTCGGCTCGCTGATGTCGACCCCGATCATCAACCCGCCGCAAAGCGCCGTGCTCGGCTTGCACCGCATCGAGGACCGTGCCGTGGTGGTCGATGGCCAGATCGTCATCCGCCCGATGATGTATCTCGCGCTGAGCTACGACCACCGCCTGATCGACGGCCGCGAGGCGGTGACCTTCCTCGTCGCGCTGAAGAACGCGATCGAAGATCCGACGCGCATACTGATCGACCTTTAAATTACGTCTCCCCCGGCGCTAAAATCTTATTGGGGCCGGGGCCCAGTCGGGAAGGCGGACGTGACGAAGCACATCGCTCTCCCCATATGTCTCCCGACTGGGCCCCGGCCTGCGCCGGGGAAGCGAGAGAAGAACAATGGCTGACTATGATTTCGACGTCCTGGTAATCGGCTCCGGCCCCGGCGGTTACGTCGCGGCGATCCGTGCGGCACAGCTTGGCCTGCGCACGGCGTGCGTGGAGAGCCGCGAGACGCTGGGCGGCACCTGCCTCAATGTCGGCTGTATTCCGTCCAAGGCGATGCTCCACGCGTCGGAATATTTCGATGCGGCGTCGAACGGCACCTTCGCCAAGCTCGGCATCAAGGTCACGCCCGAGCTCGATCTTGAGGCGATGCACGGCCAGCGCCTCGATGCGGTCAAGCAGCTGACCGGCGGCATCGCTTTCCTGTTCAAGAAGAACAAGGTCGAATGGCTCAAGGGCCGGGGCAGCTTCGTCGATGCGCATACGGTCCAGGTTGGTGACAAGACTTTCACCGCCAAGGACATCATCATCGCCACCGGTTCCAGCGTTACCCCGTTGCCCGGCGTGGAGATCGACCAGAAGGTCGTGGTCGACAGCACCGGCGCGCTCGAACTGGCCAAGGTGCCCGAGCATCTGGTCGTGATCGGCGGCGGCGTGATCGGCCTCGAACTGGGCAGCGTTTGGCGCCGTCTCGGCGCGAAGGTAACCTGCGTCGAATTCCTCGACCAGATCCTGCCCGGTTTCGATGGCGAGATCCGCAAGGAATCGAACAAGATCTTCAAGAAGCAAGGGATCGAATTCAAGCTGTCGACCAAGGTCACCGGCGTCACCGTCAAGGGCGACAAGGCGACACTGACGCTTGAACCCGCCGCTGGCGGTGAGGCGACGACGCTGGAGGCGGATTGCGTGCTCGTCTCGATCGGCCGCCGCCCCAATACCGATGGCCTGGCGCTCGACAAGGCCGGGCTCGCCACCAATCAGCGCGGCCAGATCGAGATCGGCCATCGCTTCGAAACCAGCGTGCCCGGCATCTGGGCGATCGGCGATGTCGTTCCCGGTCCGATGCTTGCGCACAAGGCGGAGGATGAGGGCATCGCGGTCGCGGAGAATATCGCCGGGCTCACCGGTATCGTGAACCATGATGTGATCCCCAGCGTCGTCTACACCTGGCCCGAAATCGCCGGCGTCGGTCTCACCGAAGAGGCGGCGAAGGAAAAGGGCGAGGTCAAGGTCGGCAAGTTCCCGATGGCCGGCAACAGCCGCGCCAAGACCAATCACGAGCCCGACGGCTTTGTGAAGATCATCGCCGACGCCAAGAGCGACCGTGTGCTCGGCGTATGGTGCATCGCGGTTCCTGCCGGCACGATGATCGCCCAGGCCGCGCAGGCAATGGAATTCGGCGCGACCAGCGAGGACATCGCCTATACCTGCCATGCCCATCCGACGCACAGCGAGGCGATCAAGGAAGCGGCGATGGCGGTAAGGGGCAAGGCGATCCATATCTGACGCCTGCCAGGGATCGTCCTTGGCGTACCGAAACTGATCGGATCCGGTACGCTGCGGCAAATCCCGCACCCGAGCGGTTTCGAGTTGAACGGATCCGGCCGGTTGCGATTCAATAGAGCTGCGTGATGCGGCATGATGACGGTTGGACGAGGCGCCGTCAGGCACTCTGGTCCCGCTCTTTCACATGGCCGCGAAGCGTTGGACGATTCCCGTCCCCTGTTTTGATCAAAACGGCCCCTGTTATTGCCCCTGTTCCGCACCGTTTTCATAACCGGGCCGGGCCAGTCATGCTGCTGAAAATAAACGCGTAATCCGATGGTCGAATCCAACATAACAGGGGCGGAAAAATACAATGCCGAAAACAGGGGTTAACAGGGGATAACAGGGGCGAAAGGCCCACGGCCTGGTCGATCACTTCGGATCGAAAACGCTCTTCGACGGCCGATCGATACTTGAGCTGATCTGTAGAGAACGGCGTTTGCGCAAGCACGGTCTTGTCGTTATGCGGTCGTTTCGACGTCCAAGCCACAGAGCTGGGGCGTTTTTGTGTGTGCGGCGGGCCATTCATGCAACGCATTTTCAGTCTGCCCTATGTTCGTCGCCCGATCGGTATTGCGCTGGGGTCGAGCCTTGCGATCAACCTGCTGACGCTGATCACCCCGCTTTACCTGACACAATTGTACGACCGGGTGATTCCGTCTCGCAGCGGCACGACGCTTATCGCCATCACGCTCATCACATTGGTCGCGATCGTGCTGACGTCGCTGCTGGAGATGCTGCGCGGCCTGGTGTTCGCCCGGGCGGGTATGGGGCTCTATGCGGAAATGGAAGCGGACGTGCTTGCCGTGTCGCGCAAGACGGCATTGGCGGGCGCGCCGGGCCGGCGTGCCCGGGCGTTCGAGGACCTGGAGCAGGTGCGCGGGTTCGTCACCGGCCCGGTCCCGGGGGCATTATTTGATCTGTTGTTCGTGCCCCTGTTCGTCATTGTGCTGTTCGCGGTGCATTTCTGGATCGGTGTCGCAAGTCTCGGGTGCGCGATCGCCCTGGCGATCACGGCCTGGGCGAGCCGGCGCACCATGGCGCGAACTGCCGATGAAATCGTCATGCGGCAACGCCAAGCCGGAGATGCGCTCGAGGCGCATCTGGCGTCGGCGGAAAGTGCGACGGCGATGGGCTATGCCGGCCGTGCCGAAAGCCGTGCCGCACAACTCAACCGGCTGTCGCTGACGGCGCAGATCTCGAGCACGGTATCGACCAGCGGAGTCGCATCGGTGTCGCGCGGCATCCGTTCGGCGAGCCAGATCCTGATCCTCGCCATCGCCGCCTGGCTGGCAGTCAATGGCGAGATCAGCGGCGGCTCGATCGTCGCTTGCTCGATCGTCTTTTCGAAAGCCCTGGCGCCGATCGATCAGATCCTCGGTGCATGGCGCCAGGTTTTCACCGCGCGCAGCGCGTGGAGCCGGTTGGCCAAGATCGAAGGTGAGGGCGATGTCCGCGATACGCTGCGCCTGCCGCCGCCACGCGGCGCAGTGGCGTTCGAAAACGTGATCGCGACCTCGCCGGGTGGAACGGTGCCGATTCTGAAAGGGGTGTCGTTCGGGATCAATGCCGGACAGTCGGTCGGGATCGTCGGTCCGTCCGGCTCGGGAAAATCGACGCTGGCCAGGGTAATGGTCGGCGCCTGGATGGCAGCGCGTGGGACGGTGCGGATCGACGGCGCGGACATCGCGCAATATGATGCCGAGGAGCTGGGAAAACATATCGGCTATCTGTCGCAGAATGTGACGTTGCTCCCCGGCACGATCGCCGACAATATCGGGCGGTTGAACGAGCGGGACGATGCCGCGATCATCGCGGCCGCTCGCGCAGCCAATGCCCACGATCTGATCCTGGGCCTGCCGCAAGGCTATGATACGCCGGTATCAGGACCCGGCTTCGGCCTTTCGGGCGGTCAGCGTCAGCGCATCGGCCTGGCGCGCGCGCTGTATGGTGATCCGATGCTGGTTGTACTCGATGAGCCTGAAACCGGTCTCGACGGCGAAGGCCAGATGGCGTTGTCGCAGGCGGTCGCCGCCGTGCGTCGCCGCGGTGCGACCCTGGCGGTGATCGCGCACCGGCCGTCACTGGTCCATACGCTCGATCTGTTGCTGGTGATGAATGCGGGCACGATCGCCAAGTTCGGCGCGATGGCTGAGGTGTTGCCGCAATTGTTGCCGCAGAATCAGAAACCCGGTCAGATCGTGCGGACATGACGGACCTCCCGGTTCCCCGCAGCGCCGATCACCGGCAGGCACTCGCTGAAACGCTGTCGCAGCCGATTGCGCGCGTGACGAAGTTGCTGACGATCGGCCTGGGCATCACGATCACGCTGATCTTCGCCTGGTCGGCGCTGGTGCCGATCGCCAGCGGCGTTGTTGCCGAAGGGCGGATCGGGATCGAGAACAAGCGCAAGACCGTGCAGCATCTCGATGGCGGAATCGTCAAGGAGATCGACGTCAAGGAGGGCGCGCAGGTCAAGGCCGGGCAATTGCTGTTCCGGCTCGACGATGGCGACGCCCGGCTCGCGGTACAGGTGTTGCAGGCACAGTTCGATTCGCTGCTCGCCGAGCGCGCGGCGCGGGAAGCCGAACTGACAGGAGCCAGCGTGATTGCCTTTCCGCCGGAATTGCTGGCGCGCATGTCCGAGCCATCGGTCAGGTCGGCGATCGCGACGCAGCGGGCGGCCTTTACCGCGCGGCGGGCAGGGCGGGGCGGACAACAAACCGGGATCGATCAGCGGGTCGTGCAACTCGGCCAGGATGCGCGGGGCTCGTCGGCGCAATCGACTGCCAATGCCGAGCAGCTCGAACTGCTCGACCGCGAGATCCGCGATACCCAGGCGCTTGTCGACAAGGGCTATGCCACGCGACCCCGGCTGCTGGCGCTGCAGCGTGCCGCGGCGCAGTTGCGTGGCCAGCTGGAAGCGGCGAATTCGCAAACCGCGCGGTCGCGGGCACAGATCAGCGAAGCGCGGATCGCGCGCAGCCAGGTCGAACGCGAGGGCGGCGTGACGGCGGCCGATGCGCTGCGCTCGGTGCAATCGGAACTCGTCCAGTTGACCGAGAAGCTGTCGGCGGCGCGCGAGGTCCTGGCACGCAAACGAATCCTCGCGCCGGTCGACGGTCTGGTCGTCGGGCTTGCCGTAACCACGGTCGGCGGCGTCATCCGACCGGGCGAAGCGCTGCTCGATATTGTGCCGGTGTCGCAGCGGTTGATCGTCGAGGCGCAGATCACGCCCAACCACGCCGATGATGTGCGGAGCGGCCAGCGTGCGTTCGTCCGGCTTGAGGCGGGCGGATTTCAGGCCGCGCCAGTGCTCGAGGGTGTGGTGCGTACGATCTCGGCCGACGCGCTGGTCGATCAGCGGACCGGGGCGCGCTATTTCAGCGCTACCGTCGAGATTCTCTCGGCGAAAAATGTGCCGGAGCGGCTGCTCAAACCCGGATTGCCCGCCGCGGTGCTCGTTCGTACCGGTCAGCGCACCCTGATCGGCTATTTCATGGAGCCGATCTCCGTCGCGTCTTTCGGGGCGATGCGCGAATAGCGCCTGCAGCGCCGCTTCCTGAAAGTGTGCGGCTCGCTAGGGGCGGCTCGCCGCCAGGCGTTCCCGATCGAGCTGCGTCAGCCGTTCGGCGAGAAAATCGAGCACCACGCGGACGCGCGGTGTGTGCCGCAGCCGCTCATGTGTCAGCAGCCACAGGCCATGCGTGTCGTCGCGCAGTGGTGGCAGGCACTGGAGCAAGTCCGGGTCATGGTCCGCCACCAGGCAGGGCAGGACGGCCAGGCCGAAGCCCGATCGTACCGCGGCGAGCAATCCCGCCGCCGAGCTATGGTGCATCGCGACCGCCGCTTCCAGGTCGTTGGCCTGCAGCCATTCGCGGTACAGGCGCCACAGACCCGCTTCTCCGCCCCCGATCAGCGGATGGCCGATCAGCTGGCTGCGCCGCGTCGGGCGTCCATGCTCGGCTGCATAGGCGCGGCTGCAATAGAGCGTCCATACATCGTCGCACAGGCGTCGTCCGACCAGCCCGGCGCCACTCGGGCGGATCGCGGTGCGAAGCGCCACATCTGCCGCTCCTGCGGCCAGGTCGCGCGCTTCTTCGCTGGTATCGAGGTCGATGCGGATCGCCGGATACGCCTGATGCAGGTCTCGCAGGATCGGTGCGAGAATGGTTACCGCGAAGATTTCCTGCGTGGTTACGCGCACCGTGCCGCTGATTTCGCGCTGCTGCGATGCAGCAGTGTCGGTCATCGACTGGACCGCGCGTTCGACCTTGCGGGCATGTGCGACGAGGTCCGCGCCGGCCTCCGTCAGGCGATATCCGGCCGGGCTGCGCTCGAACAAGGTAACGGCTAGTGCGCCCTCCAGCGCAGATATGCGTCGTGCCACCGTCGTCTGGCTGACTCGCAATGCCCGGCCGGCAGACAGCGTGCTGCCCGAATCGGCCACTGCCAGGAAATGCCGTACGTCATTCCAGTCGATCATGAGCCTGTTCTGCACTTTTGCATAACGGCAGTGCAACATCGTTGTTCGTCAAACGTGATGTGGCGGGCGTATAAAGATCTTGCACCGGTGCCGAAGACCTCATCGTTTCGGAGAATGGACATGAAGATTCTTATCACGCTGGCGGCCATGGCCGCCGGGACTTTCGTCGCGCCCGCTTTCGCTCAGGATGCCGAGCTTGGCGCCAGCCCGCAGGTCGTGAGCTATGCCGATCTCGACCTGGGCACCGCCCGCGGTGTCAGGGCGCTGGATCGCCGGATCGACCGGGCGGTTCGCCAGGCTTGTGGCTGGGCATCGGACTTCGACCTTGCGGGCCAGAACGATCTGCGCCGTTGCCGCAAGGAAACGATTGCCCAGATCGCTGCGCGACGGTCGCTGGCAATCGATGGCGCGCGCCAGCCGCAACTCGCGCTCAACGATGGTCGTCACTGAACCGGATATCCCGTGTCGTCCTACGGATGACGCGGGATATTCAGGCCGACGCGACCGCAAATACTCCTCCCATCGCGTTATGTTTTATTGCCGTCAAAAACCCCTTGAACCCCCAAAACCCCTTACCTATATCTGCTTCACGAGGCTCGTGTCCCCCCTTTCGCGTAGCCTCGCGATACACCCTCGGGTGTATCTCCTCCCTGAACCTTGGCCACCTCGGGCGTATGCCCGGGGTGGTTTTTTTATGTCGCTGGAACGGGTTATTCCGCGGCGAGCGTTGCCGGTATGGCGAGCGCCTCGTCGGCGAGCGCGTCGATCATCCGGCGCAACAGTTGCGCGGTTTGCGATAATCCGCTTCCAGGCCCGTCGAGTGCCTCATCGAGATAGAGTGCGCGGTCGAACTCGATCTGCACGGCGTGAATGCCCTTTCCGGGGGCCGCGTGACGATCGAGAATATGTCCTCCGGCATAGGGCGTGTTGACTGCCCCGGTCATGCCCGCCGCCATTGCTTCGGCCTCAAGCCGATGGACGAAACGCGCTGCCGCCGATCGCCCGAACCGGTCGCCGAACACGATTCCGGTGCCCGACTCGAGCGGCGGCATCGAGTGTATGTCGAGGAGCACCGCCACTCCGAAACGCGCCCGGGCCGTCACCAGCAGCCGGGCGAGCAGGTCATGGTAGGGCCGGTGATCGCCCGCGATCCGGCCCATCACTTCTTCGCTGTCCAGCTTGCGCTGCCAGATTTCGCCCGTGCTGGCCAGACGACGGGGGATCAGCCCGAGGCCGCCGCGCAGTTTGGCCGATTGCATGCCCATGGCGCGTCGGTCGGCGCCGCCATCGATATGCGGATCGCGCTCGTCTTCACCGCGATTGAGGTCGATCCAGGCCCGCGCGTGGCGCTGTACCAGCATCGTTTCGTCGCCGCGTGCCGCAAGCGCCACTGCATCGATATGCCGGTCCTCAAGTGGCCGCAGCCCGGCCAGCGGAACGCGGATCGCAGCGCGCAACGCCAGCGGATAGTCGCGCCCGGCATGCGGTACGGACAGGATTATGGGACTGGCCGGCTCAAGCGAACCGTAGAGATCGAAAGACGGGGCGGCGATGGCCATCGCCGTTACCGTAGAGGCGGGGCTTTCGGACCGCAATCCACGTCGCGGGCTGGAAATTCTTAAGGGCTTTGCGCTAAGAAGGATCTTCCGAAATCGGGTGGGTAATCGAGTGGGACCGAAATGATCAGGATTCTGCTGGCCGAGGACGACCGGGTGATGCGCGAGTATCTGACGCGTGCGCTCGAACGGTCGGGCTATGCCGTCAGCGCGGTGGATCGCGGCACCGCGGCAATTCCTTTGCTTGAGAATGAGCATTTCGACCTGTTGCTGACCGACATCGTCATGCCGGAGATGGACGGCATCGAACTCGCGCAGCGTGCGGGTGAGATGGTCCCCGATCTGCGCGTTATGTTCATCACTGGCTTTGCCGCTGTCACGCTCAAGGCGGGCAAGCAGATGCCGCAGGCGCGCGTCTTGTCCAAACCGTTCCATCTGCGCGACCTCGTCCTGGAGGTCGACCGGATGTTCGAGAAAGAAAGCGCCACCGGCGGCCTTTGAACGCTTGCGCGGGGCGAAAAGCCTCGCTAGAGCGCGCAACTCGCGTGGGCGTGTAGCTCAGTGGTAGAGCACTGTGTTGACATCGCAGGGGTCGCAAGTTCAATCCTTGCCACGCCCACCATTTCCTCCTGAACGACCGCGCGATACCCCCGCGCACCGATGGTCGTCAGGCCGACCGCCGGATAAATCGTTGGTCCCCCCGCTTCCCGTCAGCCAGGTTCCCAATCGGCCGTGTCCCCAATCGGCCGGGTCCCCAATCGGGATGTTGCGCTATTGTGGCTCTCATATGAACATTTGTGAAAGTCGGGGCGATCCCTTAACCTGATCGTAAGACTTGGGCAGGGGTGCTGCCCGTGAGACGGATTTTGGGGAGGATGCGAGTTTGGGTAGGGGTGACACGCCGGTACGCGAGAAGCGGCGGAAACGTCATTCGGACGAGGCGCGCAACGAAGGGCTGACTGCCGCCCGCGAACTGCTGCTCAGCGAGGGACCCGCAGCGGTCACGCTGGCCGGGGTCGGCAAGAAGATCGGCATGTCGCATACCAATGTGATCCATCATTTCGGATCGGCAGCCGGGTTGCAGACTGCGTTGATGGGATCGATGATCCGAGATCTGGCCGGGGCGCTCGACGATGCGGTGAGCCATTTGCGGACCGACGCGGCGGCGCCGAGCATCCTGATCGACCAGGTCTGGACCGCATTCGACGAAGGCGGTGCAGGTCAGCTTGCGGCGTGGCTCGTGCTGACGCGCGAGGTCGATCATCTCGAACCGATCCGTCAGGCGGTGCTCGATCTGGTTGCAGCGGTGAAGGAGAAATATGCCAGCGATCCGGAAGCCGATGAACGTATCCGGTCGATCGTGCTGCTGATCGCGATCGCCGCCTTCGGCGATGCAGTGATCGGACCGCATCTGCGCGGCATGCTTGATCAGGATTCGGATGCCGGTCGCAAGCTGATGTCGCGCCTGCTCCCCGTTCTGGTCATGGGCTAGGGGGCGGACTGGCTTCCCGGATTTGGGGCTCGACCAGCATCGCTGACGCTTCCCATGCGACAGGTCGGGCCGTTCACACTCCCCGCGTGGCGACTATGTCATGCCGGCCCTCGGCACCGTCGGTATCGCGTATCTCGAAGAGAATCTCGCCACCACAGGACCGCACGTCGATGTCGCGGCCCAGACCCGGGTTGACGCTACCTTCAGCCTGATGCGGCTTTGGGCGATCGATATTCTGCTCCATACAGGCGTAGATCGGCACGGAATTGCTGCCGGAGGAAGTCGCCGCCGGAGGGGCGTCCGCATCCAGTCGGATGCCGAATTGTCCTTATTATGTAACCTTTCTTTCCTCATAGTGTCGCCGAGCGACGCTAGCGCCCCCTCAACTCGATGGGGATACGCAGATGAATCGCAGGATTTTCGCCACCGCAATCGCTTTTGCGATTTCCGGAACCTCCGCCGGTCAGGCCGATGCGCAGGATGCGCCGATGGTTGATCAGGCCGATGAAGATATCGTCGTCACCGGACAGCGCGCGCAACAGGAGCGCGCGATTGATCTGAAGCGCCATGCGATCGGCATATTGGATGTCGCCGCCGCCGACGAGATCGGTCGCCTGCCCGACCGCAACGTCGCCGAGGTGGTCGAGCATTTGCCTGGTGTTGGGGTGACCTATGATCAGGGCGAGGGTCGTTATGTGGCGATCCGCGGCGTTCCGTCAGCGCTCAACAACTACACGCTGAACGGTATCGAGATCGGCAATCCCGACGGCACCACCCGCTCGCTACCGCTCGACATCGTGTCCGGCCAGCTACTCAACCGGGTCGAGGTGGCCAAGGTCAAGACCGCCGATATGGACGGGCAGGGAGTTGGTGGCGCGATCAATCTCGTTACCCAGACGGCGTTCGACTTCAAGGACCGCTTCTCGATCGCGGGCAGCGCCAAGGCGGGCTATCAGGAGATCAACAAGAAGGTGCCGGTGCAGGGCGATCTCAGCATCGCGACACGCTTCGGCGCTGATGAGCAGTTCGGCCTGGTGCTCGGCGCGAGCTATTCCAACCGTGATTTTGTCAGCGAAGGCTTTTATCCCGACAATTGGAAGCCGGTGGCAGGCGCTGCGCGCGGCGCCGTGCCGGACAACATCAAATATACCGAATATCAGCTTGATCGCCGCCGCCTTGGGGCGAGTGGTTCGTTCGACTGGCATCCCAGCGATACGCAAACTTTCTTCATTCGCGGCGTTTACAGCAAGTTCATCGAGGATGAGGTGCGCGGCCGCTATCGGCTCGATTTCACGCTGACGCCCTACAGCTTCAACGCCGATGGCCTGACCGGCACGACTCCGGGCGTGGCCAGCGCCGCGACCGGCGCCGCCGGCTCCGGCCCGGAGCGGCGCGAGGATCTGCGGCTCGATTACAAGGCGAAGACCGTGCTGACCGGCATGATCGGTGGATCGACCGAACTCGGTGCGCTCAAGCTCGATTATGTCGGCGCGCGCAGCCGCAACGAGGTGCTTGACCAGTTTCCGATCTGGCAGTTCCGCTGCAACACCGGCCCGGTCAATTTCAACTTTACCAATGAAATCTATTCGGCCACGCCGGTCACCGAATGCACCCCGGCACAGATGCAGTTTCGGCAATATACCTATTCGCACCAAAAGGGTGTCGAGACGATCTGGCAGGGCAAGTTCGACGCTACCTATGATCTGGGCGGAGAGGATTTCGTCAAGGCGGGCGTGAAATATCGCGGCACCAATCGCGAATTCGATGCCAATAACGATGTCTATGATCGCGGCAGCAATCTCGCGACGCGCTTCACGCTTGGCCAGTTCAATCTCGGCGGCGGCAACGTCTATGTCTATCCCGACGGATCGAACCTCGATCACGGCTATCTCAACAGCCCGACGATCGATCCGGTGGCGATGCAGGCGTTCACCAACGCCAATCTGGCGAGCCCCTATTTCGTTTATAACAGCGCGACATCGCTGGCCAATGCGACGCTCAGCGACTTCTCATTGTCGGAGGATGTCAGCGCCGCCTATGCGATGGCCAACTGGACGCGCGGCGCGGTGACTGTGACGCCGGGGTTGCGCTTCGAACATACCAGGCTGGACATTACCGGCTTCCAGTTGCGGACCGGGACGACGATCGTCACGCCGATCAGCCAGACGCGCAGCTATGATGATTTCCTGCCATCGCTGGTGGTGCGTATCCGCCCGTCGGATACGACGGTGTTCCGCCTCGCTTATTCGCGGAGCCTCGGCCGGCCCGAATATGCCAATCTGTCGCCTGGCGGTTCGCTGGATACGACCGTGGCGGCTAACCCGACGCTGTCACTGGGCAACCCCAACCTGAAGCCCTATCGCGCCGATAATTTCGATGCGACCGGTGAATGGTATTTCGCCAAGGGCGGCTTGCTGAGCATCGGGGTGTTCGCCAAGCGGATCAAAAATCCGATCTTCGGCCAGACGCTGACCCTGACCAACACGACTTATAACGGCGCGCTTTATCCGATCCTTAAAGTCTCCCAGCCGCTCAACGCCGACAAGGGCGACATCATCGGCATCGAGGCGCAATTCCAGCAGCAATTCACCTTTCTGCCGGGCCTGTTGTCGGGGTTCGGCATTCAACTGAACGCCACGCTGACCGATTCAACCCTGCGCTTGCCGAGCGGCCGGACCTCGACCTTCCCGAGCCAGTCGAAATATCTCTACGGCGCGGAACTCTTCTATCAGCGCGGTCCGGTCGAGGCGTCGATCGCCTATCACAATACCGGCTACGCCTTGCTCTCCACTGGCGACCAGTCCTTCCAGGATCAGTATAATGACGATCTGCGCCGCCTCGATGCCAAGGCGAGCTTTGCGGTGTTCGACGGTATCCGCCTGTTCGCGGAAGCGCAAAACCTGACCGACGAACCGACACGCCAGTATCAGGGCGGGCATAAGGACTGGATCATCCAGAACGAGCGTTATGGTCGAACCTTCTACGCCGGCATATCGGCCAAGTTCTGATGCTGGGCGCCCTTCTCCTTGTGCTTCAGGCGGCGACCTTGCCTGCCGCAACCGAAGTCCGACGCATGCCGGCGCCCGAGGCGCATCAGGGCGTCGTGGCCGATCGTACATATGTCTATGCGATCTCCAATGCCGAGATCGGCAAATATGACCGTCGGACCGGCAAGCGGATTGCTCGCTGGCAAGGCGATCCGACATTGTTCGTCCATATGAACAGCTGTGTGCTGAACCGGGCCGAGATCGTCTGCGCCGCGTCCAACTATCCCGATGTGCCGCAGGCGAGTTCGGTTGAATGGTTCGACACCCGCAGCATGCGTCATATGCGCAGCCATAGCTTCGGTCCCGGCCGTGGTTCACTGACCTGGCTCGACTGGCACAAGGGAAGCTGGTGGGCGTGCTTCGCCAATTACGATGCGAAGGGCGGCGAACCGGGGCGCGACCACCGCTACACGACATTGGTGCGTTTCGATGCGACTTTTCACGAAACCGGCGCCTGGCTGTTCCCGCAGGATGTGCTCGACCGGTTCGCGCCGTACAGCTCATCGGGCGGGGCGTGGGGGACGGACGACCTGCTCTATGTCACCGGCCATGATCGGCCCGAACTCTATGTCCTGACCCTGCCCGAGGCCGGCAGCCGGTTGATCCACAAGGCGACCATCGCCATCCCGACGCCGGGCCAGGCGATCGCCTGGGATGCGGCCGAGCCGCGCCTGCTCTGGTCGATCGATCGCCGCGGTGGACAGATGGTCGCGAGTCGTATTCCGGCGGTGCGCTGAAGGGCTCAGACCGGCAGCGCGGTCTCTGCCTTGATCTCTTCCATTACCGCATAGGTGTGGGTCTGGGCGATACCGTCGATCGAGCCCAGCTCATCGCCCAGGATGCGGCGATAGTCTGCCATGTCGCGACAGCGAATCTTGAGCAGATAGTCGAAACCGCCGGCAACCATATGGCATTCGGTGACCGCAGCGAAGGATCGGATCGCTGCGGCGAAGTGCCCGAATACGTCAGTCGTGGTGCGATCGAGCGTCACCTGCACGAACACCAGCAGCCCGAGATCGAGCCGCACCGGGTCGAGGCGTGCGGTATAGCCGGTGATATAACCGTCGCGTTCGAGTCGTTTGACCCGTTCCTGACACGGTGTCGGGGTCAGGCCGACGCGGCGGGCGAGCGCGAGGTTCGACATCCGACCGTCATCCTGCAACGCTGCCAGGATACGTCGGTCGATGGCGTCGGGTTTGGCGACTGGGTTGATGGTGAATCATCCTACTTGAGATCAATTTTACAGATAATATAGCTATAAATAGACGAATATACAGACTTTATCCTCTGGCTTGTGCCGCGATAGAGGCGGCGATCACCAGCTTTAAATCGCCAGTTCCAAACGGAGGGTCCGCCCATGTCCTCGATCACGCTTCCCGGCCTGAGCCGCGCCGCCGTCCATGCCGCCTATCGGATGGCGGAGGAATCCTGCGTCGCTCAGCGGCTGATCGAGGCAGAAATCCCGCCCGCGGAACTCGCCGCGACCGATGCGCTCGCGCGCCGACTGGTCGAGGGCGTGCGCGCCAAGGGGCAGGGCAACGCGGTCGACAGCCTGTTGCACAGCTTTGCGCTGTCGACTGATGAAGGCATCGCCCTGATGTGCCTGGCCGAAGCGCTGCTGCGCATCCCCGATGCGGCGACGCGCGATCGACTGATCGCCGACAAGATCGGCGGCAAGGAATGGAGCGCTAATCTCGGCCGTTCGCAGTCCCTGTTCGTCAACGCCTCGACCTTCGGCCTGATGCTGACCGGGAGCGTGGTCGCCCCGAGCGAAGGCGAGGATTGGGCGGCAGTGGCCAAGCGCGCGGTGGCACGGCTCGGCAAGCCGGTGATCCGCCGCGCGATCTTCGAAGGGATGCGCATCCTTGGCCATCATTTCGTGTTCGGTCGCACCATCGGCGAAGCGCTCAAGCGCGGCGCGTCGGGCGTGGAGACGCACAGCTTCGACATGCTGGGCGAGGCGGCGCGGACTCAGGGCGATGCTGACTTTTATTTCAATGCCTACAAGAACGCGATCGCAGCGGTGGGAAAGGCGCGGGGCGGCGCAGGCGGTAAAGGGGGCGAAGTCGAGAGCGTCAACGGTGTGTCAGTCAAATTGTCCGCGCTCCACCCGCGCTATGAATGGGCGCAGGTCGATCGCATCAAGGCGGAGATGCTGCCGCGGTTGCGCGAACTGGTTGCGGACGCCGGCGCGGCCGATATCTGCCTCGCGATCGATGCCGAGGAAGCCGACCGGCTCGATCTGTCGATGGACCTGATCGAGACGATCGTTGCCGATGACACGCTGTTCGCAAACGGCTGGCGCGGCTTCGGGATCGTCATCCAGGCCTATCAAAAGCGCGCCGTGCCGATGGTCGACTGGACCATCGCACTGGCCCGCCGATATCAACGCAAGATCATGGTCCGCCTGGTCAAGGGCGCCTATTGGGACAGCGAAGTGAAGGCGACACAGGTCGGCGGGTTTGCCGATTACCCGGTCTTCACGCGCAAGGCCTCGACCGATGTGTCCTATCTTGCCTGCGCGCGCCGCCTGCTCGCCGCCGATGATGCGATCTATTCGGGGTTCGCCACGCACAACGCGGCGACCGTCGCGGCGGTCAAGGCGATGGCCGATGGCCGGATCTTCGAATTCCAGCGCCTCCACGGCATGGGCGAGGAACTGTACGACGTGCTGCGCGAAGGGGAGGGCGATACGCCCACCGCAGTGCGTATTTATGCACCGGTTGGCGGGCACAAGGAACTGCTCGCCTACCTGGTGCGCCGCCTGCTCGAAAACGGCGCCAACGCCTCGTTCGTCAACCGCCTTGCCGATGCCGACCAACCGGTCGAGGCGATCATCGCCGACCCGGTCGCGGCGACCGCGGCGCTCGATGTCCGGCGCAACCCGCGTATTCCGCTGCCGAGCGAATTGTTCGCGCCTGAGCGGCTGAACTCGGCTGGCATCGACCTGTCCGATCCTTTGGTGCGCGCGCCGCTGATGGTACGTCTCACCGCACTGGAGGCAAAGCACCCCATCGCCGCACCGATCATTGGCGGCAAGACGCTGAAGGGCAGCAAGGTCCCCGTAACCGCGCCGTTCGACCGCAGCATCACCGTCGGTCATGTGGTCGAGGCGACGCCGGAGGCCGTCGCACAGGCCGTGACGCTGGCTCATGACGCTCAGCCCGATTGGGACGCAGCCGGCGTCGATGTCCGCGCCGACGCCCTGGAAGCGGCGGCCAATCTCTATGAAAAACATACGGACGAACTGCTTTCGCTATGCGTGCGCGAGGCGGGCAAGACCGTGCCGGATGCGATCCTCGAACTGCGCGAGGCGGTCGATTTCCTGCGTTATTATGCAGTCGAAGCGCGGCGCCAGTTCGGCCCGGCCGATCCGCTGCCCGGCCCGACCGGTGAATCCAACACGCTGACCCTGCACGGTCGTGGTGTCATCGCTGCGATCAGCCCGTGGAACTTCCCGCTCGCCATCTTCACCGGCCAGATCGCCGCCGCGCTCGCCGCCGGCAACAGCGTCGTCGCCAAGCCCGCGGGTCAAACCCCGCTGATCGCGGCGCGCGCGGTCGAACTGCTGCATCAGGCGGGTATTCCGGGGGACGTGCTCAATCTCCTGCCCGGTGACGGCAAGGTCGGCGCAGCATTGGTCGCGCATCCCGGCATCGGCGGCGTGGTGTTCACCGGATCGACCAATACCGCGCGCTCGATCAACCTGACGCTGGCGCAGCGCACCGGTCCGATCGTGCCGCTGATTGCGGAGACCGGCGGGCAGAATGCGATGATCGTCGACAGCTCGGCTTTGTCCGAGCAGGTCACGCGCGACGTGGTGCAGTCCGCCTTCCAAAGCGCCGGCCAGCGCTGCTCGGCGCTGCGCGTGCTGTATCTGCAGGATGATATCGCCGACGGCGTGCTGGAGATGATCTCGGGTGCGATGCGCGCGCTGACTATTGGCGACCCGCGCAAATTGTCGACCGATGTCGGCCCGGTGATCGATGCGGCGGCGCGCGCATCGTTGCAGAAGCATAGCAACGAATTGAGTGGCGCAGTTGTTTGCCGGCTGGATCTGCCGGTCGGGCAGGGCAATTTCGTCGCTCCTGCCGCGTTCAGCATCCCCGCGATCTCGGCCCTGTCACAGGAGCATTTCGGCCCGCTGCTCCATGTCGTGCGCTTCGCTGCCGAAAATCTGGATGCGGTGATCGATGCGATCAACGCGACTGGTTTCGGCCTTACGCTTGGCGTGCACAGCCGCATCGATACGACGATCGAGCGCATCGTCGCCCGTGCCCGGGTCGGCAATATCTACGTTAATCGCAATCAGATCGGCGCGGTGGTTGGCAGCCAGCCGTTCGGCGGCGAAGGCCTGTCGGGAACGGGGCCCAAGGCCGGCGGGCCACATTATCTCGCGCGGTTCGCGACCGAGCGGACGCTGTGCGTCGATACGACGGCGGCCGGGGGAAATGCGACCTTGCTGGCGAGCTAAAGCGTGATGGGCTGAAGGGGCGCCTCATCCCGCCGTTCGTTTCGAACGGAGGGCAGGTTCGTTCTGCCGCAATCCGATCTGGCCCTCATCATCGACGATACCATATTCCTCAGCCCCTTTCTTGAAGGGGAGGGCTATCAATCATGGCTCATGAACCTGGTATCAGAGCGCGGCAATAATTCCGCCGATCGCCGCCCATAGCAGGATCGAAATGATGGCGGCGACCACGAGGCCGGCGCCGGGGGCCATGGTCCGTCCCACATCCTGGGGCGGCTGAGGTGGCAAATGCTTCAATTCAAACGTTCTCACGACCAGTTCCTTCAAGGAAATGAGCTGCGAATGGCTCCTTATCCCCTTCCTTTCCTGCAAATTTACTAACGTGGATCGCGGCACTTGGTTGCACATCGGTGACGAGCCGCGTAGGGGCCGCGTCGTGACGGGTTCCCGGAGACGGGAAGCAAAAGGGAAGTTCGGTGCGCGGGCGAGAGGCCGCCAATCCGACGCTGTTCCCGCAACTGTAACCGGCGAGCTGGTGCTCCACATACGCCACTGGGCCGATCGGGCCTGGGAAGGCGGAGCATCACGCGAAGACCCGGAAGTCAGGAGACCTGCCCGACACGGTCGATCCACTGCGCGGGCGGGAGTTCCGGTGCGGACGAGGGCAAACCCCGATGGGGCACCTTTGAGCGAACGACATGGAATCGGGCCGTTGGCCGGATGTCGTTCCTGACACCCGGTACCCGGCCCCATGCAAAGGGGCATACCATGTTCGAATACCGTAAGATTTTGCTGACCGGCGCAGTGCTGTTCACTGCGACACCGGTCATGGCGCAAGACACCACGCCGAGCGATGATGGGATCGCGATCGCCGATGCGAAGAGCGAAGAGATCGTCGTCACCGCGACCGGCGTGGCGCAGCCGATCGATCAGGTCGGCCAGGCCGTCACGGTCATCACGCGCGCCGACATCGAGCGTCGTCAGACCGTCAGCGTCTCCGACCTGCTGGCCACCACACCGGGCGTCACTGTGTCGCGCAATGGCGGCATTGGAACCGTCACCGCGGTGCGGATCCGCGGCGCCGAGGACGCGCAGACGCTGACCATCATTGACGGCGTTCGCGTCAACGATCCTTCATCGCCCGCCGGCGCGTTCGATTTCGGCAATCTCTTTGCCGGATCGATCGACCGGATTGAGGTCCTGCGCGGGCCGAACTCCGTGCCTTGGGGTAGCCAGGCGATCGGCGGGGTCGTCAACATCATCACCGCAAGGCCGACCGAGGGGCTGCAGGCACGCGCCAATGCCGAGTATGGCTATGCCGACAGTGTCAGCGCCAATGCCGCGATTTCGGGCAAGAGCGGTATTTTCTCGGGCTCGCTGACCGGCGGTTACGTCCGCACCGACGGCATTTCGGTCGCGGCCAATGGCAACGAGCGTGACGGCTATCGCCAATATGGCGCGACAGCACGAGTCGGTGTCGAATTCACCCCCGGCATCGGCCTCGACCTGCGCGGCTATTATGCGAACAGCCGTACCGATCTCGACGGCTTCCCTGCGCCGAACTACACCTTGGCCGACACCAATGAATATTCCACCGCGCGGGAGCTCTATGGCTATGCCGGCGTGCATGTGAACCTGCTCGACGATCGGTTGAAGAACCGCATCGCCTTCACCATCGCCGATGTCGATCGTGACAATTACGATCCGGCGTTCGGCACCAAGCCGTCCTTTATCGGACGCGGCCGCACGGAGCGCTACGAATATCAGGGCGATTTCCGCGTCATCGACCAAGTACGCGTCGTCGCCGGGGCAGAGCATGAGAATAGCCGCTACGCCGATGCCTCCACGCGCTACAGCACCGGGGTCACAAGCTTTTACGGCGAATTGATCGTCACTCCCGTACGGCAGCTGACAATCACTGGCGGCGTGCGCAACGACGACCACAAGGCCTATGGCAACCGGACCACGTTCGGCGCGAGCGCTGCGCTGGCGCTCGATACCGGCACGACGCTGCGCGCGAGCTATGGCGAGGGCTTCAAGGCGCCGACGCTGTACCAGCTCTACGGCCCTTATGGTACGCCTGGCCCGGCCACTCCCGGCGTTCCGGCGCGCGATGCGCTGCGGCCTGAAACGGCCCGCAACTATGATGTGGGCGTGGAGCAATCCTTCCTGTCGGGCGCGGCGCGCGTCGGCGTGACCTATTTCAACCGCGATACGAAGAACCAGATCGATTTCGATCTCGGCACCTTCACCTACCAGAATATTGCTCGCACGCGGGCCGAAGGCGTCGAGTTCGAACTCGCGCTGCGGCCGGTCGACGCGCTGACCTTCACGGCAAACTACAGCTATATCGACAGCGAGAACCGCTCGCCGGGCAGCAATTTCGGCAAGGACCTTGCCCGCCGCCCGCATCAGACGGTCAGCGCTTCGATCGACTATCGCTTCCCGTTCGGCCTGTCGGCGGGCGCGACGGTCAGCCATGTCGGCGACAGCTATGACGATGCCGGGAACTTCAGCCGGCTCGACGGCTATGTTCTGGCCGGCCTTCGCGCCTCGATCGCGGTCGCCGACCGCTTCGAAATCTATGGCCGCGTCGATAATCTGTTCGACGAAAAATATGAGGTCGTGCGTGGCTACGGCACCTATGGTCGCGCGGCCTATGGCGGCGTGCGGGTGAAGTTCGACTGATGAAGGCGCTCCTGCCGCTCGCGCTGTTGCTCGCCGGGTGCTCTGCGCCGTTGCGCGACGGTGCGGGCGGCGGGTCACAAGGGGGGATCGTTTCGACCAATCCATGTGCCGATGCGATCCTGATCGAGCTGGTCGATCCGGCGCGGATTACCGCGATCAGCCAATATTCGCACAATCCGGCGGCAAGTTCGATCGCCGCCGATGTGGCGCGCCGTTACCCGTCTACGGCAGGGACGGCGGAAGAAGTCATCGCGCTGCACCCCGCGCTGGTGCTGACCAGCAGCTTCACGCCGCTCGCCACGCGCGCGGCGTATGAGCGGGCCGGGCTGAAGACGCTGGTGATGGACTCGCCAATCACCATCGCGGCGAGCAAGGCGCAGATCGAACAGGTCGCAGCGGCCGTGGGGGCGGTGGACAAGGGCAAAGCACTCAACGCGCGTATCGATGCCGCGTTGGCGTCGTCCGCCATCCCTTCCGTTCGCGCTGAGCCCGTCGGAGCGCCGCCCTCCTCTTCGGGCGTAGAAAGCAGGACGGGGCTTCGACGGGTTCAGCACGAACGGGGAAGGGGTAACGCAGGGCACCCTTCGGCCCTGCTGTTCATCGCCGGAGACCTGGTCAATGGATCGGGGACATTGCTCGACGAATTGCTGACCCATGCCGGTTTTCGTGACGCCGCCGCCGATTATGGCCTCGCCTCGACCGGGAGCCTGCCGATCGAAACCATCGTCACCAAACCGCCGCGCGTGATCATGACTCCCGACACGACCGCCCGCACCGCCGCGCTGCGTCGCCGCGTTCTGGCGAGAATCGGAGCGAACACCACCGAAGTCGCCTTCCCGCGCAACCTGGTCAATTGCGGCGGCCCGACGATCATCCCGGCGCTCGCCGAGCTGGCGAAAATCCGGCGCTCGCTGTCATGAAGCTCAAGCTGTTCCTGCTCGCCCTGCTGGTCGTCCTTGCGTTCGGCCTGTCACTGGTCGCCGGAAAGGCCTGGGTGCCCTTGTCCGCCTGGTTCTCCGCCGATCCGCGCTGGGCGATCATTCTCGAGCTGCGTTTGCCGCGCGCGGTGCTTGGCCTCGCGATCGGTGCGGTGCTCGGCCTGTCGGGCGCGGTGCTGCAAGGCTATCTCAGGAACCCGCTCGCCGATCCCGGGGTGGTCGGCGTGTCGTCGAGCGCGGCGCTCGGTGCGGTTGCTGCGATCGTGTCCGGCGTCGCCATCAGCCCATTGATCGTGTTCGCCTGCGCGATGCTCGGCGCGGGCGGATCGATGCTGCTGCTTGCCGCGCTGACCTGGCGCCAGGCGAATGCGGTGACCTTCATTCTCGCCGGCACCGTGCTGGCAAGCCTTGCCGGGGCACTCACAGCTTTCCTGATCTCGATCACGCCCAATCCCTATGCGGTCGCCGAGGTGATCGAATGGCTGATGGGAGCGCTGACCGATCGCAGCCTCGACGATGTCCGGCTGGCGGTCCCGTTCATGGTGGCGGGCGCGGTGCTGCTGCTGCTCACCGGCCGTTCGCTCGATGCGCTGACCCTAGGGGAATCCGCCGCTCGCTCGCTCGGTGTGCGGCTCGGCCGGCTCCAGGCATTGGTGGTGCTCGGCACTGGGCTGACCATCGGCGCCAGTGTCGCGGTGACCGGCGTGGTCGGCTTTGTCGGCCTGGTCGTGCCGCACCTGCTGCGTCCGTTGTTCGGGCACAGGCCAAGCGCGCTGCTGCTGCCGAGCATGCTTGGCGGGGCGGCGCTGGTGCTGATCGCCGACAGCCTGTGCCGCCTGATCCCTGGCGCGGGTGAGCTCCGTCTCGGCGTTGCCATGGCGCTGATCGGCGGGCCGTTCTTCCTCGCTTTGCTGTTCAGGGGACGGAGGCTGGCATGGAGCTGAGCGTCGAAGCGCTTGCCGTCAGCCTGTCCGGTCGCTTGGTACTGGACGATATTACCGCGACGCTTCGGCCCGGGCGCATTACCGCGATCCTCGGCCCCAACGGTGCTGGCAAGAGCAGCCTGGTCAAGGCGGCCGCAGCGTTGATCCCGCTCGCGCGGGGCGCCGTCCGGCTCGACGGCCGGGATGTCGCCGTGTTCGATCCGCGCGAGCGCGCCCGATGGATCGGTTACTTGCCGCAGGACGCCGTGGTGCACTGGAACGTCACAGCCGCCGATGTCGTCGCACTCGGCCGCCTGCCGCACCGCACGCCCTATGCTGCGCCGTCGCCGCAGGATTTCGACGCGATCATGCGTGCGATGGCGGCGACCGAGACGCTCCATTTCGCCGAGCGCCCGATCCAGCAATTGTCCGGGGGCGAGCGTGCCCGGGTACTGCTTGCCCGGGTGCTGGCGGGCGAGCCGCGCTGGCTGCTCGCCGATGAGCCGCTGGCCAGCCTCGACCCGGCGCATCAGATCGACATTCTCGACCGGTTGCGTGACGCCGCGAACGCCGGGGCGGGGGTGGCGATCGTGCTCCACGACCTTGGCCTCGCGGCGCGTGCGGCGGATGACGTGCTGCTGCTGAAGGACGGGCTGATGGCCGGTTTCGGGCCAGTCGCGGAAGCGCTGACCCCCGATGCGATCCGCATGGTGTTCGGCGTCGAGGCGCGCTGGGTCGACACGCCCGATGGGCTGCCCTTGCTGGTGACGGTCGGCCGCTAGAACATCCGGCTTAATGACAGGGCTTGGGGAGATATGGGACACCGGAATGTGTCAGACCCCGTCCCGGCCGGAGAGCCGGGAGATATGGGACACCGGACTGTGTCAGGCAGCCGCCTTCGCGAGGGGGCTGAGAGATATGGGACACCGGTAGTCAAGAGATATGGGACATCAATAATATTGTTATATATAAGTTAGTTAATAAGATATTGTTGGTCTCGGGCGAGCGCGGGATGTGGATCAGGTGAGCTCGCAGCGGCTTTAGCTCACCGCTGCCGCAACGCCGCGGAGCCATTCGATCACCGCCTGGATGCGCGGCGTCGCATGGGTGTCCTCATGCGTCACCAGCCAGAAGCTTCGCCCTAGCGTCACCCCGGGCAAGACCGGCACCAGCGAGTGATCGCGCGTGGCGATGAAATTGGGCAGGATGCCGATCCCGGCACCCGAGCGGATCATCGCATGCTGCACATTGATGCTGGTGCTGCGCACTTGCGCGACCAGTCCGTCATGGATTTCGGAAAGATAATCCAATTCCACCGCGTGAATATGTTCGGGCACATAGCTGATCAGCGTATGGCCCTCGAGCGCCGCTGCATTGTCGGGCATGCTCCGCGCGTCGAGATAGGCCTGGGTCGCGTAAAGCCCGAGTTGATAATCGGCCAGCTTGACTGCACGCAAATGCCGGTTGCGCGGCCGCGCCAGCATCACTGCGATGTCCGCTTCGCGCTTCGAGGGATTGAGGAAACCCGAGGCGGTGATCAGGTCGAGCCGGATATTGGGATGGCCGGCGCTGAACGCCGCGATGCCCGGCGCGACGACATGAGTTGCGAGCCCTTCGGCAAGGCTGAGGCGAACATGTCCGGCCAATGCGCTGTTCGGATCGCCCGCGGTCACCGCGATCACCGCCGCCTCGATCGTCTCGGCATGGGCAAGCAGCGCCTGGCCCGCTTCGCTCAGCCGGCGCTCGCCGCCGAGCATCTCGAACAAGGGTGCGCCCACATCGCCTTCGAGCCGCGCAAGGCGACGTGACACGGTGGTCACATCGACACCCAGTGTCCGCGCCGCTGGCGCGATACGCTGTGCCCGTGCCACCGCGACGAAAATCCTCAGATCATCCCAGTTTCGCATCGACCCCTGCAAAAATGCACATCAAGGCGGCGAATATAGGCTCTTGTCGGCAGAAATGCCTAGTGGGATAGGCGCTGCAACGAATTGCGGCAGCCGCTGTCGGTCGCCGCCCCCGGAGAAATCGACATGCGGCAGATCGACCATTTCATCGTCGGCCATTCAGGCGGCGGCGCAGCGCGCAGCGGCGACGTGTTCGACCCAAATACCGGCCAGATCCAGGCGCAGGTTGCGCTCGGTACCCAGGCCGATCTCGACCGCGCGATTGCCGCGGCGCAGGCAGCGCAGCCGGGCTGGGCCGCGACCAACCCGCAGCGCCGCGCGCGCGTGATGTTCAATTTCAAGGCGCTGGTCGAACAGAATATGGAGGAGCTGGCGCATCTGCTCAGTTCCGAACATGGCAAGGTCATTGCCGACGCCAAGGGCGATATCCAGCGCGGGCTGGAAGTGATCGAATTCTGCTGCGGCATCCCGCATGTGCTGAAGGGTGAATATACCCAGGGCGCCGGCCCCGGCATCGACGTCTATTCGATGCGCCAGCCGCTTGGCATCGGCGCGGGCATCACACCGTTCAACTTCCCCGGCATGATCCCGCTATGGATGAGCGGCGTCGCCATCGCGACCGGCAACGCCTTCATCCTCAAGCCGTCGGAGCGCGACCCGTCGGTGCCGGTGCGGCTTGCCGAGTTGTTCCTCGAGGCCGGGCTGCCTGAGGGCATCCTGCAGGTCGTTCAGGGCGACAAGGAAATGGTCGATGCGATCCTTGACCATCCCGCGATCAGCGCGGTCAGTTTTGTCGGGTCGTCGGACATCGCGCATTATGTCTACAAGCGCGGCGTCGCGGCGGGCAAGCGCGTGCAGGCGATGGGCGGGGCCAAGAACCATGGCATCGTCATGCCCGACGCCGATCTCGACCAGGTCGTCGCCGACCTGTCGGGCGCGGCATTCGGCAGCGCTGGCGAGCGCTGCATGGCGCTGCCGGTGGTGGTGCCGGTCGGCGAGAAGACCGCGATTGCGTTGCGCGAAAAGCTGATCCCGGCGATCGCCGCACTGCGCGTCGGCGTGTCTACCGACAGTGACGCGCATTACGGTCCGGTGGTCAACGCGGCGCACAAGCAGCGGGTCGAGAACTGGATCCAGACCGGCGTCGACGAAGGCGCCGAACTGGTCGTCGACGGGCGCGGCTTCGAGCTTCAGGGGCATGAGAAGGGCTTCTTCATCGGCCCGAGCCTGTTCGATCACGTCACGCCGCAGATGGAATCGTACAAGGAGGAGATTTTCGGGCCGGTGCTGCAGATCGTCCGTGCCGATGATTTCGAGCATGCCGTGCGCCTGCCGAGCGAGCATCAGTACGGCAATGGCGTCGCGATCTTCACCCGCAACGGCCATGCCGCGCGCGAATTCGCCTCGCGCGTCAATGTCGGCATGGTCGGCATCAACGTGCCGATCCCGGTGCCGGTCGCCTATCACACCTTTGGCGGGTGGAAGCGTTCCGCATTCGGCGACACCAACCAGCATGGCATGGAGGGTGTGAAGTTCTGGACCAAGGTCAAGACCATCACCCAGCGCTGGCCCGACGGCTCGCCCGACGGCGGGAACGCCTTCGTCATCCCGACCATGGGGTAGGGCGCGGCGTGCATTCCCAGAGGACGATCTATCGCTGCGGTACGCCCGGCAGGCCTGGCCTGCCGGGCGGAGCGGGCAAGACGTCGGTCTTCTGCGTCAGCTTCATCGACTCAGGACCTGTCCCGCTCGGGCGGGCCGCCTGCGAAAACCCCGGCTGCTCCGCCCAGCAACTGCTCTTTCCAGCTGGTGATCTGGTTGACGTGCACATCGTACAGCTGCGCCAGTTCGGCCCGCGTCTTCTCTCCTTTCAGCGCCGCCAGGGCCACCATCGCCTTGAACCCAGGAGCGTGAGTCCGTCGCGCCCGTTTCGTCATTTCTACTCCTGATCTTCCCCTTGCTATGGGCCCCCACCCGTATTTCCGCTTACGCCGTGACCGGATCAGTCGACGTCTTGCCCCGGCTCACCACGGCTTCGAATTTCTCATGATAGCGCGGATGCTCGGTGCCCATCATCCGGTCCCACCAGGTGAAGTAGATCCCGAAATTATACCGCCCCTCGCTGTGATGCAGGTCATGGTGCGTGGTGGTGGTGAGCCAACCGGTCCAGCGGCTGCGCGTGAATCCGCTCCACGCCAGTTCATGGCCCGAATGGCCGAGCACGTTGCGCAGCATCTGGTGGGCGGCGAAGAACAGGCCGGCGATCGGATAGATCGGCACGATCCACGACATGGCGATCAGGATGATCGGCCCGAACAGCGCCTCGGTGACGGATTCGATCGGTGCGAAGGAATAGGCCGCCCAACTGGTCGGGGTGCGCGAATTGTGATGTGCGGCATGCGCGCGGCGGAACATCGCGCGCAAATGCAGCATGCGGTGCATCCAGTAGAAATAGGTGTCGTGCGCCAGAATGATCACGACCACCTGGATGATCAGGATCAGCGGATCGGGCGGGCCGAAATCGACCTGGCCCAGCCCGAGGCCGACGGCCGCGACGGTAAGCAGTCCGACGAACGGAAAGATCGCGACCGTGCGGATCGACTGGAAGATTTCCCGCCGTCGGTCCGCCATCGTCGCCACGCGCTGCTGAATGCGGCGCGCCGCGATATAGCGCCGGGCAAGCCAGAAGATCGCGGTCACGCCGGCTGCGGCGACCAGATAGCGGATCAGTTCCTCCTGGAAGCCGAAAAACCAGTGAGCGGCGAACGTGCGTACTATCTCGATCAGGGTTTCGATCATCACAGGGCTCCGTCGGGAAAGATCCTCCCGGCCGGGGCTATGCGATCCTGTCAGGCGCGGCTGCGCGCGCTCGAAAATCCTCGATTGATTTCGAAATCAATCGGCATTTTTCAATTATCCATAATCGCACCGCGGCGAAACTTGCTCGGCGCCTCGCCGGTTTCCTGGCGGAAAGCGCGGTTGAACGGCGCGAGCGAGCCATATCCCAGGTCCATCGCGATGGTCAGGATCGGCAAGTCAACATGGGCCGGGTCGGCAAGCAACGCCTTTGCTTCGGCGATACGGTGATGGTTCAGAAAGGCCGAGAAGTTGCGATAGCCGAGCCGCTGGTTGATCAGGCTGCGCAGCCGGTGCTCGGGCGTACCCAGCCGTTCCGCCAGGCCGCCGATCGACAGGCCCGGTTCGCGGTGGACCGCCCCGGCGATCGCGGCGTCGAGCTTGCGCTTCAGCACATGTTCGGACGGGCTGAGCTTGGGTTCGGGCGCGGGTTCGGCCGGATCGAACAGCAATTCGGGATCGCTTTGGAGGAATGCCACCGCGACGGCAGTGGTCGCGATGAGAATGGCGATCGACTGGCCAAGGGCGATGCCAAGACCGGAGTAACGGAAGCCGGACAACATCTCGAGCACCAGCACGATGAACGCGATACTGCCGACCAGCACGACAAAGCCGAAACGCAGGCGGCGGCGCTTCTCGATCAGGTCGTCGCCGCGCTCGAGAAACGCGATCATGATTGCCTGGAGGATCAGGACCAGCGAAATGCCGTGCTGGATCAGCGCGATCCAGAATTGCGTGCCCCAGAATTCGGCGCCCGGCGCCCAGCGTGCCGCGATGAGATAGGAGATCGCACATCCGACCAGCGCCGCGGCGCTGCAGAACGCTGCGCGCCGGTCGATCGGGCGCTCGAACAGCAGATGGGCAAAGGTCCACAACAGCCAGGGCGTCATCTGCGCAGAGAAGCGGACGATCAGCCACAGCGGAGCATCGAGCGGACGGAACAGTGGGGTGGCGGCCGCGAGATAGGAAGCAATACCGGTCAGCAGCAGCGCGATCGCCACCCGGATCGCATGTGGGGCGCGGCCAAGGCCGATCACGATCATGATCAGCAACAACTGGCCGATCGCCAGCATGCGGATCGCCATGTCGAGCAGGATAAGCCTAGTCATCGCTATAATATGACCTGCCCGCGCGGCGGCGTCCATCGTGCAACATGGCCGGTCGACGTTTTTGAAGGGATGCGCTCGTCATTGCGATCCCGACCATGGATTGGTGGACATGGCGCACCACCGCCGCTGCCGTTCGGCCTAGACCAGGACCGGATCCGACGCGATCTTGCTGCGTCCCGCTACGGCTTCGAACTTCTCATGATAGCGCGGATGCTCAGTGCCCATCATCCGATCCCACCAGGTGAAATAGAGCCCGAAATTATACCGTCCCTCGCTATGATGGAGGTCATGGTGCGTGGTGGTGGTCAGCCATCCGGTCCAGCGGCTGCGGGTGAACCCGCTCCACGCCAGCTCATGACCCGAATGGCCGATCGCGTTGCGCAGGATCTGATGGCCGAGGAAGATGAACACGGCGAGCGAATAGACCGGCATGATCGCCGACATGGCGATCAGCAGGACCGGGATGTACAGCGATTCAGTCACCGATTCGATCGGCGCGAAAGCATAGGACGCCCAACTGGTCGGCGTGCGCGAGACATGATGTGCGGCGTGCGCGCGGCGGAACAGGGCGCGCAGATGCAGCCCGCGATGCATCCAGTAGAAATAGGCGTCGTGCATGATGATCAGCACGATCAACTGCGCCGTGAAAACGGTCGGGTCGATCGGCCCTTTTTCGATCCTGATGAGTCCCGCGCGGATGGCGGCAAAGGCGATCAGCCCGACCAGCCCGAAAATGGCGACCGTTTGTACCGACAGGAACAGTTCGCGCCGCCGGTCAGCCATGGTTGCCTGGCGCTGCTGGATACGCCGGGGTGCAGTCCAGCGTCGCGCCAGCCAATAGGTCAGCGCCACTCCAGCCGCGCCGAACAGGTAACGGATCATCTCGACCTGGAAACTATGCACCCAACGCAGGGCGAATGTCGTCAGCGTTTCGATCATCATGCGGCCCCATTACCAGCTGCCTCTTCGGGCGACTCTAGCTCATCTCGAACGGGCCGGCTGTGCAAGTCTGAAAATCCCCGATCAATTCTGAAATTGCGAGACGTTTTTCAGCTGGATTTTCAGTTGGGGTTGATCACGCAGTGGCGCGGACGCGCGGGGTTGAAGCATCAGCCGGATCATACAGAGCGCGTTATGGCTTGCGCGGCGGATGACGCCCATCACATTTCCGCAGGGCTCGGGCGGCCAGGGAGAGGTTTCGCGCGGAATGCGTTACCAGAGGATGTGATCGCTGCTTATTCCCTTTGGTTAGGTAAGCTTGTGTCCCCGCGAAGGCGGGGACCCAGTCTGGGCTCCCGCCTTCGCGGGAGCACAAGGAAGGGGAGGTCACTCTCGATTTATGTCATCCCTTGGCCGAAGGGGATAAGCATTGATGCGATCGGGGACTTGCCGCCCCGGCAAATGGAGGCACCGGCTTTTTCATGACCAAGAAACTGATCATTCCCGCGATTCTGGCCTGTGCGCTCGCCGCCTGTAATGGTCCGGCTGCACCGTCGAACGAGTCGGCAGACGCCCGTGATGGCATTACCGTCAAGCCTGCCAAGCCGGTGAAGGAAACAACCGTCGCCACCGACAAAACCGTCGATGTGCGCAAGCCCGCGCCGAAATCGCCAACGACATTCCCGGCCGCCTTTCAGGGGCGCTGGGGCATGACCGCCAATGATTGTGATCCGGCACGTGATGACAACAAGGGCTTGCTGACGGTCTCCGCCGGCGGCCTCAAATTCTATGAATCGCGCGCCAAGGTCGTGACGATCGCGCCCATTTCGGACAATGGGCTGGCGGCCGATCTTACCTTCAACGGTGAGGGTCAGACCTGGAGCAGCAAGACCGTGTTCCAGCTTGTCGATGGCGGCAAGACCCTGCTCCGTACCGAGGAAGAGCCGGCATCCTCTTATCGCTACGCCAAATGTCCGGCGGCGTGATGCACGTACTGCCTGTTGCCGGCCTTGTGGCCCTGGCACTGACCCTGGCGGCCTGCTCGTCCGAGCCTTCCGACAATCAGGCCGCGGCCAGCATCGAGGCGACCATCGCGGCGAACGAGTCCTCCGACGCCGCACGCGGCTTGCCGAAAAGCGATGCGCCAAGCGCTGCCAAGGCAGCGAAAACCTTGCCGCCGGCCTTTCTCGGCCGCTGGGGCATCACACCTGCCGATTGCGATTTCAGCCGCACCGATACCAAGGGGCTGGTGACGGTCTTTGCCGACAAGTTGAGCTTCTACGCATCCACTGCGAAGATCGATGCGCTGTCGCGCCAATCGCAGTACAAGATGACCGCCGACCTGAATTTCACGGGTGAGGGGCGGAGCTGGCAGAAGCGCACCACGCTCGAACTGGTCACGGCGGGCACAGCATTGGTGCGGACCGAACAATCGCCCGCCGCGACCTATCGCTACGAGCGCTGCTAGGGGATATCGCATGACCACCCGGCTCACCCTTTTCGGCGCGAGGTGCGAGATCGATGATCTCGCGGCCATCCGCGTGCCGTTCGGGTAATCCGGTATGCGCATCGTTCTTATCCTCGCTGCATTGTTCATCGGCGTGCGCTCCTCGTCGGTGGCGATCAGTTCCATGCCGCCGGCGATGCCCGCCAAGATGATTGCGCTCAGCTTCGACGATGCGCCGCGCGGGCCGGGCGCCTTTCTGACGGTGAATCAGCGCAATGCCCTGCTGATCGCGGGCCTGAAGCAAGCGCGGGTCGATCAGGTGGCCTTTTTCGTCAATCCGGGCAGGATCGACCGCGGTGACGGTGATGCAGAACGGATCGATCGCTATGTCATGGCGGGCCATGTCGTTGCCGATCACAGCTATTCGCATCTGCGCCTGTCGAAGACATCGGCACAGACTTATCTCGCCGATATCGACAAGGCCGAAGCATGGTTGAAGGGCCGGCCAGGCTATCGCCCCTGGTTCCGCTTTCCGGCACTCGACGAAGGCGGCCCCGACAAGGTGAAGCGCGACGCAGTGCGGGCCGGCTTGCGCGCGCGGCATCTGCGCAACGGCTTTGTCACTGTGGACGGATCCGACTGGTATCTCGAGGAGCAGTCGATCGCCGCGAAAAAGGCGGGCAAGCCGGTCGATATGGCAGCGCTGCGCACGCTCTATGTCGAGACGATGGTGCAGTCGGCCAATTTCTCCGACGCGCTGATGCGGCGTACGCTCGGCCGTTCACCGGTGCATATGCTGTTGCTGCACGAAACCGATCTTGCCGCCCTGTTCATGCCCGATTTGATCGAGGCGCTGCGCAAGGATGGCTGGGGGATCGTCACTGCCGACCGCGCCTATGCCGATCCGATCTATGATGCCGTGCCCGAGATCGCTTGGGCCAACGGCACGCTTGCGGAGCAACTCGCTTGGCAGAACCACATTACCGGCCCGCGCTGGTATCCGCGCAATGATATAAGGGTTGCCAAAGCCCTGTTCACCGAGCGCGTGATCCACGCCACACCCGCTCCCGTTCCGGCATCGCCCGCCACAGCGGTGCCCATCGTAACCCCAGCGACATGAGACCAGCATGACCAACCAGTTCGACCTCACCGACGACCAGCGCGAGATCCAGGATCTGGCGCGGAAGTTCACCGCCGACCGCATCACGCCGCATGCCGCGGAATGGGACGAGAAGCATATTTTCCCCAAGGACACGATCAAGGCGGCGGCCGAACTCGGCTTTGCCGCGATCTATGTTTCGGAGGAAAGCGGCGGGATCAATCTCGGCAGGCTCGAATCCGCGATCATCATGGAAGCCATGGCGTATGGCTGCCCCGCGACCAGCGCGTTCATCAGCATTCACAACATGGCGTCGTGGATGATCGACCGCTTCGGGTCGCAGACGGTGAAGGAGAAGTATCTCCCCGATCTCGTCACGATGGAGCGCATGGCGAGCTATTGCCTGACCGAGCCTTCATCGGGTTCGGATGCCGCGGCGCTGAAGACCAAGGCGGTGCGGGATGGCGATCATTATGTCGTGACCGGCACCAAGCAGTTCATCTCCGGCGCAGGCGAGAATGAGGTCTATGTCACCATGGTGCGCACTGGTGAGGAGGGGCCGAAGGGAATCTCCTGCATGGTGATCGAAAAGGACATGCCGGGCGTGAGCTTCGGCGCGAACGAGCGCAAGCTGGGTTGGCATGCGCAGCCGACGCGGCAGGTGATTTTCGATAGTGTGCGTGTGCCCGTGGAGAATCTCGTGGGCGGTGAAGGCGAAGGGTTCCGCATCGCGATGATGGGGCTCGACGGCGGGCGGCTCAATATCGGCGCCTGCTCGCTCGGCGGTGCGCAGCGCTGCCTCGACGAGGCTATTCAATACACCAAGGACCGGAAACAGTTCGGCACCGCGATCGCCGATTTCCAGAACACGCAATTCACCCTGGCCGATATGGCGACCGAGCTCGAGGCGGCGCGCGCTCTGCTCTACATGGCGGCCGCCAAGGTCACTGCCAATGCGCCCGACAAGACGCGCTTTGCGGCAATGGCCAAGCGGCTCGCAACCGATACCGGATCGTCAGTGGTTGACCGCGCGCTGCAGCTGCATGGCGGCTATGGCTATCTGCAGGATTATCCGATCGAGCGCTTCTGGCGCGATCTGCGCGTGCATTCGATCCTCGAGGGCACCAACCAGGTGATGCGCATGATCGTCGGCCGCGAGCTGACCCGGCAATGAGCGAGACTCCGGGGACCGATCAGCCTAATCCGCCAAGCGTCACGCAATTATGGCAGGACGCGCTCGCCAATGTGTCGAGCGCGCTGGGCAAGGCCGCGCGCGCGCCGATCCCGACCGGGCCCAGCCAGCCCTATGATCCGCTCGCGCTGTTTCGCTCGATGTCGGGCTTCGCCATGGGGCTTGGCGCCAACCCGAAGCAATTGTTCGACGTGCAACTGCAGGCGGCGCGCGAATGGGGCGAGTTCTGGACTCAGGCCTGGCTGCCCAAGGCGGATGCGGAAAAGCCGCGCGACCGGCGTTTCTCCGCGCCGGAATGGGAAGAGCAGCCCTATTTCCGTGGTCTCCGCGACGCCTATCTGCTGGCGTCGAAACAGCTGCGCGCGGTAGCGGATGTCGCTGACGGGCCGCATAGCCCGGACAAGGCCATGACGGCCTTTGTCCTCGATCAATATCTTAATGCGATCGCGCCGACCAATTTCGCGATGACCAATCCGGAGGTGATCCGGCGCACGGTCGAAACCGGCGGCGCCAATCTTGCGGCGGGCTTTGCGCATCTGCTTGAGGACATGGCGTCGGGCAAAGGTATCGTGCGTCGGCGCAGCGACGAAAATGCCTTTACCAAGGGCGGCAATATCGCCGCGACGCCGGGCAGCGTGGTATTCCAGAATCACCTGTTCCAGCTGATCCAGTATGACCCGGTCACCCCCGACGTGCATGCCGAGCCGATGCTCTACGTGCCGCCGCTGGTGAACAAATTCTACATGATCGACCTGCAGCCGCGATCGAGCATGGTGCGCTGGCTGGTCGAGCAAGGCCGCACCGTGTTCGTCGTCTCGTGGATCAATCCGGACGAGAGCCACCGCGATTGCGGCGTCGAGCAATATGTCCTGGACGGTATCGTCACTGCGCTCGGCGAAGTTCGCAAAAAGGCCGGCAAGGCGAAAGTCGATCTCTTCGCTTTTTGCCTCGGTGGCACATTGGTCGCGATCACGCTGGCGTATCTGGCTGCCAAGGGGCGTGCCGACGAAGTGGGTAGCGCGACCTTGATTGGATCGATGGTCGATTTCGCCGATATGCGTGACTGGTCGGCCTTCGTGCACGAAGCGCATCTCGACGCGCTCGAGACGCATCTCGAAAAGCGCGGCTTCATCGATTCGACCGAGCTGCAGCAGCTCTTCGCGGCGGTGCGCTCGAACGACCTGATCTGGTCGTCGGTGATCAACCATTATCTGCTCGATCGCGCCGCGCCGCCGTCCGACCTGCTCTACTGGTTCGAGGATGGCGCGCGCATTCCGCAGGCGTTTCTCAAATCCTATAATCGCGGGCTGCTCTTCTCCAATGCGCTCAAGGAAGGGACCGGGTTCGAGGTCGGCGGAGTCGCGATCGACCTGGCGACGGTGAAGACGCCGGTGCTGCTCGTTGCGCTGAAGGACGACCATGTCTCGGCCTGGAGCGCGGTCTATGATGGCGGCAAGCTGTTCGGTGGGCCGGTCACCTTCATCCTGGGCGGTTCCGGCCACAATGCCGGGGTGATCAATCCGCCGGCCGCCAACAAGCATGGCTATTGGATCAGCGGCGCGATGCCCGACCGCGCCGAGGATTGGCTTACCGGTGCCGAGAAACAGCCCGGATCCTGGTGGCCGGTGTGGGATGGCTGGCTGAGTGCGGCCGGTTCCGGCAAGCGCGTCGCGTCGCGCAAGCCCGCCAATCCCATCGAGCCTGCGCCGGGCTCTTACGTTTCCATCACTCACTGAGTTTGCCTTTAACGATGAACGATATGTCCACCCCGACCGAAACACTTGCCTATCGTGAGGGCGGCGCCGGGCGTTTGCGCCTCAACCGGCCCAAGGCGCTGAATGCGCTCAACCTGCCGATGGTGCAGCAAATGACCCGTGCGCTGCTCGACTGGCGCGAAGATCGCGGCGTGCGGCTGATCCTGATCGATCATGCCGAGGGGCGCGGTTTCTGTGCCGGGGGCGATGTGGTGACGATCGCGCGCAGCGCGCAGGGGCATGGCGCGGCTGGGCAAGCCTTCTTCTTTCAGGAATATCGCCTCAACCATCTGATGTACACCTATCCGAAGCCCGGCGTGGTGTTCATGGACGGGGTGACGATGGGCGGCGGCGTCGGGATTGCCTGCCCGTGCCGCTACCGTGTGGTCACCGAACGCACGATGTTCGCTATGCCGGAAACCGCGATCGGCCTGTTCCCCGATGTCGGCGGCGGGCGCTATCTGTCGCGGCTGCGCGGGCGGGCGGCGCAATATCTCGCGCTGACCGGTGCGCGGCTTGACGGGGCGGATTGTATCGCGCTTGGCCTCGCCAATTATTTCATCCCGTCCGAGAGGCTCGACGCGCTCAAGGCCGAGCTTTGCGCGACGCCGGAAAAGGTCGAATCGATACTTGCGGGCGCCGCGGTGGCGCCCCCGCTGGCGAAGATCGTCGACCAACTGCCGTTGATCGACCGGCTGTTCGCCTCGGACGATTATGAGGAAATCCTTGCTGCGCTTGAGACGGATGGCTCTGACTGGGCGCTCAAGCAGCTCGACACCCTGCGCCCCAAATCGCCGACCGCGTGCAAGGTGTCGCTGCGCATGCTGGTCGAAAGCCCGCGCCAGCCGCATTTCGTCGATGAGATGCGGATGGAATTCGGCATTGCCGCACGCATGTTCCGCCATCCCGATTTCGGCGAGGGCGTCCGCGCCTTGCTGATCGACAAGGACAATCAGCCGATCTGGAATCCCGCCACACCCGAAGGCGTGACCGCGGCGATGGTCGATGGTTTCTTCCAGCCACTGCCCGCCAGCCAGGCCTGGACCCCGCTTCCTGCCCCTACTTTCGACAATGCCGCCGGAGACTGACCCAATGGCCACTTACGAAACCCTGCTCGTCGAGCAGCGCGACGCCGTCACGCTGATCACCCTCAACCGTCCTCAGGCGCTCAATGCGCTCAACAACCAGGTGCTCGGCGAGCTGGTCGCGGCGATGACCGCGTATGACGCTGATGACAGCCAGCATTGCGCGGTGCTGACCGGCAGCGAAAAGGCTTTTGCTGCCGGCGCCGACATCAAGGAAATGGCCGGCCAGTCGTTCGCCGAGATGTTCAGCGGCAATTATTTCGCCGGGTGGGAGCGTTTCACCGCGACGCGCAAGCCGATCATCGCCGCGGTTGCCGGCTTTGCGCTCGGTGGCGGGTGCGAACTGGCGATGATGTGCGACTTCATCCTCGCTGCCGACACCGCGAAGTTCGGCCAGCCCGAGATCAAGCTTGGCGTTGGCCCCGGCATGGGCGGGTCGCAGCGGCTGACCCGCGCGATCGGCAAGGCCAAGGCGATGGAGATGTGCCTGACCGGCCGGATGATGGGCGCCGAGGAAGCGGAGCGTGCGGGGCTGGTCAGCCGGGTCATTCCGGCGGCCGAACTGCTCGACGAGGCGCTGAAGACCGCCGCGACGATCGCCGGCATGGCGCCGCTCGCTGCGCTCGCCAACAAGGAGATGGTCAACGCCGCGTTCGAGACGGGCCTGGCGCAAGGCATCCAGTTCGAACGCCGGCTGTTCCATGCCCTGTTCGGCACCGCCGACCAGAAGGAGGGCATGGCCGCGTTCGTCGAGAAGCGCCCGGGGAACTGGACGGGCAAATAACCTTCTCCCTTGCCCGCTTGCGGGAGAGGGCTGGGAGGTGGGTCCCCGGTCCATAATGACACGCAACATAATCGGCCGGGAGCCCATCCCCGGCCCCTTCCCCAAGCGGGAGGGGAGAGAAGGAATATAGCATGGCACGCGTCGCATTCATCGGTCTCGGCAACATGGGGGGCGGCATGGCCGCCAACCTGGCGAAGAAGGGACATGACGTCCGCGCTTTCGACCTTTCGGCCGATGCGCTCGCCCGCGCGAAAGATGCCGGCTGCCTGCCCGCCGCAACGGTCGAAGATGCGCTCGATGGCGCCGAAGCGATCATCACCATGCTGCCCGCCGGCAAGCATGTGGAGGGCGTCTATACCGACGCCATTTTCGCTGCCGCACCGCAATCCGCGATCCTGATCGATTGCTCGACCATTGATGTCGCCACAGCGAAACGCGTCGCCGAAGCAGCGTCTGCCAAGGGCTATACGTCGGTCGACGCACCTGTTTCGGGCGGCATTGCGGCTGCCAATGCCGGTACGCTCACCTTCATGGTCGGCGGCAGCGCCGAAGCGTTCGATCGTGCGCAGCCTTTCCTGGCCGATATGGGCAAGGCGGTGATCCATGCCGGAGCAAGCGGTACCGGACAGGTCGCCAAGATCGCCAACAACATGCTGCTCGGCATTACGATGATCGGGACGTGCGAGGCTTTCCTGCTTGCGCAAAAACTTGGCCTCGACGCGCAGAAATTCTTCGATATCGCGAGCGTTTCGTCGGGCCAGAGCTGGTCGATGACGAGCTATGCGCCGCTCCCCGGGGTCGGCCCGAAAACACCCGCCGATAATGAGTATCAGGGCGGTTTCGCCACGGCACTGATGCTCAAGGACCTGCGCCTGGCGATGGAAGCGGCCGGCACGGCGCATGCCGACACGCCGATGGGTGCGAAGGCGGCCGAACTGTACGAGAAGTTCTACGCAGAAGGGCAGGGCGGGCTGGATTTCTCGGCGATCATCCGGATGCTTGACCAAGGCTAGGCGGAAATTCCGACCAGGCCGGAATATCCTGACATTGGGTGTCAGGATCGGGAGACTAGACGGAGCGTTCAACAATTGAGGACGCCCGATGATCGACCGCCGCGATATGCTCAGCCTTGCTCTCCTGGCCGGCGCCGCCACGGCTGTACCTGCCGTCGCCAATAGCCTTGCCGGTGACGATCATGCGCATGATTTCGATTTCCTGATCGGGTCGTGGCGCGTGAAGCATCACCGCCTCAAGGAACGGCTGACCGGTAGCGACGCGTGGCAGGATTTCGAAGGCACCTGCGTGATGCAGCCGCTGATGGGTGGCGTCGGCAATGTCGACGACAACTGGCTCGATATCCCGAGCGGCCCCTACAGTGCGGTTGGTCTGCGCTCCTATGATCCGAAGAACGGGCTTTGGGCGATCTGGTGGCTCGACGGGCGCAGTCCGCACACCATCGACGTGCCGGTGAAGGGCAATTTCCAGGACGGCGTCGGAACCTTCCTTGCCGACGATATGCTGCGCGGAAAACCGGTCAAGTTGCGCTTCCAATGGTCGGCGATCACCGCCAACAGTGCGGAATGGCGCCAGGCCCTGTCCGCTGATGGTGGCAAGACCTGGGAAACCAACTGGGTCATGCACTTCACCCGCGCCTGATCCGGCCCGTCGGGCCGTCCGACCTGCAACGATCGATCGCTCCAACACGGACGCTTGCCGCCCTCGACAATCCCGCTAAACCTCGGCGGGGACCAGGGGGAGAAGACAATGGCCATAACCACGGCAGCCGACATCGCTTCAGAGCCCGGCATGACGTCCGAACCCTCGGTGAAGGACATCCGTCTGGTCATCACCGCGTCGTCGCTCGGCACCGTGTTCGAATGGTACGACTTCTTCATCTACGGCACGCTCGCTGCGTCGGGCATCATCGGCCGGACCTTTTTCCCGGCCGGAAACGAGACGATGCAGACCTTGCTCGCCTGGGCGGGCTTTGCGGTCGGCTTTGGTTTCCGGCCTCTGGGGGCAGTGCTGTTCGGCTATCTCGGCGACAAGCTTGGGCGCAAATATACCTTCCTCGTCACGATTACGCTGATGGGTATCGCGACCGCCGGTGTCGGCCTGATTCCGTCTTTCGAGGCGATCGGATTCGCCGCACCGATCATGGTCATCGGCTTGCGCATCCTGCAGGGCCTGGCGCTTGGTGGCGAATATGGCGGCGCGGCAATCTATGTCGCGGAGCATTCGCCCAAGGGAAAATCGGGTTACTATACCAGCTTCATCCAGGCGAGCGTGGTTGGCGGCTTCATCCTCAGCCTTGTCGTCGTGCTCGCGACCAAGTGGGCCCTGCCGGCTGCACTCTGGGAAAGCTGGGGCTGGCGGTTTCCCTTCCTCTTCTCGCTGCTGCTGCTTGCCGTGTCATTGTGGATGCGCCTGAAGCTATCCGAAAGCCCGGTGTTCAAGAAGATGAAGGCCGAAGGTGAGATGGCGAAGAATCCCTTCGTCGAAAGCTTTACCTATCCCGGCAATCTCAAGCGGTTGTTCGTCGCCCTGTTCGGCATTGCTGCCGGGCTGACGGTGATCTGGTACACCGCGATGTTCAGCGTGCTGTCCTTTCTGCAGACGACGATGCGCGTGCAGGAAACCGCTGCGCAGCTGATCATCGGCGTGGGCTGCATCATGGGGCTGTTCTGGTTCATTCTGTTCGGCAAATTGTCCGATCGGGTCGGGCGCAAGAAGCCGATCGTGGTCGGCTATGTTCTGACCCTCATCCTGCTTTTCCCGGTCTTCTGGGCGATCGGCAGCGCGGCCAATCCCGATCTTGCGCTGGCGGCGAAGCGTGCGCCGGTGATCGTCTCCGGCCCGGTTTGCGCCTATAGCCCGTTTGCGACGAAGCAGACCGATCAATGCGGTATCCTGCTCGACTATTTCTCGAAAAAGGGCGTGCAATACACCAAGGCGCACAGCCCGGTGACGGTGGTGATGATCGGCGGCCTGCCGATCGCCGATACCACGCCAGCCGGCCTCGACATGGCGTTGGCCAAGGCAGGGTATAATCTCGACAAGGTCGTCCCCGCGCCGCTCAATATCGCCGTCATCCTGTTCGCGATTCTCGTGCTCGGTGCGCTTTCCGGTGTCACTTATGGTCCGGTGGCGGCATTGTTGTCGGAAATGTTTCCGCCGCGGATCCGCTACAGCTCGATGTCGATCCCCTACCATCTCGGTACGGGCTATTTCGGTGGTTTCTTGCCCTTTATCAGCCAGTATATCGTCGCGAAGACCGGTGATCCCTATGCGGGTCTGTGGTACACCATGGCCGTGGTCGCGATGGCACTGGCGGTAACGGTATGGGGGTTGAGCGAAACCCGGCCAGGTATGGCGAGCGCCGACTAGCGGAGATCCGCAAGCAACGCTAACCGCTGGGCATGACGAACGCGCCCTCACGCTTGAACCTTGATTCCGCTGCTCTGGTCAGCAACTGGCACGCGCTTGCCGCGATGAGCGGCAGCGCCGCATGCGGTGCTGCGATCAAGGCCGACGGCTACGGCTTGGGTGCGATGCAGATCGTGTCACGCCTCGCCGATGCAGGGTGCCGAGATTTTTTCGTCGCTACCTGGGCAGAGGCAGAGCCCCTCGCATCATTCGGCGTGTCCGTCTCGGTCTTGCACGGAGTCCGGGAAGAGGACCTTGCGCAGGCCGGGGCAGGGGGCGCCCGACCGGTGCTCAACACGGTGAACCAGATTGCGCGCTGGAAGCAAGCCGGTGGCGGATCATGTGACGTGATGGTCGACACCGGGATGAACCGGCTGGGCGTATCGGTCGATGATATCGCCGCGGGCCTACTCGACGGGCTGCAGGTTGAAACGCTGATGAGCCACCTCGCTTGCGCCGATCAGGATCATGCGATGAATGAACGTCAGCGCATGGCCTTTGCGGCTCTGGCGGGGCGCACCGGTGCCAGGCGCATGAGCCTCGCCAATTCCGCCGGAATAGCCTTGGGTGAGAGCTATGCCTTCGATCTCACCCGGCCTGGCATTGCCCTATATGGGGGAGTGCCGCGGCCGGAATTCGCAGGTGTGATCCGTCAAGTTGTGACACCCGAGGCGCAGATACTGCAGCGCCGTCATGTGCCGGCTGGCGCATCGGTTGGCTATAACGCGACGTTCACGACCACCCGGGACACGCAGGTCGCAATTCTCAACCTCGGCTATGCCGACGGTTATTTCCGCGGTTTCTCAGGCACTGGGGCGGCTCTGTTCGAGGAGCGACAGTTGCCGGTGCTCGGGCGCGTCTCGATGGACCTCATCGCAATCGATGTTTCGACCGCGCCAGAGCTGGCCGAAGGCGATTGGGTGGCGTTGGATTATGGACTTCCCGTGGCGGCTGCTGCGAGTGGTATGTCGCAATATGAGCTACTGACGGGGCTTGGAGAGCGGTTCCAACGCTGCTGGACGGTCAGCTGATCGTCCAGGGATCGATCGGCTCCGCGCGAATCCATCGCGTGGCCAGCCATTTCGCCCCCTGCCGAACGGGCAGGCCGGCATGGCGCGCCGCGGGATCCGGGGCGCCCGTCGTCAGAACAGTGTCGAACAGGATGGCATCGCCGCCGCGTGGCGTCACCGTCAGGTTGACGCCCGGAAACACAGTCTCGCCGCCGTCAAAACCTTCATTGAGATAGACCAACACCGTCTTGATCCGCTGGTTTTGAGCGCCCTGGATCGTGTCGAGATGGGGCCGGTATTGCTGCCCCGGCCGGTAGCGTAGCACAGTCAGCGGTTCGCCTTGGCCAATGCTGGTCCCGCTGGCTGCGGCGATCCGCTGATTGAGTGCGCGAACCACCAAATTCTCGTTGGTGGGACCGATCGCCGCATCGTCCGACGTGCGGATCGGGTTCGCAACCCATTGGCCGGTCTGCGGGTCGATGATCCGCGCGGGCTCAAGCATCGGAGCCGCGACTCCAGCGATATGTGCGCATTCCTGCTGCGTGAACAATCTTGCGAAGCGGACGATGTGCGGCGCGGTGCTCAGCACTTCCGGGGATGGCAATTGTGTGGGCGCACCATCGGCGTCGATCGCCATCGTATCGAGCAATTGGAGTTGCTCCATCGCGATCGGGTCGTCAACGGCGGCAGTTCGGAGAAGAGACAGGGCTGCAGTCCAGCTTGGGGGCCCGCCACTGCCATTGGCGGTCAGCGCCACTTCCATCAGCGCGGCATCGACATGACCGATTGCAACCGCCCGTCGCAGCAATGCGCGCGCCTCGCTCAGATCGCGTGGCATGGTCTTCCCGACAAGGCGCCAGACGGCCAGCTGCATCAGCGCATCGACGTCGCCGGCGTCCGCCGCTTTGGTCAGCAAGGCGATGGCGTCCGCTGTCGCGCCCGACGCGCTGAGCTGATTGGCACGAGTGATCACTGCATCAGACATCATGCTTCCTTATCAGGGGTCATCGCGTGGCGAAAAAGAATAAAAAAGGGCCGGGGATGATCCCCGGCCCTTCCTTTTCGATCCGATCGGACGATCAGAACTTGGCAGTGACGCCCGTGTAGAAGAAGCGGCCACGGTTGTCGTAGATGCCCGAGCCCGCGCCGACGCCGGTCAGGCCGTACGGAGGCTTGGTGTCGCCGACATTGTTGATACCCAGGTCGATCTTGAACTTGTCGTTCACGTCGAAGCCGACGCGGACGTCATTGTAGGTCGTAACCGGATACCTCTCGAGCGACGCATAATCCGGGTTCTGCGGAGGGCCGCCATTGACCGAATTATAGTCTTCCCAGGTGTTCAGGTACATCTTGTCCAACCAGCGGAAGGTGTGTCCGATGGTGAACTTGCCGAACTTGAGGTCGGTGCTGATGTTGAACGCGTCCGAAGGATCGCCCAACTCGTCCGTGATCACGTTCTTGAAGTTTGGACGCGACGGATCGGTGAACTGGTCGTTCTGGACGACATGGGTCCACACGCCCTTCAGGCTCGCCTTCATGAAGCCGAAGTCACGATTGAACGCAATGTTCGTATCGAAACCGCGGGTTTTCAGTCGCGCGTAGTTCTGCGGGCTATCCTTGTAGGAGCCCTCGATGATCCGGAAGGGGTCTTCCCCGTTGGGTCCACCGCTGGCACCTGCGCGCTGGAACAGAGCGCAGAACTGGTTGCTGAGAGTCGGCGAATCGTAGCATGCGTTCAACGCCGCCTGCACGGTCGGTGAGGTGATCACATTATCGACCGTGATGTCGTAATAGTCGACCGACACCGTCAACCCGCGGAAGAAGCTGGGCTGGAACACGGCGCCCAGAGTCTTCGACTTGGAGGTTTCAGCCTTCAGGTTCGGATTGCCGCCGCTGAGGATTTCGAGCGACGCGGTATAGGCGTAGTCGTAACCCGCCGGACGACCGGCAGCAGCGCAATTGGCCGCACGCGTGGACGAACCGGTGTTGATGTTACGCGCCGAGCAAGGATCGTTCGGTGCCGGCGTGAAGTTCTGCCCCGGAACCGAGTAGAGATCGCCGAGATAGGGCGAACGCACCGACTTCGAGTAGGAACCGCGCAGCAGCAGGTCGCTGACCGGGCGCCAGGTGACGTCGCCGCTATACGCGTAAACGGTACCCACCGAACCCTTATAGTCCGCGACGCGGCCCGAACCATGGAGCGTCAATTCCTTGAAGAAGGGCACGTCCTTGATGATCGGGACCGACAATTCGCCGAATGCTTCCTTCACTTCGAAGGCAGGCGCCCGGAACGAAGGGATGGCATTGTAGAATGCATAGCCAGCCTGAGTCACCGGATCCAGGTCATAGGTCAGGGTCTCGCGACGATACTCGCCGCCGACCGAAACCGCGAGCGGGCCGCCAGGCAATTCGAACAGTTTGCCCGAAACGAAGCCGCTTGCGACGAACTGCTTCGCCTTGCCGGTCGCAACAGTCGGCGTCGTCAGATATGCCTTGGCGGCATCGCTCACATTGCCCTGACCGAACGGATTGAGCGGAACGCAGGCGGCGATATCGCGCGCCAGCACCGCTGCGTTGCCGGCGACATCGCTGCCGCCGTATACCGGATCAACCTGCGAACGGCAGACGATCTGTCCAGCGGCGTTCCGCGTGGTGTCGATCGCCAGCAGGTAACGCTGCGTGTTGACGTTGCCGGTGATGACGTTGCGCTCGCTGTGCTCGCCATAGTTGGCTGAGATTTCGTAGTTCCAGTCGCTTCCGACATCGCCACGAACACCGACCACCGCGCGATACAGTTCACGCCGAATCTGCTCGTCGCGAGTGCCGAGGTCGACCCAGTTACGACGCAGCGAGAAACGGTAGGTGCCTGCGGCGACCTGCGCCAATGCGGCGGCCTGGTTGGCCAATCCCGCTGCAGTGGTGCCGAAAGCTGTGCCGGTATTGGGATTGACGCCCGAGTTGATCGCGGCGGTCATCTGCGCGGCGAGGATATTGCGATTCGCGGCCGACAGAAAGGGGTTGTCGAGACGAATGCCCTCACGGTTCGTCCCCGCAACGCCGCCGTTCGAATAGGAACGATCAGCGAAGCCGGCGTCGATGCCGTCCTGAAGGGTCGTGCCCTGTGCAAAGAACGGCCCGCTCTGCGAACCACGAGCATCGGTGCGGACATATTTCGCTTCGAAGAACGGCACAAATGCCGGCGAAATTTCAAAGTGGCCGATGGCGTTGGCGACATAGCGCTTGATGTCGGGCGAGAGCACTACCAGCTTGCCTTCGCGGCTGGTCGTTCCGTTGCCGCCGACAAAGTTGCCGTTCGGACCCAGGCCAACACGCAGGCCGGTCTGGCTGACGAGGCTGCCATCGGGCTGGAACAGGAAGCCGCAGGTGTAGGCCGAGTTTACCGATCCTGCAGCGTCCTTACCGCAAGGCGCAGCCGCAGCGGAGTAGCGGATGCCGACCTGGCCGCCGAGGGAGATGGTCGAGCTGCGCAGATCACGATAGAAAGCGCGATCCTTTACATCGTCGCCCGGGGTGCTGTCAGTGTCGACCACGACGAAGGCGTCGTTCTGGCGCAGATTGGGCCGGCCCGACGCGTAATAATCGCTCTGGTGAGCGAATTCGACATTGAGTGCGATATTGCCGCGGCCTTCGGCGAAGTTGGTGCCGGCAACGACCGACGCATATTGGTTGCCCGCGTCACCATAACGGCTGACGCCGCTCTGGCCGTGGAACTGCAGGCCTTCGAAATTGTCCTTGAGGACGAAGTTGACGACACCCGCGATGGCGTCGGAACCGTAGATCGACGAGTTACCGCCGGTCACGATGTCGACCCGGTCGATCAGGTCGGTGGGCAGCGTGTTGATGTCGACCGCGTTGCCGTTGTTGATGATGTCTGCCGACACCTGGCGGCGGCCGTTGATCAGCACCAGCGTGCGCGAACGGCCCAGGCCGCGAAGGTCGAGGAAGTTGACGCCGCGAGTACCAAGACCCGAGGTCGAGTTCTGCGAGCCGAGCGAGCTGCGCAGCTGCGGCAGGTCGTTGAGCACGTCACCGACCGAGATACGGCCGCTCTGGAAAATCTCTTCCTTGCTGACGGTCGTGATCGGCACCGGCGAATCGTCGTTCGGGCGGCGGATGCGCGAGCCCGTCACGATGATGGTATCGTCATTGGCATCGGCGGCGTCGGTGGCTGCAGGCTGCTCAGCGGCGGCTGGAGCAGCTTGTGCGAAAGCGCCGGTCGGAACCATGAAAGTGCCGGCGGCGAGCGCACTGGCCGCCAGAAGGCGAGTTTTCAGCATGTGATATAAATCCCCAAGATAGCGCGAGCGTTCGCTCGCGCGGCATGGGGCTTTGTTTTGCTGACGCGCTAGCTTTTCACAACGTTAATCCGCGGTTCAGGTACCGGGAGAGCACATTTTCGGCGGATGTGTAGCGAAAATGCAACATTGCGACTTCAGGAGCGGCTGTTTGTCTTAACGCTCGATACACATGGCGATGCCCATCCCGCCGCCGATGCAGAGCGTCGCCAGGCCCTTCTTCGCATCGCGCTTCTGCATCTCGTAGATCAGGGTTGTCAGCACACGTGCGCCGCTCGCGCCGATCGGATGGCCGATCGCGATCGCGCCGCCATTGACGTTGACCTTGTTCGCATCCCAGCCAAGTTCCTTGCCGACCGACAAAGCCTGTGCCGCGAACGCTTCGTTCGCCTCGATCAGGTCAAGGTCGCCGATGGTCCAGCCGGCCTTTTCAAGCGCGCGGCGCGTCGCCGGGACCGGTCCGATGCCCATGATCGAAGGATCGACGCCAGCCGACGCCCAGCTCCGGATCGTAGCAAGGATCGTCGATCCGCGCTTCTCGGCCTCTTCGCGGCTCATCAACACCAGGGCTGCGGCGCCATCGTTCAGGCCGCTGGCATTGGCTGCGGTGACAGTGCCGTCCTTCTTGAATGCCGGTTTCACGCCCGACACGCTCTCCAGCGTCACGCCGCTGCGGATATATTCGTCATCGGACACGATCGTGTCGCCCTTGCGACCCTTGACCGTGACCGGTGCGATCTCGTCACGGAACCGACCCGACGACCGCGCCGCATCGGCAAGGTTCTGCGAGCGGACCGAGAATTCGTCCTGCTGCCCGCGCGTCACCTGATATTGTTCGGCAAGATTCTCAGCGGTGATGCCCATATGATAGCCGTTGAACACATCGGTCAGCCCGTCCTTGACCATCGTATCGACCAAGGCGAGATCGCCCATCTTCTGCCCCCCGCGCAGATTCTGCGCATGGGCGCTGAGCGACATCGATTCCTGGCCGCCCGCGACGACGATCGTCGCGTCACCGGTGGCGATCGCCTGAGCCGCCAGCGCCACCGCGCGCAGACCCGAACCGCACACCTGATTGACGCCCCAGGCCGGGATCTCCTTCGGTACGCCGGCCGCCATCGATGCCTGCCGCGCCGGATTCTGTCCTTGGGCGGCGGTCAATACCTGACCGAGAATCACTTCCGATACATCCGCACCTTCGACCCCGGCCTGCTCCAGCGCCGCTTCGATCGCGATCCGGCCGAGTTCATGCGCTGGGACTGTCCCGAACGCGCCGAGGAAACTGCCCACAGGGGTGCGCTTGGCGGCGGTGATGACGATATCGGTCATGGGAGCTCCTTGGGCGGTCTTGTGCTGTGCGCGCTATCTAGGGGCCGCATTCAATTGCCGCAACGGTGGTCGGGCAGCGCGCTGATCCAGCCCGCGAGCGGCTCCCACAACTGTGTCCGTGCGCCACGTCCCACGATCATTCCGACATGGCCGGCGCCCAGATCGCGCCGGTCGGTCAGGTCGGCCGCGCTTGCCGCGGGGACGATGCGGTCGCTCAATGAAACGAAATCGATCGCCGGGCAGGTGAGGTTCACGGGATCGACGGTCAGGCCGCCAACGGTCCATTCGCCGCGCCCGGTGATATTGCCGCCGATGAACTGGTCGAACATCTGTTCGCCGGCCGCGAAAGGCAGGGGCGCGCCGGCATTGGCCCAATCCTCCATCGCAACGAATGTCCGCGCGCCGGCGCTGTCCGGATCCATCGCCGCGAATGCTTCGTATTTTGCGATCGTGCGTCCGGGATCCAGCCGCCAGAAACCCGCTTGCAATACCTCCATCGGGACCAGTCCCATCGCATCGCAGGTCGGCCGTGCTGCTTTCCACAACTCGGCGATGTCGGCGCGTGCCTTTCCATTGAAGCCATCGAAGCGCCACGGCGCCGCGACCAGCGCAAGTCCCGCCACCGGCACGGCGCAGGCGGCAGCGAGCGCCATCGTCCCGCCCAGGCAATAGCCGATCAGTACCGGCGGCACGGCGAGCTTCGCGATCAATGGCAGCAGCAATTGTTCGACATGCGCGGTCACGTCCATGTTTCTCGCTGCGGGATCGGGCGATCCCCAATCGAGCAGATAGGGATGAAAGCCCTGCGCAGCGAGCCAGCGCAGCAGCGAGAGGTCGGGCGCCAGATCGAGGATGAAGGGCGGGTTGATCAGCGACGGCACGACGATCACCGGGCGGCCGCCAGTCTGACCCTTCGAGCCATAGTCGCGCAGCCGCGCCCGGCCCTTGCGATAGCGCGCCGGCGCGGGTTTGCGCGGTTTGCCGCGTTCGGCCGCCTGATAGGCACGCAGCCCGGCCAGGGCCAGATCGCGCCGCTCGGATGATGTTGCGGTTTCGCTGCGCAGCATCTCCAGAAACAAGGGTAACGGCCGCGGTCCGTGTTGCGGTGCGGCATTAAAGGGTGTTACAGGTGAACCAACCACTTGGGCGGGGACCTTTCCCATGAAGAAGCAGACACCGGGCGACGGCCCCGTCATCATCAAGAAATATGCGAACCGCCGTCTCTATAACACCGAGACCTCGTCTTACATCACGCTTGAGCACCTTGCCGCGATGACGCGCGAAGGCCGCGATTTCAAGGTCGTCGATGCCAAGACAGACGAAGACATCACGCACAACGTCCTGACCCAGATCATCATGGAAGAGGAATCGCGCGGCCAGACGATGCTGCCGGTCAATTTCCTGCGTCAGTTGATCGCGATGTACGGCGATTCGATGCAGGCGATGGTGCCGGGCTATCTGGAGGCGTCGATGGACAGCTTCCGCCGCAACCATGAACAGTTCAAGACAGCGGTCGAAGGCGCGTTCGCCAATTCTCCCTTTGCCGAGATCGCCAAGCGCAACATGGCGATGTTCGAGGCCGCGACCGCTGCGTTCAAGCCCGGATCGGCCGGCGCCAAAGCGGCTGCCGCTGCCGCCGAAACACCCGCTGCCGCAACGACGACCAGCAAGGATGACGAGATCGCTGCGCTCAAGGCCGAACTGACCCGGCTGAACGAAAAGATCGAAAAGCTCGATCATTGATCTGACCATGGCGTGGTTCGACTCGCCGGCGGCCCCCTTTTGGGGCGCCGCTATTGTCGCCGTGCTGGTGGCACTTTTCGCCGGGCTGGGCGATCGTCGTCGCAAGCGCCGCGCCAATCTCGATCGTGTGAGTCTGCTCGACTGGCCGACGCTTCAGATGTTCGCGCTGATCGCCGCTGCGATCTTCATCATTCTGGCGCTTCACGACTGACTGGCTGGCGCTTGAACGTCAGGTCGCGGCGCAGATAGACCAATGTGCGATAGTCGTCGTGCGGTGTGCTGAAGACGAGGCGGTAATCAGTGCGCAACGCGGATTTGGTCGCGCTGAAGCTTGCCCGGTTCCAGATGTTCAGCGACCGTGACGAGGTGACGATCACTGGCGGGCGTGTGGCGATAATGCGCCGGACCTCCGCCGCTTCGTCGATTCCGATCGCGCCCTGCTCGGTCGCATAAAGCAGCAGATTGGGGAAGACATAAGCGGTCGGCAGGCAGGTGTCGGCCAGGCGGTAGGTGATGGTATCGCCGATCGCGACCCACGGGCATTCGGTGCCGCTATTCGCCTTGACGATCGCGGCGACTGCGCGTGCGCCTTCGGCGTTGCTCGGCTGCATGGCGAGCCTTATCACGAACAGCAGGATCGCCAGGCCCAGCGCCCCGACCATGATCCGCGGGGACCGCCCCAGTGCGGGGGCTGCCACCAGCGCGAGCGGTGCGATCAGCGGCAGGGCATAATGATCGAAATAAGCCCCGATCGCGCAAAAACCGATCAGCGCCGCACCGAGCCAGCCCCAGGCGATGATCGCGCTTTCCCCGGCAAGGCCGATGCGCCGGCGCCAGCGCCAGGAAATCCCGGCCGCCACGATCAGCGGCGACAATTGCGCGACGATACCCAGCAGCCGCATCGCGATCTGATCGATCGGATAGCCGGGACGCAGTGCAATCGAGGTGACATTGGCGAACCAGAAAGCCTGCAGCGCCTCCGGCCCGATCCAGGCATAGCCGCCGATCGCGAGCAATGTCGGCAACAGCCCCATACCGATCCAGGAGAGACCGGCACCGGCAATCACTGGCGGCCGGGCACCGGCGCGGCGCAGGAACCATAGATGGGCCAGGCCAAAATACATGCCCTCGATCGCCGGCGTGTATTTCATCTGGATTGCGAAGCCGCCCAGCAGACAGGCGATCAGTCCATTGCTCAGGATCGCGCGCTGCGCGCCGGCTTCGGCCAGAGCGGGAAGGCGCAGCGTGAGCAACGCGGCGGTGGCGACGAACAGATTGTAGAATACCGGCGACTGTCCGCCGCGTCCGTTGAGCAGGGACAGCCAGATCAGATAGGCGATCGCTGCCGCCAGCGCGCCGACGCGTGCCGCGCCGAGCCGCAATGCACCCCGGTCGACGACCCATGCGGTCGCCGTGGCGAACAGAGTCGCGACGATCTGATAGGCGAGAATACCGTCGCCCGGCAGCATACGGATCGCAGCGAAAAGCAGAAACAGGCCAATCGGCTTGCGGTCCCAGATATCGATATAGGGCAGGTCGCCCCGCAAGATGCGGTCGCCGACCAGCAGGTAGAATTGCTCATCGACATGGATGACGGGATTGCCGAAATCCCACATCCGCAACGCGAACGCGACGAGCAGCAGTAGAGCCGCCGTTTTCCAGCGCGAGGCGATCGGCAGGACCATGGTCAGTAGAAATGCCGCAGCGTCAGGTTGCGGCGTGTGCCGTCGCACAGGTCGAGCGCGACCACGCGCCCCGGGGTGCCGATCGACCAGCTTGCGATGGGGTTGGACGGATAATTGTCCGGCACCGGTGTGCCGTCGATGACGCAGATCGTGTCGCCGACGCGCCATCCGTCGCGTTCCGCCGGTCCGCCGCGCATCACATGCAGAACCTTCAACCGGTCGCTTTCGGCGGTTACGAGCAGCCCGCTGGTCGATCGCACGGTCGGCTCGCGCGACTGAGCGCCCGGCGCCAGCACCATGTGGCCGGCCTTGGGATCGAGCAGCACGCGATATTTCTGCAAAAAGCCCGACCCGATCCGCCCGGCCATGCCCATGGCGTGGGAAAAGCCGCCTTTCTGTTCGATCTGCACGTCGACATAAGGCGCGACCAAGGTGCCGGTGCGCAGTTCTGGCACGATGATCAAGTCGGTGACGATCGGCCCACCCAGGCCGAACGATATTGTCGATGTCCGCGCCGTCGGGACCATCGCGGTGGTCGTCCAGGCCTCGGACGACAAGGTGACGCTGTTGCCGTCTCCGGTATCGACGATCATCGGCCGCAGACGCCGCCCATTGACCGTCGTCTCGCTGACATAGACCAGGCGATCGCGTGACACTGCCAGCGGCGCACTGGCTCCCTTGAATGGCATTCGGCCGGAGGGAAGCAGGCGAAAGCGTCGTGTGTCATAATCGATATCGAGCGCATACTCCGCGGTCAGGTCGCGCCCGACCAGCATCTCGATCGGCCGCGTGCTGCCCGTGGCGGTCGCGGGCAGGGCGGCAACGCTGATGCTGCCGCCGGTCCGGGTCAGCCCGCCCAATGTGATCGACTGCGTGTCGATCCATCCGAGCGGCACCACGCCGCCGATCGCATTGGCGCTGCCGCCGCTCCGCACCTTCAATTTCGCCGCGTCGACATAGGCGCGCGACAGCACCGAGAAGCTGACCCCGGTATCGAGAATCGCGCTGACCGGCTTGCCGTCGACCATCAGCGTGAAGCGGATCTGGTTGCCGGGCGTCAGGTCGAACGGCACCCACCGCACCTCGGCGTCGTGCGCAAGGAGGTCGGCGGGTGGTGTTGCTGCGGTCAGCAGCAGGAACAGGGCAGCGAGACTCCGCATCCGCGCTGCCGTAGCCGCATAAACCACCCAGAGAAAAGGCTTTACGCGCGCAATGTCGGCGTTGATTAGAGACAGGCCTCCAGGAACGCCTGATCGAAGCCGAACTGCCGTGCTTTTTCAAGCGTATAAGGGCGCAAGCCCATCGAGCGATACTCGCCGAGGATCTTGCCGTCGGCGCTTTCGTCGAGATATTCGAACTTGAACAGTTCCTGCGTGACGATCACCGGGCCCTCCATGCCGATCACCTCGGTAACATTGGTCACGCGGCGCGAACCGTCGCGCAAACGTTTCACCTGGATGATCAGTTCGACCGAGTCGGCGATCTGCCGGCTGATCGCTTCCTTCGGCACCTTGATGTCCGACATCATCACCATGTTTTCCATACGCGCGAGCGCTTCGCGCGGGGAGTTGGCGTGGAGCGTACACATCGATCCGTCATGGCCGGTGTTCATGGCCGCGAGCATGTCGAAACATTCGGCGCCACGAATTTCGCCCAGGATGATCCGGTCCGGCCGCATACGCAGCGCGTTCTTGACCAGGTCGCGGATCGAGATTTCGCCCTGACCCTCGAGATTGGCGGGCCGCGTTTCGAGCGGCAGCCAATGCGGCTGCTGCAGGCGAAGTTCAGCCGCATCCTCGATCGTCAGCACGCGCTCGCCCGGGTCGATCATCTTCGACAAGGCGTTGAGCATGGTGGTTTTACCGGAACCGGTACCGCCCGAGATGACCACATTGAAGCGGCTTGCTCCGGCAATCTTCAGTGCGGTGGCCATTTTCGGGCTCATCGATCCAAAGCCGGCCATCATGTCGAGCGTGATCGGCTTGGCGGAGAATTTACGAATCGAGATCGCTGTGCCGCGCAGGGACAGCGGTGGAACGATCACGTTGACGCGCGAACCGTCTTTCAGGCGGGCGTCGGCCAGCGGCGTGGTCTGGTCGACGCGGCGGCCGACCGAGTTGCAGATGCGCTGGGCGATCTGGAACAGATGCTCTTCGTCGCGGAACTGGATGTTGGCGAGAACCAGTTGGCCCTTGCGCTCGACATAGGTCTGCTCCGGGCCATTGACCATGATGTCGGTGATCGACGGATCGGCGAGCAATTCCTCGAGCGGCCCGAGGCCGAGCAACTCGTCGACCAGCACCTTTTCCAGCGCGAATTGTTCGCGGCGGTTGAGTGTCAGCTTCAGCTCGGCGAGCACTTCGCCGATGATCGGGCGAAATTCCTCGGCCAGCTCATTCTTGTCGAGCGTCGCTGCGGCTTCCGGGTCGACTCGTTCGAGCAGGCGCGGCAGCACCTGCTCCTTGATCTTGTGGATCGAGCTTTCGAAGCCCTCGACGCGGCTATTGCCGGCTTCGCCCGATGCGGACTGACGGTCCGCAAGACGCTGCATCGCATCCTGGTTGACGCCCGGCATGTTGCCCGTCTGGCTGTCGGTCTCGCCCGGCATCGGCAGGGGCGGGAATTGCTCGCCGCCGGTTTCGGGTTCGGCGGGACGTGCCGCGCCGCCCTGCATCGGGCGCGCAACGCCGAACGCAGGCCGATTACCGGCCGTGGACCCTCCTACTCCTGGACGACGCCCAAATGCGCTCATGCCTTAACAATCCCTCATGCTTGGAATGAGATGCTTAATCGCCAAGCTTTGACAATTAGCTAACCGGCGGCTCCGGCATTTCCGGTCCGCCGCCCGAACCGCGCGAGGCGAGGCATGTATCGAGGCGGCCAGACGGGTTCGCGTGCATAGACGGCAGTGGCCAGAATGACCGAAAGAGCGGCGACGCCTGCGCCGGCGAACAGATCGACCAGATAGTGCGCGCCGAACAATGGTGACGCGGCGAGCATCAGCATATTGGTTACCAGGGCCGCGATGCGCAATCCGCGCACAGTCCAGGCGGCCCACATGAAGAGGCACGCGACCACGGCATGGAAACTGGGGAAAGTGATCAACCCGGTCAGAGTCTGTGCGCTCACTTGCCGAAAGCTGCCGTCGCGAAGGCCTTCCAGGAACGCGATATGCTGCTGCAGGATCGTAATGTGAACATCGCCTTCCGGCGGATATATCGCGGTCAATTGCCGCGCGGCCTCGCCAAAATGGCCATAAGCGGAAATTGCCGGGAAGAAGATGAAGATGATGCTGGTCGCCGCCAGTGCGATGAACATCGCCAGCAGGAAAATGCGCAGCCTGGCGAACTGATTGGCCAGGATCAGCGCCGCCAGGAGCAGCAGCGGTTGCGCGTTAAAGGAATTATAGGCGAGCTTGAGGATCCAGCAGAGCGTCGGATACTCGTTGATCATCCTCGCATAGCTGAGCCAGTCGAATCCGATCCTGAGATCGGCGGCATGGAGTTCAGCGTCGCTATAGGCAAAAGGGAAACTGGCCGCGCCGGCGGCGTAGGTGATCAACGTGCCCAGCGACAACATGGTCAGCAGGATTGCCGCCGCCTCCGCGCTGATGGCAAGCTTCGGCGCATCGATGCGGTTGCGATAGGCAAACGCGACCCCTGTGCAGACGAAAAGCGGCAACAGGATCAGCGCGATGCTGAGCAGATCGATCGTCAAGCCGGTGATAATATAGGAAAGGACGAGGACGGCGGCCTGAAGCGCCAGTGCGCCATGCAGGATCGGTCGCCCGCTTCGCCATAAGTCGGTCCCGCCCATGCGGTCATTTTGCAAAAATGACATTGAGAATTGGTAAATTCATTTCGTCATCGTTCTGACCGGCAGAACTTGCTGGGATCAGTCCGGGAAAGGATGACATGCCGGATCCTGCATGAGGATAGGATCGCCGCCGGGCGACACGATCGGAGTGAGCGACGGGAGATATGTTACACCGGTATGTTGCATATCTCAGGCTGACGCTTCGATGAGAAGTTGCCTATAATATTGTTGAATATCAATAATATAGCCAATTTTTTGGGCAGTCTTAATCCTGTATGAGCGGGCTGAACCCACGCTGTTTAGAAAGGATCGTCGGGCAGGAACGGGCCGATCGCACGGCTGCGTGCAGTGCGAGGGGCGACCCCGGCGAGCCGGCGGAAGTCGCGAGCCATATGCGCCTGGTCGGCAAAACCGCCTTTCGCCGCCTGATCCGCCAGCGTCGCCGGTGCCGTGACCTCGACCATCGCGCGGCGAAAACGGATCAGACGCAGATAGCCACGCGGCGTGATGCCGATACTGCGTTCGAACCAGCGCTGCACCGTGCGGTGGGAATAGCCACTGGCTCGAACGATGTCCTCGACTCGCGTCGCGCTCAGCACCTGCGATCCGATTGGATGGGGCAAAGCTTCAGCGAACGCCGCGGTTACATCGGTCAGGGCGCGATCCGCGTTCATCACCAGCGCGCCTGCCTTGCTGTCGAGATCGAGCCTGTTCCAGCCATCGGCAAAATCGGGGCAGGGCGTGCCGCCGAGCATTTCCCATGCCCATGGCCAGAGCCTGACGCCGAGAAAATGCGCATCGCCGCTGATCCGGAAGCGCACCGGCGCCAGGCTCAGTCCGGTGACGAACAGCGCCGGCTGTTCCTCGCCCCAGATCGACCGGCCGCGCAGCCGATGGATCACCTCGATACAGCCATCGGGCGTCGCATCATGATCGATCCACTCGCCGGGTTCACCGTCGCCGGCCATGGTCCAGATCGCTGCGACCAGCCCGGTCAACGCGTCAGGCAGGGGCTGTTCGGCATAGCGCATCGTGCCATATCCCATGTCGCGTCGGTTCAAGCCAGCCGGACTGCAGCCGCTATACTTGGCGATGAGAATAACGGGGAGAAGGCCGATGTATCGGATGATCGCGACATATGCTGCTCTCGCGCTGGGCGGAGCCGCCAGCTTCGCCGCCGAGCCGGCTGCCAAGGGGCCGCCAGGCTGGCTGACCGGCTGCTGGATCATGAAAGCGGAGCAGAAATGGGCCGAGGAATGCTGGACGCCGGTGCGCGCCGGCATGATGCTTGGATCGGGTCGCAGCGGGGCGGGGGAGTCGCTTCAGTCCTGGGAGGCCAATCAGATCTTGCCTGATGTCGAGGGGAAGCCGGTCTTCTGGGCTTCACCCGAAGGCGCGGCCCGCGTCGCATTTCCGATGGTGTCGCAAGGGACGAGCGAGATCGTCTTCGCCAACCCGGCGCATGATTATCCGCAGCGCATCCGTTACTGGCGCGAGGGCAAGGTACTCAATGCGGAAATCTCGCTCGCTGACGGCAGCAAGCCGATGCGCTGGAGCTATAACCCGATGTGATGGAGGGTGCGGATCAGTGAAACCCGCTCGCCCTGAGAGCTTGTCAAAAAAAGGGCGGTGTTTCGACAAGCTCAGCACGAACGGAATATCAGGCGCGTTTTGGCGCTCTCAGGCCGCGCGTTCGGCCAGTACGGTCAGGCCATTGGCATTGACCTCGGCGAAACCGCCTTCGATTGCGATCGTCTCCGGCTCGCCCTTTTCGGTGCGATAGATCGCCAGCGCGCCGTCGCGGATCGTCGACATGACCGGCGCATGCCCTTCGAGCACGCCGAAGTCGCCTTCGGTGCCGGGAACGACGACCATGTACACGTCCTCCGAGCGGACGAGCTTTTCAGGGGTGACGAGTTCGAAGTGCAGCATCTTCTTGTCCTTCTCCCCTACCGCTTGCGGGAGGGGCCGGGGGTGGGCTCGCGCTCACCATAATCGTTGCGCCCCGTTCGGGCCGGGCGCCCACCCCTCGATCCCCTCCCGCAAGCGGGAGGGGAGGAAGATCAGGCGTCCTGCGCCATCTTCTCGGCCTTGGCGACCGCTTCTTCGATGCCGCCGACCATGTAGAACGCGCTCTCGGGCAGGTGATCATATTCACCATCGACCACTGCCTTGAACGACTTCACCGTGTCCTCGATCTGCACGAACTTGCCCGGGATGTTGGTGAACACCTCGGCAACGTGGAACGGCTGGCTCAGGAAACGCTGGATCTTCCGTGCGCGGCTGACGGTGCGCTTATCGTCTTCCGACAGTTCGTCCATGCCGAGAATGGCGATGATGTCCTGCAGCGACTTGTAACGCTGCAGCGTCTCCTGGACGCGGCGTGCCGTGTCGTAATGCTCCTGGCCGACGATCGCAGGGGTCAGCACGCGCGACGTGGAGTCGAGCGGATCGACCGCCGGGTAGATGCCCAGCTCGGAGATGGCGCGGTTGAGGTTGGTCGTCGCGTCCAGATGGGCGAACGACGTTGCCGGCGCCGGATCGGTCAAATCGTCGGCCGGCACGTAAATCGCCTGCACCGAGGTGATCGAACCCTTGTTGGTCGAGGTGATGCGCTCCTGCAGCGCGCCCATGTCGGTCGACAGGGTCGGCTGATAGCCCACTGCCGACGGAATACGGCCGAGCAAAGCCGACACTTCCGAACCCGCCTGGGTGAAGCGGAAGATGTTGTCGACGAAGAACAGGACGTCCTGGCCTTCGACGTCGCGGAAATATTCCGCGATGGTCAGGCCCGAGAGTGCGACGCGAGCGCGGGCGCCGGGCGGCTCGTTCATCTGGCCGAACACCAAAGCCACCTTCGAACCCTCAGGGGTCGGGTTGCCGTCGGCGTCCTTGGCGATAACGCCCGCGTCGAGGAATTCGTGATACAGATCGTTACCCTCGCGGGTGCGCTCGCCGACGCCGGCGAACACCGAGGTGCCGCCATGGCCCTTGGCGATGTTGTTGATCAGTTCCTGGATCAGCACGGTCTTGCCCACGCCGGCGCCGCCGAACAGGCCGATCTTGCCGCCCTTGGCGTACGGCGCGAGCAGGTCGATGACCTTGATGCCGGTGACCAGGATCGCGCTCTCGGTCGACTGGTCGACGAACAAAGGCGCCGGGGCGTGGATCGGCATCGTGTCGGTGTGGCCGACCGGGCCACGCTCGTCGATCGGCTCGCCGATGACGTTGAGGATGCGGCCGAGCGTCATCGGACCCACCGGCACGCGGATCTGCGATCCGGTGTCGGTCACGGCCTGGCCGCGGGTCAGACCCTCGGTCGAATCCATCGCGATCGCGCGGACCGTGTTCTCGCCGAGATGCTGGGCGACTTCGAGCACCAGGCGGTTGCCGTTATTATCGGTCTCGAGCGCCGAGAGAATGGCCGGCAGCTTGTCCTGCTCGAAGGTCACGTCGACGACAGCGCCGATGACCTGGCTGATGCGGCCAACGTTGCTGCCCGATGCGACCGAAGCCGCGGAGGCGGTCGGTGCAGCGGCCTTGGTCGCGCGCGGCTTGCGGGCGGGCTTTTCGGCGATAGGGGCGGTTGCCATCTTCTCTTCCTCGTCTTCGGATTACTTGAGCGCTTCAGCGCCGGAAATGATTTCCACCAGTTCGGTCGTGATCGCGGCCTGGCGGGTGCGGTTATACTGGATCGTGAGGCGATTGATCATGTCGCCGGCATTGCGCGTGGCATTGTCCATCGCGGTCATGCGGCTGCCCTGTTCCGACGCGGCATTTTCGAGCAGCGCACCGAACACCTGGATCGCGACGTTGCGCGGCAACAGGTCGGCGAGGATCGATTCCTCGTCGGGCTCATAGGTCACCGCAGCGCCACCATCGTCGATCGGCGCGGCATTCGTATCGATCGCGACCGGGATGATCTGGCGGCCGGCGGCTTCCTGCACCAGCGCGGACTGGAATTTGGCGTAGAACAGATGAGCGATATCGAACTCGCCCGCCTCGAAGCGGGCGATCACGTCGTCGGCGACCGCGCGAGCGTCGGAAAAGGCGACATTCTTGATCTGGCCCTGCTCATGATCGTGCAGGATCATCGTGGGATAGAAGCGGCGCAGCACGCGGCCCTTCTTGCCGGCAAGGTAGAATTTGACCGTCTTGCCCTGCGCGATCAGCTCCTCGGCCTTGCGGCGCGCGGCGCGAACGATGTTCGAGTTGAACGCGCCCGCCAGACCCCGTTCGGAGGTCGCGACGATCAGCAGATGAACCTGGTCCTTGCCGGTGCCGGCGAGCAGCTTGGGCGAAGATTCGCTCACGCTGACCTTCGACGCCAGGCTGGCCATCACGCGCTCCAGCCGCTCGGCATAGGGACGCGCGGCGACCGCCGCTTCCTGCGCACGGCGCAGTTTCGCGGCGGCGACCATCTTCATCGCCTTGGTGATCTTCTGCGTCGACTTCACTGAGCCGATGCGGAGCTTGAGGGCCTTCAACGATGCCATCTTTGTCCTTCTTGTTCCCCCGCGAAGGCGGGGGCCCAGTCTGGGCTCCCGCCTTCGCGGGAGCACAATTTACTTAAGCGAACGTCTTGCCGAACGCCTCGAGCGCGCTCTTCAGTGCCTCGGTCGTTTCCTTCGACAGGTCGCGCTTCTCGCGGATGTCGGTCAGGACCGCCGCATGATTGGCGCGCAGATCGGCGAGCATCGCCTGCTCGTAGCGAACCACGGCGTCGACCGGCACGGTATCGAGATAGCCGTTGGTGCCGGCGAAGATGGACGCGGTCTGCTCCTCGAACGGCATCGGCTGATATTGGGCCTGCTTGAGCAGCTCGGTCAGGCGCGCGCCGCGATTGAGCAGCTTCTGCGTCGACGCGTCCAGATCCGAGCCGAACTGCGCGAACGCAGCCATTTCGCGATACTGGGCGAGCTCGAGCTTGATCGAACCCGACACCTTCTTCATCGCCTTGGTCTGCGCGGCGGAACCCACGCGGCTGACTGAAAGGCCGACGTTGATCGCGGGACGGATGCCGGCGAAGAACAGGTCGGTTTCAAGGAAGATCTGGCCGTCGGTGATCGAGATCACGTTGGTCGGGATGTATGCGGACACGTCGCCCGCCTGGGTTTCGATGATCGGCAGCGCGGTGAGCGAGCCCGAGCCATTGTCGGCATTCATCTTCGCGGCGCGCTCGAGCAGGCGCGAGTGGAGATAGAACACGTCGCCGGGATAGGCTTCGCGGCCCGGCGGGCGGCGCAGCAGCAGCGACATCTGGCGGTACGCGACGGCCTGCTTCGACAGATCGTCATAAACGATCAGGGCGTGCATGCCATTGTCGCGGAAATATTCGCCCATCGCGCAGCCGGTGTACGGCGCGAGGAACTGCAGCGGCGCCGGCTCCGATGCGGTGGCGGCGACGACGATCGAATATTCCATCGCGCCGGCTTCTTCGAGCGCGCGGACGATCTGTGCGACGGTCGAGCGCTTCTGGCCGACCGCGACATAGATGCAGTACAGCTTCTGGCTCTCATCGGTGCCCTGGTGCGCGGCCTTCTGGTTGATGAAGGTGTCGATCGCGACGGCGGTCTTGCCGGTCTGGCGATCGCCGATGATCAGCTCGCGCTGGCCGCGGCCGACGGGAACGAGCGCGTCGATTGCCTTCAGGCCGGTCTGTACCGGCTCGTTGACGCCCTGGCGCGGGATGATGCCCGGCGCCTTGACTTCGACGCGGCTGCGCTGGTCGCTGACGATCGGGCCCTTGCCGTCGATCGGGTTGCCGAGACCATCGACGACGCGGCCGAGCAGGCCCTTGCCGACGGGTACGTCGACGATCGTGCCGGTGCGCTTGACGACGTCACCTTCCTTGATCTCCGAATCGGTGCCGAAGATCACGACGCCGACATTGTCGGCCTCGAGGTTGAGGGCCATGCCCTGCACACCGTTCGAGAACTCGACCATTTCGCCCGCCTGGACGTTGTCGAGCCCGTGAATGCGCGCAATGCCGTCGCCGACCGACAGCACGCGGCCGGTTTCGGAAACTTGTGCCTCGGAGCCGAACGAAGCGATCTGGTCCTTGATGACCTTCGAAATTTCAGCGGCGCGGATATCCATGGGTCAGCCTTTCATCGCGTGCGCGAGAGTATTGAGACGGGTCTTGATCGACGAATCGATCATCTGCGAACCGATCTTCACGACCAGTCCGCCAAGCAGGGAGGGATCGACCGACAGGTCGACCGAAACGTCACGTCCGATACGGGCGCGCAGCTGATCCTTCAGCGCGTCGACCTGGTCGTCGGTCAGCGGATGGGCGGAGACGACTTCGGCGGTCGTTTCGCCGCGGTGATTCGCCGCCAGCGCGCGGAACGAACGGATGATCGCGGGCAATTCGGCGAGGCGGCGATTCTGCGCCAATACGCCGAGGAACTTCTTGGTCGTGTCGTCGACATCGATCACATCGGCAGCAGCGGCAACGCCCTTGCCGGCATTGATCCGCGACAGCAGCGGGTTGGTTGTCAGTGCCGCGAAATCGGCCGATTGGTCGAGTGCGGCGCGTACCCGGCCAAGGCTTGCCTCGACCGCGTCGATTGCCTTGCCGTCACGCGCGAGCTCGAACAATGCGGTCGCATAGCGTCCGCTTAAGCTCGCTTGTATGCCGCCGGATGTCTCCACGGAGTCGAATTCCTCGTTGGAACGGGTTTCAGGCCATATGAAAAGAGGGCCGGAATCGGCCCCCCATATGGGTCGCCGCGCGGTTAGCATCGGCTTCGCCGTGATGCAAGTCGGCGTCGGATAATCCCATGACCCGAAGGACAAGGTGAACGGTCAGACCCCGGGTACGAGACATGCGACGGGACATCGAATTGATGCCGCATTTCATCAAAGTGTAACAAACTCTTAACCATCTGTTGGTGCATCGCGGATCATAGGGCGGCGCATGATCCGATCGCATCTCCCCGCTTCGCTGCTTTTGTTTACCCGCCGATTTGCGCACCTCTCCGCGCGCTGGCGAGGGAGTACCGGCAGCATCCGGACGCAATTGCGACAGATCGTCTGGGCCCTGCTCGCGATTCAGGCGCTGCTCGCCCTGGCGCTGCTCGGCACGACGATCGGCACCAGCGGCGGGGTCCGTGCGCTGATTCTCGACCGGCTCTACCCGATCGGCGAACTGCAGCGCGTCAACAGCTCCTACGCCACGGCGCTGCTGACCGCGCACAAGGTACAGAGCGGCAATCTGTCGGCGGCGGGCGCGATCGGGGCGATCGAGGCGGCGCGCTCGGATATCCGGACGAGCTGGCAATCCTTTCGCGACCGTCCGCTCGATGCCCGCCATGCCGACAAGGTCGCCCGGGTCGAAGGCGCGCGCATCGGGGCGAATCTCGCGATCGACCGGCTGTTGCAGATGCTGCGCGACAATCGCCTTGAGCAGCTCGATTTCTTCGTCAGCGGTGCGCTCTATGCCGCGATCGACCCGATGACGGGCGCCAGCGATTCGCTGATCACTCAGTTGCGCGAGGACGCTCTGCGCGAACGCGCCGCGCTCGAACGCGGCTTCGCTCTCGCTTATGTCATCGTGGCGCTGGTCACGATCCTCGCGGCGCTGGTCGCGTTCTGGGGCATGCGCATGCTCAGGCAGCGGGTCGAGGGGCCACTGGCGCAGATCGCCGCGGCGACGCGCGAGATCACACTCGATCGCGACGATAGCGACATCCCCGGGCTCGAGCGCGCCGACGAGATCGGCGAGATCGCCCGCGCACTCGCTTTCGCCCGCACCCGCTCGGGCGAGGCGCGGCGGCTGAGCGAGGAATCGCGCCGCAGTGCCGAAGCGCTGCACCGTGCACAGGTCGAGGAACATGCCGCGCGAGCCAGGCGGGCCGCGCTGCTCGAAGCATTGTTCACTGCCTTCGAACGACAGGCCGGCGCCGTGGTCAGCCAGCTTGCCTCGGCCGGGCCGGCGCTGCGCGAGACTGCGGGGGTCATGTCGGGCGAGGCCGGCACGACCGAGCATCATGCGCTGGCCACCGCCGCGCTCGCCGAACAAAGCGCAATGAGCGCGCGAACCATCGCGCAGTCGGGCAGCGCCCTGACCGACGCGATCGAACATATCAGCGAGGAAGCGCAGGAATCACGCGCCGGGGTGGGGGCGCTGCGGACGCGGACCATTGCGGGCCGCGACCATGCCGAATCGCTCGGCGCGCTGGTCAATGAGATTGCCGATGTCCTCGGCCTGATCGCCGATGTCGCCGGCCAGACCAATTTGCTGGCGCTGAACGCCACGATCGAAGCAGCGCGTGCAGGTGACGCCGGGCGCGGCTTCGCAGTCGTCGCAGAGGAAGTGAAGGGGCTTGCCCGTCAGACCCAGCATGCTGCCGGCCGGATCGAATCCCGCCTGGCCGCGGTGCGATCGGCCAGCGATACGGTACTGGCGACGATTCAGTCGGTCGATGGCCTCGTCGCCGATCTCGACCGTTCGGCGGCGAATGTCGCGGGCGCGGTCGAACGGCAGCGCGACATGACCCGGCGCATCGCCCTGGCGATCGAGGAGGTCGAGGACGGTACCGCGGACGCGGCCGCCAATATGCAGGTGCTCCGCGAACGCGCCGAACGCTCGCGGCGCAGCGCGGAGAATGTCGCCACAACCGCCGAGCGCGTGGCCGGCGGGGTCGAGACATTGCGGGGCCAGATCAACCGTCTCATCGCGGACGTTCGCGCGGCTTGATCTCCATTTTTGGCGAGGCAATGCTGTCGCGATCGAATAGGACGGGCCTGCCCGGACCGATCCGGGGACTCTTGCCAAATTGCCGCAGCCGGTGAATCGCCTGATAATGCAGGCATGCGGGCGGGCATGTGGAAATGAGTCTGCTTGATAGTAGGAGTGCGCGATGGCGGGCCAGATGGAAAAGATGACGATGTCCGATGGCGCCGAAATCGGCGTCTATCATGCACAGCCGGAGGGTGAGCGGCGCGGCGGGCTGGTACTGGTGCAGGAGATTTTCGGCATCACCGACCATATCCGGGATTTGGTCGAGGAGTATGCCGCCGACGGTTATGAAGTTCTCGCCCCCGCCCTGTTCGACCGCGAGCATCCCGGTTTCGAGGCCGAATATGGCGGCGACGGGCTTGCCCGCAGCATCGAACTGGCACGCCAGCTTCACCCGTTCGACCTGTCGCTCGCCGATGTGCAGACCTGTGTCGATGCGCTTGCGCCAAAAGGGCCGGTGTTCGTGGTCGGCTATTGCTATGGCGGCTCGGTCGCCTGGTTCGCTGCGACGCGCATGAACAATGTCGCCGCCGCGTCGGGCTATTATGGCAGCCTCATTCCCGGCGCCGCGGGCGAAGTGCCCAAGGTTCCGGTGATCCTGCACTTCGGGCGCTTCGATACCGGTATCCCGATGGAGGGGGTCGAGAAGGTCATCGCCGCCGATCACCCCAATGCGACCGTTCATGTCTATGAGGCCGGGCATGGCTTCAATTCGGATCGGCGCAAGGACTATCATGAACCGAGCGCCGACCTGGCCAGGGAACGGACGCTCGAATTGTTCGAGGCAAACGCGCGCTGATGCGGATCGGGGGTATCACGCTGTGGCTGCTGGGGAGCGCGCTGGCGCTCTATCTGGCCGCATTGGGCGCATTCTACATCTTCCAGCGCGTCTTCTATTATCCGGCGCCGGGCGGGGGCTTGACGCTCGCGGAGGATCCCGGACCCGGATTCCAGGACATGTCGCTCACCACCAGCGACGGGCTGGTCCTGCGCGCCTTTTACCATCCGCCGCGGCAGGGCCGGCCGACGCTGGTCTTCTTCCACGGCAATGGTGGCGACCTGAACGGCAGCGAGGTGGCAACACGCGCCTTTGCCGCCCAGGGCTATGGCGTGCTGCTGCCGGAATATCGCGGCTATGGCGGCAATCCCGGTACGCCGAACGAGCAGGACCTGTATCGCGACGGCGCGGCTGGCATCTACTGGCTGGAAAATAGCCGCTTGCCGCTCAAGGACATCGTGCTGATCGGCAATTCGCTCGGCTCGGGCGTCGCCACAGAGCTGGCAAAGCGGAAAAAGGTCGGCGGCCTGATTCTCGTATCCGGTTTTGCCAGCCTGCCGCGCGTGGTCGCTCAGCATTATCCCTATATTCCGGGCTTTCTGGTCCGCGACAAATTCGACAATCGTGCCAAGATCGGCCGGGTGACCGCACCGATCCTGATCTATCATGGTACCGCCGATACCGTGGTGCCGGTCAGCAACGGCCGCGCGCTGGCCAGGGCACAGCCGGCGGCGACCTTCGCGCTCGAACGCGGCGCGGGGCATGACCTGATGTTCTCGCCGGTGGCGACGCGGCGGATATCGGCCTGGCTGCGCGATCGCTTCCCCGTGCCCCCACCGCCGCCCCCGCCATCGCCCCTGCCGCCGCCGGACTCCGGCACGCCGCTTGACCATCGCGATGGATCGGTGTCGAACTCGTCACCGTAACAGCGCGGAGCGGGGGCGATGGACGTCGAACTGGCCGAAGAGCGGGTACTGGTCGTACGCGACCGCTTCTCGATGGACCATGCCGAAGGACGCGCCTGGACCAAGCGGGTCGAGGCATTCGGGACGATGGCCAAGCTGACCGGCTTCCTGACGCGGCCGCGCGACGAGGAATTCGAGGTCGTATATCGCGAACGGCGGCTGCAGCCCTTCTGGCGCATCGCCTGCACGGCGCTCCATGTCTATGAACGCAATCGCGACTATCGCGTGGCGGTGGCGGCCAATGTCCAGGACGTGATGCTCGAAGGGACGCTGCGGCCGGTCAGCGAGGGCGCCTTCGCTGTCTCCGGGGTCGAGCATTGCCGTGATGAGGCAGAGCGGGAATATCTGTTCGATGCGATCCGCGGCACACCCGATGCGGCGCTTTCGGCGCATCTCAAATTCGACGCCGATCTGTCCGACGCGGACGGGCTGGCGGCGGCGGCGCTGGCCGGCACCGTGGTCGTGCCGCCCGAAGCCAAGGCGTCGATGCTGGTGCGCGATGTGCTGGCCGGATCGATCGTCCGGATCGAAGCCGACCGCGTGCTGGAGGAGAAGCTCTCGCTTCATCTGATCGATCTCTATTATCGCCCGGTCTATGCCTTTCGCTATCGCTGGCAGGGCAAGGAAGCCGTGGTCGAATTCGACGGCGTGACGGGGGAGACGCGCATTGGCGGTTCCACCTTCGAACAGCATGTCGGCAAGCTGGTCGATGCCGAATTCCTGCTCAATGCCGGGGTCGAGGCGGCCGGACTGTTCATTCCGGGCGTACGGCTCGCCGAAATCGTCATCACCCGGTCGCTCGCCGCCAAACGCGATGGCGGCAGTCCGCGCGCCAAATCCTAGTTTCGATTCACCAATCCGGAGAATGATGGATGCTGAGGAAGTTGGGCATGGCCATGGCACTGACGATTGCATCCACCTCGCCCGCCATGGCCGATCACGCAGCACTCGACACGCTGGTCAAGGCCGGCATGGCGGAAACCGGCACCAGGGGCATCGCGATCGCCTATATCGACCAGGGCAAGATCGTCTCGGTTGACAGCTGGGGCGTGCGCAACGCCGGGGGTGACCCGCTGACCCCCGATACGGTGATGTACGGCGCGTCGCTGACCAAGGCGGTGTTCGGCTATTTCGTCATGCAGCTCGCCGATGAAGGCCGGATCGACCTCGACCGCTCGATCGCCGACTATCTGCCCCGGCCTTTGCCCGATTATGCCGGCCCCGCGATCGAGAACAAATATGCCAGGTGGAGCGATCTGGCGGGCGACGAACGCTGGCGCAAGCTGACCCCGCGCATCCTGCTCAACCATGCGTCGGGCTTCGCCAATTTCGGCTTCGCCGAGCCCGATGGCAAGCTGCGCTTTCATTTCGATCCCGGCACCCGTTACTCCTATTCCGGCGACGGGCTGATCCTGCTGCAATTCGTGCTCGAGCAGGGGTTCGGCATGGATATCGGCGTGGAGATGCGGAAACGCATCTTCGACAAGGTCGGCGCAACCAGGACCGGCATGATGTGGCGACCCGATTTCGCGACCAATCTCGCCGATGGCTGGACCATTGACGGCAAGGTCGAGCCGCATGACGAACGCAGCAAGCCGCGTGCTGCCGGGTCGCTGGACACGACGATCGCCGACATGGCGAAGATCGTCGCCGCCTATATTCGCGGTGACGGGCTGAAGCCCGCGTCGCGCGCCGACCTTGTCCGTCCGCAATTGCCGATCACCACGCGCAGCCAGTTTCCCAATCTGCAGCCCGACCTGCCCGTTGCCGACCGTCATCCCGGGCTCTCCGCCGGAATTGGCGTCGTCACCTTTCAGGGCGCGCAGGGGCCGGGATCCTTCAAGGGGGGACATAATGACAGCACCGGCAACACCTGGGTGTGCATCGAAAAGGCTCGGCGCTGCGTCGTCATCCTGTCCAACGACGTCCGTGCGGAACCTCTCTTCCCGCGGCTGACCAGGGCATTGCTCGGCGATACCGGTGTGCCCTGGGCCTGGGAATATGGCGACCAGCCCTGGACCAGGCCCTGATCGGGGCGGTGCGTTGTTGCGAGCGGTGACGGCCTTGCCGATCCATATGCAAACTTAACGGCAAACCGCGCAAATCGATCTCGAACGCTAATTCCGATCGCTATATCTGGACCGCCACATGGAACGTGGCGTGACTTGTCGCCGGCATGGCCGGATCGCGGACACCAGTCTTCGCGCTGGTGGTTTTGCCTTGCTCGGCCTGGCAGGCCTGGCAATTCATGCCCTGATGGCGCTCCGCGCCGGACTGTCTCAGGGATCGTCGCCCTGGGTTTTCGGACTCGCCATGGCCGGCTTCATCGCGGCCAGCATGGGCAGCGCCCTTGTCGTGCTTGGCCACCATATCCTCGACGAGGTCGAGGTCAGCGAGCGATGGATCGAGCGCCGGCCTGCCGTGCCGCACCGCTGATGAACAGGCGCAATCTTGTCTGGCGCCTGGCTGGGGCACTGCTGGTCGGCGTTGCCGCATGCACTGGCTTGCGGCAACATCGCATTCCAATCCCGATCGCGGGGCAGCCGCCCGGGCCGGTTGAGCTTGTCCTCGGCCTGACCGGCTTTGCCCTTGCACTCGCCGGCATGTTGCTGATCATCAATGGTCCGCGACTGCGCGATAAATGGCGCGGAAATATGGAAAACAATGCTCTTTCGCATCGCCGGGACCGCGTTGATCGCAACCGCCCTGTTCCATGATATCGTCCGAAAGGCTGGCCTGTCGAAGCATTGACCCCGGGTCCAACTCTCGCTAAATTATAGCTATAGCTACTATATAACACGGCCGTGACGGGCCGGACAAGAGGAGAGAAGGATGTTGGCGCGATTCCTGGCGGCATTGGCGATCCTGTTCGTCCCCTTGATCGCACCGGCCACTGCGAAGCCTGCCGCCAAATCCGCCGGCACCGAAACGCTGATCGTGATCTCCATCGACGGCTTCCGCGCCGACTATCTCGATCGCGGCCTGTCCCCGACATTGGCGAAGCTTGCGCGGGGCGGCGTCCGCTCGGTCGGCATGCGCCCGGCCTTTCCGTCGGTCACCTTACCCAATCACCAGACGTTGATGACCGGAAAGACCCCCGATCATCACGGCGTGATCGACAATCTGATGATGGACCCCGCCATCCCCGGCTGGTTCGGCGGACTCGATCCCAAGGTCGGCGAGGATCCGCGCTGGTGGCAGGGGGCAAAGCCGCTCTGGATCACCGCCGAGGAACAGGGCGTGCGCAGCGCCGACATGTACTGGCCCGGCGCGCAGGTGCCTTTTGGCGGCAAAGTGCCGAGCCTTGGGCTCGCGCCGGGCGATCTTTCGGCCGATGCGGAGGTCGATGCGGTGCTTAAGTGGCTCGACCGGCCGGCGATGTCACGCCCGCGCTTCGTCACGCTCTATTTCCCGATGGTTGACGATGCCGGGCATTCGTTCGGACCGGATTCGAAGGAAGTGAATACCGCCATCGGCCTGGTCGATTCCGCTCTGGCCAGGTTGGTTTCGGGCCTCGAACAGCGCAACCGCCGCGCATCGACCAACCTTGTCGTACTGGCCGATCACGGCATGATGGAAATCCCCGACGGGCAGCAAATCCTGATCGACGATTTCGTCGACACGTCGAAGCTCGTGGTGACCACGGCCGGTGCCTATATCGGCGTCAATCCTCTGCCCGGAAACGAAGCCGAGGTGGACGCCGCGATGCTCAAACCGCACGATCATCTGACCTGCTGGCGGAAGAGCGAGATTCCGGCGCGCTTCGCCTATGGCACGCATCCGCGCGTTCCCCGGATCTTCTGCCTTGCCGCGCCGGGCTGGGTGGTGCTGACCAAGCCGATCGCGGCCTATATGAAGTCGCATTACGCCAGCGGCTTTCGTGGCAATCACGGGTATGATCAGGCGGATCCGAAGATGGCCGCGCTGTTCGTCGCCAACGGCCCGGCGTTCAAGCGCGGCGTGACGATTCCCCCGTTCGACAATATCAATGTCTATCTCATGCTCGCACAGGTGCTGGGTGTGAAGGGAGAGCCGGGCGACGGCACGCTGGCACTTGCGCGCGACATCATGGTGCCGGCGCGGCAGGGTGAATGATTGGAGTATTCGTCGATTCAACATGGCGACGCGCCATGGCAGCGTAAGGGTCGAACGGGACGCCATGTTCCGTTCCGCTCTTTCTCATCGTTGGCCCTATCGGATGTTTCGCCACCCCTGTTCCGGCGAAACTCACCCCTGTTATTCCGCTGTTCCACCGCTGTTGTCATAACAGCGGTGGAAAAGTGCAGGGGATTGGAAACAAAAGGAAATTTCCCACCCAGAATCCAACTTAACAGGGGTGGGTTTTTTTATTCGGGAATAACAGCGGTCATTCGACCATGAACCCCGGCTCGGACGGTCGCTTCCGCCGTCTCGAGTCAAAAAATCCCCCGCCGTTTTGATCGCAAGCGGCGGGATGTCGCATCGTCACGACCCGCCTATATCGGCAGCATGGAAACCGAGACGATCAATCCCGATACGGCATGGACGGCTTTTTCCGCACGTGACCGCAGTTTTGACGGCCGCTTCGTCGTGGCGGTCACCAGCACCGGCATCTATTGCAAGCCGAGTTGCCCGGCGCGGCATCCGAAGCGTGAGAATGTGCGCTTCTATCGCGACCCGGCCGACGCGCGGGCGGGGGGCTTCCGCGCCTGTCTGCGCTGCAAGCCGGACGAGGTGGGGCGCGACCGCATCGCCGTTGCCCGCGCCGTCGCGCTGATCGAAGCGGCCGAGGATATCGTCGCGCTTGACGATCTCGCCGCGCAGGTCGGCTATGCACCGCATCACTTTCACCGCCTGTTCAAGCGCGCGACCGGGGTGACGCCGGCTGCTTATGCTCGTGGTTTGCGCGCCCAGCGCGCCGCCCGCGCGCTGACGGAGGAAGCGACCGTGACCGAGGCGATCTATGAGGCCGGCTATTCCGCCCCGAGCCGTTTCTATGAAGGCGGAGCCAAACGGCTCGGCATGACCCCGAGCGCGTGGAAGCGCGGCGGGGCGGGAGTGACGATCCGCTGGACCATTGCCGATACCAGCCTTGGCGCGATGCTCGTCGCGGCGACCGACAAGGGGCTGTGCCGCGTGTCGTTCGACGAGGGCGAGGAGGCCTTGCGCGAGCGTTTCCCCAACGCGGAGATCGTACCCGGCGGGGCGGCGCTCGCCGATCTTGCCGCGCGCGTCGTCGCCAGCGTCGAATCGCCCGACCGCGACCAGGACCTGCCGCTCGACGTGCAGGGAACCGCGTTCCAGGAGGCTGTGTGGCAGGCGCTGCGCCAAATTCCGATCGGCGAGACGCGCACCTATACCGAACTTGCCACGATCGCCGGCAATCCGCGCGCAGTGCGTGCGGCGGGCACGGCGTGTGGCGCCAACCAGGTCGCGGTGGTCATTCCGTGCCACCGTGCCCAGCGCGCCGACGGCAGCATGGGCGGCTATGCCTATGGCGTGGATCGCAAGATCGTGCTGCGCAATCGTGAAGGAGTGGAATGATGGCCTATCGCATTTCCGGCCTGCCGCTGGACGACTTCGCGCCGCTGTTCGGGCGTCCGGATGCCGAACTGGCCGAGCAAGGCGTGCTCCGCGTTCGCGCCGACCACAAGCCCGGCTATCCGTGCCGCGTCACGCTCGAGGATGCCGAGCCGGGCGAGACCTTGCTGCTGCTCAATTATGCGGACCACAAGGCGACGACGCCGTTTCGCAACAGCTATGCGATCTATGTGCGCGAAGGCGCGCTTGCCCCGGCGGAACTTCACGACAGCCTGCCGGCGGTATTCGCCAACCGTCGCCTCGCCTTTCGCGCTTTCGATACGGCGGGCATGCTTCGTGACGCCAACCTGGCGCTGGACGGCGATGCCGATGCGCGGATCCGCGAGCTCTTCGCCAATCCGGACATCGCCTATCTCCATGCTCACAATGCGGCGCCGGGCTGCTTCGCGGCGCGGATCGACCGGGCCTGACTTCGCCCCTTGCACCACTGGCTGGCGGGGCTAGGCTTGCAGTGAGAAAAGGGGGACGCCATGCAACCGACACCGCCGAATACGCCGCCGAACAGTCTGGTCTGGCGGATCGTGCACTTTCCCCCGGTACTGCTCGCGATCGGCATTGCCTTCATCATCGGCGCCATGACGATCTCCGGGCTGGTCGGCCGGTCGTTTCGCCAGAGCGGCAATGACTGGCTCTCTGTCCTTCTGGCCATCATCGTCGCCGCGATCTTCATCGCCTTTTATTGCGCGTTCGCGCGGCTCGTCGAGCGACGCCAGAACGTGCCGGAGTTCGCCTTGCCGGGCTGGGCGCGCGAGCTTGGTTCGGGCCTGCTTGTCGGGCTCCTCCTCTTCTCACTGGTTGTCGGCACCATTGCCGCGTTTGGCGGCTATCGGGTGATCGGAACCCATGCCGCCACCGTCTTGTTGCCATCGCTTGCGATCGCCATCACCTCCGGCGTGACGGAGGAGATCGCACTGCGCGGGTTCTTCTTTCGCATCATCGAATCCTGGCTCGGCAGCTGGATCGCCCTGGTCCTCTCGGCGGCATTGTTTGGCGCGTTGCACCTCAGCAACCCCAATGCGACATTCCTGGCGGGTTTCGCGATCACGCTCGAAGCCGGGATCATGCTCGCTGCACTCTATATGCTGACGCGCCGGCTTTGGGCCGCGATCGGGTTGCATGCGGCATGGAATTTCGCGCAGGGCGGTATCTACGGCATTGCCGTTTCCGGCTTCAAACAGGATGGCCTGCTCGTGCCGCGCATCACGGGTTCGGACTTGCTCACTGGCGGCAGTTTCGGTGCCGAGGCGTCATTGCCGGCAGTCATTCTCTGCACCGCGTTCGGTATTGCGCTCCTCGTCGTCGCGCATCGGCGCGGGCGCTTCGTCGCGCCCTTCTGGATGCGCCCGAAGCCGGATCAATCCGCCGCCTTGCAGGAATAGACGATCTTCTCATTGGGATAGGGCGGCAGCGCGGCGCGGATCGCCGCCTGCTGCGTCGACAGGTTCGCGCGCGCCGCGATATCAGGGGAACATGCCTTGAGCGTCACCTGCGAGCGGATCTTGCGCGCCGCATCCATCTGCGTGGCGGAAAGCAGATAGCGGCTGTTCGAATAGAGCCGCGTTGCCGGATCGAACTGCAGGATCGACACGGTCTGCTCCTCGGACGGCACCAGGATGCGATCCCATTTGCTGCCATTCTCGGCATATTGGGTACGCATGTTCATGCAGCCTGCCGCGCCCCAGTCGATCGCTACCGGCTCGGTCGACGACACGGTAACCCGGCTGCGTTCCGGCACCGCCGTGCACACCATCTTCCCAAGCGCCGCCTCGCTGTTGACCGCGACCGGCATTGCCGCCGCCGTTGCGAGGTCAGGCAGCGTCACCTCGCCGGTCGGGCGAAGCAGGAAAACGATCACCGCCGCGATGAACAAGGTACCGCCGCCGACCGCGACCCAGATCGCCATACGCCGTTCGTTGCGTAACTCGAGCAACCCCGCGCCGCCAACCGCCAGCGCCCCCAGCACCAGCAGCACGGCGGCGATCGCCATGTAATTCTCGCTGCTGCGCAATGCGTCGGCGCGGGCCTTGACCAGTGCCTGTTCGCGCTCCGCCGATACTTTGCCCGCCGCGTCGAGCTTGGCGTTCTGCGCATCGGCTGCGGCGCGCGCATCGGCGTCGCTGTCCTGGCGCAGCCGGTCGGCAATGCTCGTGCAGGGGACGCCGACCGCTGCATAGGGCTGCTTGGCCGCGCGCAGAAAGGCTGCCAGTTCGGTATCGGCGATCGCGAAGCCGAAGCTCGAATCGCCTTCTTCGCTTTTCGTCAGCGCGGAGTTCACCCCAACCACGCGGCCGCACGGATCGAGCAGCGGCCCGCCCGAATTGCCGCGCGCGATGCTCGCGGTGTGGAGCAGCACTTCGATATCGGTCAGCGTGCGCCGGCCGGAGAATACGCCTTCGGACCGGACCGGCGAGAGCGGGCGGATATAGTCGGCGGCGGAGCGGGCGGTGGCGATGTCGACATTGCCGGGATAGCCGAGCGCGGTCACCGACCCGCCCTCGTCGACCGGCCCGGTATAGAGCGCGAGCGTCGGCAGGTTCACGCCCTTGAACTCGATCAGCGCGAGGTCGCGCGCCGCGTCGAGCGCAATGACCTTGCCCTCATAGGATTTGTCGCCTTCCGAGGGCACGATCCCGACCACCACATTATCGGGATAGCGCGCGGCAAGTTCGACCACGTGCGCGTTGGTGACCACCCGGTTGGGCGCGACTGCGAAGCCGCTGCCATGGCCGAAATCGACCACCTTCTCGTCGACCACGGCGATCGTCACGACCCGCACCACGCCACGCCCCGACGCCGAGATATCGTCGGCCCGGGCCGGGGCAGTGAGCGACATGAGCAGCAGCACAAAAAGGAGCAATCGTGCCATCATGTCGGTTCCGCGGAGGAGCATCGGCCGCTTGTCTCAGCAAAGCCGGAGAGGTTCAACCGGCAATCGCCGCCATGGCGTCAATCCTTCTTTCCTTCACTCGCCTTGCTTTGCTGCGTGATGGCGGCATCGAAGGCGTCCAGCGCCTCCTGGCCTTGCTTTCCGGCCTTGAGGTCGGCCAGCAGCTTGCCGACCGGGCTGTCACCTGATGCGTGCGGGTCATAAGCAAGCGGGGCCAGCAGATCGCGCGCGAGATCGATCTTGTTGTCCTCGATCTCTTGCCGGACCAGCATGAAGCGCAGTCCAGGATCCTGCGGGACGAGTTCGAAAGCGCGTTCCAGCCCGGCAACCGCGCTCGCGCTCGGTTTGATATCCTGCATCAAGAAACTGCCATAGAACAGAGCAAGAGTCGCCGCGACGTTCGGATCGACCCGATTGGCCTTGACGATCCAGCTTCGCGCAGTGGCCCAGGTCTTGGCATCGGCTTTCGCCTTCTCGGCCCGGCGCAGCAGCACGCGGCCCTTGTACGACAGCGCCTGGATCGATTTCGGATCGCTGGCCAATGCACGATCCGCCGCGGCCTCCGCCGCGGCATCATCACCCGCGTCATAGGCCATTTCCGCCAGCCATGCCTGGACGACCGGGTCGTCCGGATAGCGTGCGCCGACTTGCTTGCCTTGAGCGAAGACCTTGGCCGCCCGATCGCTGTCGACCCCACGCGTCGATCGCATGCGGCTGGCCATCATCGCATCGGCCCCTTCGCTCAGCGGCTGGATCGTAATGGCCGGGATCTCACCGGCCTTCAGGGTGATCCTGAACCCCGGCAGGCGATTCGCCATGTAGCGCTGCAAGTCCTTGTCGAGCGCCTTGAGGTCGCCAAAGGCGGTGCGCGCTGCCTCGATGCTTGGTGTGCCGCTGTTCAGCGCCTTGATATAGGTAGAGAATTTCTTGGCGCGTTCGCTGTTGAACATCAAATAATGAGTGATCAGCCAGCCCCGGGCGTAGAGATCCGCGACCTGATCATCGGTCATGCGCTGCTGGGACGAAGCGAGTAGCTGCTCCATCGACAATGTCTTGCCGCGAAACAGCGAATAGGCGCGGTGATTGGCGGCACCGCCAAGCACGACTTCATTCTTCTCCTTGTTGAAGGCCGCAGTCGAAACGACTTCGGCATAGCCTTCGCTGAACCAGGAGGGATAGGCGATGGAGAAATTGCCGAGCAGGAAATGATGGCCATATTCATGGAAGAGAACGACGCTTGGCGAGAACGGATTATCCTCACGGTCAATGCCAGCGCCTTCATCCGTTCTGGCTGGGGTAAACGCCACCGACCCTTCGACACGCGGCACATAAAAGCCCGCAACCTGGCTCCGCTGATCTCCATAGAGCGAGCGCACGGCGTTGATGCTGGGCACGATGAAGATGGTCACCGGGTTCGACTCGATGCCCTCCCGGTCAGGCTTGTTGCTGAGCGAGCGCAGCGAAGCATCGAGTGCTTCGATCCGGGTTGCGAACTCGCGCAGATTCGACTCGCTGCCCTGACTATAGATGATGAAATGCTTCGAGCGCGCCTGCAGCCAGCCGGCGGCGGCTGGTTGTGCCAGCAGCATCGTGGCGGCGAGAGCCATTGCTCCCCGGAACATGCCCCTGAACATGCGCTCAATCTCCCCGCAACTGTCTGACAAAGGCTCGCCTGTCGGGCAAGCGTGATCAGACGAAACTATAGGGATCGATATCGACCGTCACGCGCACCTTTGACGGCCAGTCGAGCTTGCCCAGCCAGTCGCGGATCAGGTCCTGCACATCGAGCGCGCGGCGTGCATGGACCAGCAGCCGTTGCCGATGCCGGCCGCGCAGCATGGCGAGCGGGGCGGGGGCGGGGCCATAGACTTCCATCCCCTCGACGCGCGGCGCGCTGCGGCCGATCAGCAGCGCAATCTCATGCGCGGCTGCCTTGTCCTCGCTCGACACGACGATCCCGGCGAAACGCCCGAACGGCGGAGCGCCGGCCTCACGCCGGGACTCGGTCTCCGCTTCGTAGAAGGCGTCGGCATCGCCAGTGATCAGCGCGCGCATCACCGGCGCCGTGGGGCTGTGCGTCTGGATATAGACATGGCCCGGCTTGGCGCCGCGACCGGCGCGCCCCGACACCTGCATGATCTGCTGAAAGGTTCGCTCCGCTGCGCGCAGGTCGCCGCCATTGAGGCCGAGATCGGCATCGATCACCCCGACAAGGGTCAGGTTGGGGAAGTGATAGCCCTTGGTCACCAGCTGCGTGCCCACCACGATATCGATATCGTGCGCCTCCATGCGGTGAACGAACTCAGCCGCTTTGGCCGGCGACCAGATCGTATCGGAGGTGACGACTGCGGTCTTGGCATCCGGGAAGAGTGCGGCGACCTCATCGGCGATACGTTCCACGCCCGGGCCGACCGGGACAAGGGTATCCTCATTCTGGCATTCGGGGCAGGTGCGCGGCACCTGTTCGATATGGCCGCAATGGTGGCAGGCGAGCCGGCGCACGAGCCGGTGCTCGACCATCCAGGCGGTGCAATTTGGGCATTGGAAGCGATGCCCGCAGGTTCGGCACAGGGTCAGCGGCGCAAAGCCGCGCCGGTTGAGGAATAGCAAGACCTGTTCACGCCGTTCGAGTGTCTCCTGCATCGCACGGACCAGGCGCGGCGCGATCCAGCGGCCGCGCTCGGGCGGTTCGGCGATCAGGTCGATCGCCTCGATCGCCGGCATCTCCGCCGCCCCCCAGCGCCCGGGCAGCTTGAGTTCAGCATAGCGGCCGAGTGCGACTTGCTGGCGCGTCTCGATCGCCGGCGTGGCAGAGGCGAGGATCACCGGGCATGGCTCGAACAGCCCGCGCATCACCGCCACGTCGCGAGCGTGATAATGCACGCCCTCCTCCTGCTTGAAGCTCGTCTCATGCGCCTCGTCGACCACGATCAGGCCGAGATTGGCATAGGGCAGGAAGAGCGCCGATCGCGCCCCGACGGTGACCAGGGCCTGACCGCTGGAGATGGCGCGCCAGGCGCGCCTCCGCTGTGAACTGCGCAGGCCGGAATGCCACGCGACCGGCTCGCAGCCGAAGCGTGCGGTGAAGCGCTGCAGGAATGGTTCGGTCAGCGCGATCTCGGGCAGCAGGACCAAAGTCTGCCGCCCTTCGCGGATCGCAGCGGCGATCGCCTCGAAATAGACTTCGGTCTTGCCGGAGCCAGTGACGCCATCGAGCAAGGTCGGCTGAAAGGCACGCGCGGTGACATTGGCGACCAGCACCTCGGACGCTGCGCGCTGATCGGCCGACAAAGCGGGCTGGCCGAACCCGGGATCAGGCAGGGGGTAGGGACTGTCGATATCCACCTCGACCGCTTCGACCGCGCCGGTCTTGACCAGCCCGCGGATCACCGCGTCCGATACATCGGCGGCGATCGCCAGTTCGCGGATCAGCCCCTGCCGATCGCCGATCCGCTCCAGCGCCTGTTCGCGTTGCGGTGTCATGCGATCGGGCACCAGCCCGGTCGCGCGATATTCGGTGACGGTGCGTGCACCCTCCAGCGCAGAAGACGAAGGCATCGCCATGCGCACCACCGAGGCGGGCGGCGCCAGATAATAGCCGGCGGTCCATTCGATCAGCCGGCGCAGCGGATCGGCAAGCGGCGGCACATCGACCACGCCGATCAGGTTACGCAGCCGGTTGTCGCCGACCTCGGCATCGGATGGCATGCGCTCCGGTTCCCACACCACGCCGAGCAGTTGGCGCGGGCCGAGCGGGGCGATCACGATCGAGCCCGGCTCGACGGTCATGCCGTGCGGCACGCGGTAATCCAGCGGGCCGAGGGCGGAATTGAGTACGAGGACGCGGGCGCGGGACGACATACAGGTGCATATGGCTTTTGCCTGCGCTAGTGCAAAGGGAGACGTTCCCCCGTTGGTTCATTCCGGAGTTCTCGCCCGTGTCGTTGCTCGCTCTTCTCCTGCTCGCCCAGGCCACCGCTGCCCCAGCCCCGATGCCGGGTGAAAAAACCGAGCCGGTATGCGTTCGCCAGGGCGATCTGCCGCCGGCATTCGCCAAATGGAACCAGCCGCCATCGAAGGACGCAAAGGAAATCACGATTGGCGCGCCATTCGTCGCCCATGCGGTCGACCCGTCTGTGATGAAATGGGCGACGGCCACGCCGTCCACCCGGCCGGGCAAATCGGCGATCGCCTATTTCGCCATTCCGCGGACCGGTACCTACAAGGTTGCGTTGGGCAGCGGTGCCTGGGTCGATGTCGTCTCGCAAGGCAGGGCGCTGGCCTCGACCGCGCACGGGCATGGGCCGGCTTGCACCGGGATCCGCAAGATCGTCGACTTCAATCTCGCCAAGGGCCTTTACGCGCTGCAACTCGCCGGGATCGCCGGGGACAGCGTCAAGGTGATGATCGTCCCGGCATAAATGGCGATGCAGGCGGCGATCCTTGCCTGGAGCGATCACCTCGCACAGAATCGCCGACGCTCGGCGCATACCGTGCGCGCCTATGTCGCGACCGCGCATCGGTTGGTGGCATTCCTGACCGGGCATTGGGGCGAAGCGATCTCTGCCGAACGGCTGGCCAAGACCAGCGCGGCTGATCTGCGCGCCTATCTCGCATTCCGCCGCGCCGAGGGACTGGGCAATGCCTCGGCCGCGCGCGAATTGTCGGCGGTGCGCGGGTTTCTCACTTTTTCCGGCGGGGAAGGGGCCACGCCGCGATTGAAGGGGCCTCGCGTGAAAAAGGGCATTCCGCGGCCGATCTCGCCCGATGAGGTGGTATCGCTGGCCGAGGATGTGGCGGAGAACGCGGCCGAACCGTGGATCGGCGCACGTGACTGGGCGGTGTTGCTGCTGCTCTATGGCGCGGGCCTGCGCATCGGCGAGGCGGCTGGGTTGACCGGCGCGATCCTGCCGCTCGGCGCGACGCTCAGCGTCACCGGCAAGCGCGCCAAGACGCGCATCGTGCCGTTGCTGCCGCAAGTGCGCGAGGCGATCGAGGCCTATGCCGCGCTATGTCCCTGGCCGATCGAGCGGAGCGAGGCGCTGTTCCGCGGCGCCAAGGGGGGCGCGCTCGATCCCGCGCTGATCCGCCGCGCGGTGCAGGCGGCACGAACCCGGCTCGGCCTGTCCGACCGCACCACCCCCCATGCCCTGCGCCACAGCTTCGCTACGCATCTGCTTGGGCGCGGCGCGGATCTGCGCGCGCTGCAGGAGTTGCTCGGCCATGCCAGCCTCAGTTCGACCCAGATTTACACCGCCGTCGATGCGGCGCATCTGCTCGATGTCTATCGCAACGCGCATCCTCGGGCATGATGTCAATCAATTGACTTGGCGTCGCTTTGATCCACAAGCGAGTGGATGACGACCGGCTCTCCGCTTTCTCCCGATCTTGCTGCCGATGTCGCCGCGGTGCAGCGCATGGACGTTGTCAGGACGATTCTTGCCGATGTCTGCCGCATCACCGGCATGGGCTTTGCCGCCGTGGCGCGGGTCACCGATGGCCGCTGGATCGCGTGCCAGGTGCAGGACGATATCGGGTTCGGCCTCGATGCCGGCGAAGAGCTGGAGGTTCGCACCACGATCTGCGACGAGATCAGGGACAGTCGTCTCCGCGTCTATATCGACCATGTCCGCGACGAGCCGGCATGGCGCACTCACCCCACGCCGATCATGTACGGCTTCCAAAGCTATATCTCGGTCCCGATCGTCCGCGCCGACGGCAGCTTCTTCGGCACCCTGTGTGCGATCGACCCTGAACCGCGTTCGGTCAGCCTGAAGGCGGTGGTTGCGTCGATCGAAGAATTTGCGGCGCGGATCGGCCGTGAACTCGATGCGATGCTGGGTAGCCGTTCCAGCGCCGATGTATCGGCCCCCGCCGGTTAGGGATTATCAGGCGCGCGGCTTCCAGCATATCACGCGGTACAGATAGAAGCCGACGATTCCCACCATCGTCGCCACAGCGACCGGCCCGACATAGCGGTCGAGCTCATGGAAATTGGCGCCGAGATAATAGCCCGCGCCGGCCAGGATCGTGTTCCAGATCGCGCTGCCCGCCGCCGTCCATACGATGAAGCGCCAATGCGGCATGCACGTCATGCCCGCAGGCAGCGAGATGATCGTGCGGCCCGCCGGCATGAAACGGAACACGAAGATCACCCATTGGCCATGGCGCTGGAAAAAGGCGTGGAGCTTCTCGACATCATGCCATTCGAGCGTCAGCCAGCGGCCCCAGCGATCGACGAACGGCCGCAACCGCTTGTAACCAAGGCGGCGCCCAATCTCGTACCAGAAATAATTGCCGATCACCGTGCCGACCGTGCCCCACAGGATCAGCGGCACCATGGCCATCTGTCCGCGCGCCACCGCCATGCCGCCAAGGCCCATGATCACTTCCGACGGGATCGGGGGAAACACATTCTCCGCCGCCATCAGCAGCAAGATGCCGATATAACCGCCCCATGCGATCATGTTGATGATGATGTCGGTCATGGATCCCGCTTCTCAACCGTTCGTGCTGAGCCTGTCGAAGCACATTGGCATGCGCGACTCCTTGTCTTTCGACAGACTCAGGACGAACGGCGGCGGATAAAGGGTCCGCAGGTCATACGCGTGCCGCCACCTTCGTCTCGATCGCTGCCCAGATCAGCGCAGCCGTATCGGTCCCGTTGAAGCGGTCGATCGCGACGATTCCGGTGGGGGGAGGTGACGTTGATCTCAGTCAGCCATTTGCCGCCGATCACGTCGATGCCGACGAACAGCAGCCCGCGCTTCTTCAATTCCGGTCCGAGTTCGGCGCAGATCGCCAGCTCGGTCTCGGTCAGCTCGGTCTTCACTGCCGATCCGCCGACTGCGAGGTTGGAGCGGATCTCGCCAGCGCCCGGCAAGCGATTGATCGCGCCCGCGACCTCGCCATCGATGAGCACGATGCGCTTGTCGCCCTGCGCAACATCGGGGAGGAAGGCTTGGATCATGTGCGGTTCGCGCCAGGTCATATTGAAGACCTCGATCAGCGCGGACAGGTTGGCGCCATCCGATCCGACCTTGAAGATCGCCTTGCCGCCATTGCCGTGCAGCGGCTTGACGACGATCTCGCCATGTTTGGCAAGGAAGGCGCGCGCTTCGTCGAGCGAACGGGTGACCAATGTCGGCGGCATGAAGTGCGCGTAATCGAGCACAAAGACCTTTTCCGGCGCGTTGCGCACGTTGGCCGGATCGTTGACGATCAAGGTCTTGTGCGCGATCCGCTCAAGCAGGTGCGTCGCGGTAATATAGCCCAGGTCGAACGGCGGATCCTGACGCATCAGCACCACATCCGCATCCTCGCCGAGGTCGAGCGAGACGGGCTCGCCGAACTCGAAATGGCTGCCAGCAACGCGCTGCACCGTCACCGGATGCGCCTTGGCCCAGACCCGGCCATCGGCATAATTCAGATCCTCGGCAGCATAATGGAACAGCCGGTGCCCGCGCGCTTGCCCGGCGAGCATCAGCGCAAAGGTCGAATCCCCGGCGATATTGATACTGTCGAGCGGATCCATCTGGACTGCGACGGCGAGCGACATGAATTTCTCCGAGCTATGGCCTGCGCGATGTAGGATGCGCGCTGCGGAAAGTCACCCGATCCAGGCATTCTCGATATGGCGCGGCCGCGTGCCCGGTGCGAGCAGGATGACATCGACGCGGATATCGTCGCCCGGCCCGGCATAGCGCGACATCAGCACCTCGGCCGCCGCCGCGACGCGGGCGAGGCGGCGTTCGTCGATCGCGAAATCGAGCTCGCCGGCTGTGGCGCGCATCTTTACTTCGACGAAGGCGATCAGATTGCCGCGACGCGCGACCAGATCGACTTCACCGGCCGGGGTGCGCACGCGGCGATCGAGGATGCGCCAGCCCTTGAGGCGGAGCCACCAGGCGGCAAGCCGTTCACCGCGACGGCCCGCAGCTTCGGCGACGCGGCGGTCTCTCACCCCTTCATCTCCAGCGCCCGAGCGTAGAGCGCCTTGCGGTCGACACCGAGCTTCTTCGCCACTTCGCTCACCGCTTTCGCCATCGGCAAGCGCTGCAGTGCCTCGACCAGCGCCGCCTCCGCATCATCCTGTGATGCAGGCGCAGCTTCGCCCGGCGGGGCGACGACTATGACGATCTCGCCGCGCGGCGGTGCGTCGGCGTAGCGCGCCGCGAGCTCGCCGAGCGTGCCGGTCACCGCTTCTTCGAATCGTTTGGTGATCTCGCGCGTGACTGCCGCCTCGCGCTCGCCCAGTCCTTGGGCGAGTGCGGCAAGCGTCGCCGCCAGCCTTGGTCCCGATTCGTACAGCACCAGCGTCGCGCGCACCGCCGCCACTTCGGCGACCGCGGCTGCGCGCGCCTGCGCCTTGGGCGGGAGGAAGCCGAGATAGAGGAATCGGTCGGTCGGCAGACCGGCCAGGGTCAGTGCCGCGATCGCCGCGCACGGTCCCGGCACCGTCACGACATTATGCCCCGCCGCGCGCGCATCGCGGACCAGCTTGTAGCCCGGGTCGGAGATCAGCGGCGTACCCGCGTCGGAGACCAGGGCGACAGCCTCTGTCGCCATGCGCGCGATCAGGCCGGGACGCACCCCTTCGGCATTATGGTCATGATAGGGTGTCATTGGCCGTTTGACCCCGATATGACGCAGCAGCACCGCCGTCACACGGCTGTCCTCGACCGCGATTATCGCGGCGTTGGCCAGCACATGCGCGGCTCGCGGCGAGAGATCGCCGAGATTGCCGATCGGGGTGGCGACGATATAGAGACCAGGTTCGAGTTCCGCGTTCATTGGGAGTAGTCATGGCAGAGGGTGTATCGGTACCGCAACGGGGCGTTTCGTTCCTGCGGGCGGCAATCGTCGCCGGCGCGTTGATTCTCGGCGGCTGCCAGACGGTCGTACCGCGCGGTCCGGCGACCAAGACGCCCCCCGCGACGCGTCCCACGACTGATTCGTCGCTGATCGATCCGGGCATTCCGGTCGACACCGCGCGCCACCGCGTCGCATTGCTGGTGCCGATGACCGGCAGCAATGCCGGCGTCGGCCAGAGCCTCGCCAATGCGACTCAGCTCGCCCTGCTCGACACCAAGAACGAGAAGGTGCGCGTCACCACTTATGACACCGCGCTCGGCGCCGCCAATGCGTTGCAACGCGCTATTGCCGACGGCAACAAGCTGATCCTCGGGCCGTTGCTCGGCGAGGATGTCCGCATCATCGCGCCGATCGCGCGCCGTGCTGGCGTGCCGGTGGTAAGTTTCTCCAACGATGCCAGCGCGGCGGGCAATGGCGCCTATCTGATGGGCTATGCGCCCGCTCAGTCGATCGCGCGGGTGGTCGATTATGCACGCGGCCAGGGAGTGGAGAGCTTTGCCGGGCTGGTTCCGAACGGCCTGTACGGCGAACGCGCCTCGACCTCGTTCCTGCGCGCGGTCGAAAGCGCGGGCGGTCAGGTCGTCACCTTGCAGACCTATGACCGCGCGTCCGGATCGCTTGCCGCAGCAGTGACGCGCATGGCGCGCAACTCGCCATATCAGGCGGTGCTGATCGCCGATGGCGGATCCAGCGCGGCCGCCGCCGTGCCGTTGCTGCGCCGGAACGGTGGCGCGACGGCGCGCGTGCTCGGCACCGAATTGTGGAATTCGGAAGCTTCGATCGCGAGCAAGGCGTCGCTCAATGGCGCCTGGTTCGCCAGCGTGCCGGACAATCTCTATCGCCAATATGCCGCCAAATATCGCGCCCGGTTCGGCGCGGCGCCGTTCCGCCTGTCGAGCCTAGGCTATGATGCGGTGCTGCTGACCGTCCGCATCGCACGCGACTGGCGGGTCGGTGACGGATTCCCCGAGGCGCGGCTGCACGATGCCGGCGGCTTTGCCGGTATCGACGGCGCCTTCCGCTTCGGCCGCGACAATATCGCCGAGCGTGCGCTGGAGGTGCAGGAGATCCGTGGCGGGACGACCGTGGTGGTGTCCGCCGCGCCGACCGGGTTCGCAGGGAAATAGGGGATAAACATTGCTTCCCCGGCCTTCGCCGGGGAAGCGGTTATTCTTAGGCTTCTGATTGGACAATCACCGGCAGGATTGCGTCGAGCAACAACATCCCCGCCTCGCTGATCTGCAGCCGGTCCTGGCTCTGCACGGCCAGCCCCTGGTGGACAAGCAGGCCCAGCGCCTTCTCATCGATCAGCGCTGCCACGCTGCATTCCCCTAGCGCCGCGATCCGCGCGAGATCGACGCCCTCGCGCAACCGTAACCCCATCAGCAGCGCTTCGGTCGCTCGTGTGCGGGGGCCCAGCGCATCCTCAGCCTCGATACCGTGCTGATTGCGGTCGATCGCCGCCATCCAGTTCTCCGGCTTCTTGCGCCGGACCGTCGCAAGTCCACCGCGCCGGCCATGTGCGCCCGGGCCAATCCCGGAATAATCCTGGTAGCGCCAATAGACGAGATTATGACGACTCTCCGCCCCGGCGCGGGCATGGTTGGAAATCTCATAGGCGGGTAAGCCCGCCGTTGCGGTCATCGCCCGGGTCGCCTCGAACAAGTCGGCGGCCGTGTCTCCATCGGGAACGACGATCCGCCCCGCCGCTGCCTCGGTGGCGAAACGCGTGCCGGGCTCGATCGTCAGCTGATAGAGCGACAGATGTTCGGTACCGAACGACAAAGCACGCTTCAGCTCGGCTTCCCAATGGTCGAGCCGCTGATCGGGCCGGGCATAGATCAGGTCGAAACTGACGCGCTCGAACGCGGCTTGCGCCGTCGCCAGCGCGGCCAGCCCTTCGTCCACGTCATGCGCGCGACCAAGAAAGGCGAGCGCGTCATTGTCGAGCGCCTGGAGTCCGAGCGACACCCGGTTCACCCCGACACTGGCGATATCGGCGAAGCGCGCCGCCTCGACCGATGACGGGTTGGCCTCGAGCGTGATCTCCACACCCTCGGTAAAGCCCCAGCTATCCTCCGCCGCGCGCAGGATCGCGGCAACCGTCTCGGGCGGCATCAGCGAGGGCGTGCCGCCGCCGAAAAAGATCGAACTAAGCTTGCGCCCCGGCGTCAGCGCGGCCTCATGTGCCAGGTCGGCGAGCAATGCCGCGCGCCATGCCGCCTGGTCCACACCGTCGCGTACATGGCTGTTGAAGTCGCAATAGGGGCATTTCGACACGCAGAACGGCCAATGGACATAAAGGGCTAGCGGTGCTGTTTCTGCGGGGTTCATGGTCGCGCGCTTATGGTCGCACGAGAGGAGCTAGGGAAGATGCGAGTTCTGGCGCTGGCCTTGATGCTGCTGACCGGCTGTTCGAACGGTCCGGTGCGCGTGACCGAGGAGCGCGTCTTTGCCGGAAACGCGCCGCGCGGTGATGCGTCGCTGCGCAAGGCAATGATCCAGGGACATAACGACGCACGCGCGCGGGCTGGTGTGGCGCCGCTGGCATGGAATGCGACGCTCGCCGCTGATGCGCAGCGCTATGCACAGGAACTCGCGCGATCTGGCCGGTTCGAACATTCGCGCGAGCCGCGCGGAGCGACCGCGCAGGGCGAAAATCTGTGGACCGGTACGCGGGGCGCCTATCGTTATGAGGAAATGGTCGGGCATTGGGTCGACGAGGAACGCTATTACCGACGTGCACCGACTCCGGATTTCTCCACTACCGGCAAGTGGCAGGATGTCGCCCATTATACCCAGATCATCTGGGGCGGAACGACGGCGTTCGGCTGCGCGATGGCGAGTAACGATCGCGATGATTATCTCGTGTGCCGCTACGCGCCGCCGGGCAATGTCGTGGGGAGGCTGCCCTGAAACTGGCTGTATCCGGTCGGGCCCCTGGCTAGTACCGTCCCATCGTCCGTAACCCGCCACCCCGTTAAATCGGCGATGGACTCCGCTAGTAGCTCCTCAATTGCTTCCCCGGCGAAGGCCGGGGCCCAGTCGGAAGGTAGGAGTTAACGAGCGCTGCGCGTCGCCGCAGACGCTCCTCGACTGGGCCCCGGCCTTCGCCGGAGAAGCTTATATGGGATATCTGCCGAGCAAAGTTCGGGAGACGCAGGGTAATGTACGGGCGCGTCACTTATTCCTCGCCGGTGCGATAGGCGCAGAACTTGTTGCCGTCCGGGTCGCGGAAATAAGCGCCGTAAAATGCCTGATCGCCGACGCCGCCGCGCAAGCCCGGCGCGCCCTCGTCGCTGCCGCCCAGCTCGATCGCCTTGTGATAGATCGCATCGACCTGCGCGCGGCTGTCGGCCATGAGCGCGACCATCGTACCGTTGCCGGCCGACGCGGTGCCGCCGTCATAGGGCCGGGTCACGGCCAGCATCGGTTTGTCTCGGCCAGCACCATAAAGGGTGAAGCCGCGCACATCGGGCATGGTCAGCAGCCTTTTGCCGCCCATTGCGGTGGCCAGTCCGTCGTAGAAGACCAGCGCCCGGTCGAGGTCGTTGGTGCCGAGCGTTGCGTAACCGATCATTGTTTCTTCCCCTATCGCGATGTCGAAATCATGTCCGGAGGATTAGCATGGCCCGATCCGGCGGCCGCTGGTCCGTGTCGTTATGGTCATCGGTGCCTTGCCGCTCATCACGCCCCGGCCGACCGCGGTGTAGGAGGTCGGGGTGTAGCTTCCCTCGGATGTCATGGTCACCGTGCCGCGTGGGCGGCTGCAGACCAGCTGGCTCGAAATCCGCCCATTGGTCATCGAATAGCGCGTGAATTTACAACCCGGATCAGCCTTGGTTACCGCGCGCGGGCCCTGCGCCGCCTGTTCCGGCGTGACGCAGGCTGTCACGATCTTAGGCTTACCCTTCATTGCCGCCGCCACGCCGGGCGGTCCGCCGGGCATTTTGACGTCGATGATCTCGATCCTGGTCTCCCATTTGCCAGGCTGCATATGGGATCCGGGGGCCGCGCCGATCAAAAGTGCAAGCGGCAGGCATGCGAGAAGGCGGGTCATCGCGTCACTCCGGCAAAATATCCTGCCGGGCTTATCGGCCGATCGTGCCGCTATCGCAATCGGGACGCATCAATCGACAAAGGCGCGCTCGATCACGAAGCGACCGGGATTGGCGTTCGACCCTTCGTCGAAGCCGATCGATTCGAGCATCGCGCCAAGATCGCGGATCATGCCGGTGCTGCCGCACAGCATCACCCGGTCGGTTGCCGGGTCGAGTGCGCGGGTGCCGCCGATCGGCGGTCCGAACAACCTTGCATCTTCGATCAGGGCACCGATCCGCCCGCTGGTGTGGAATGGCTCGCGCGTGCAGGTGGGAATGTAGTGGAACTGGAGCAACGCCTGGTCGCCGACCAGCGGATCGCCTGCCAGCTGCGCGGTCAGTTCGTCGCGATAGGCCAGGTCGCTGACTCGCCGTACGCAGTGGACCAGGATGATCTGTGCGAAGCGGTCATAAATGTCCGGATCACGCGCCAGGCTCAGAAACGGCGCCAGCCCAGTACCGGTGGAGAACAGGAACAGCCGGCTCCCGGGGAGCAGTGCGTCGCACACCAGGGTACCGGTCGGCTTGCGGCCGAGATAGACCTGATCACCGGCATGGATCGTCTGAAGCCGGCCGGTAAGCGGGCCGTCCGGCACCTTGATCGACAGGAATTCCAGCTCATCGGCATAGGCCGGGCTGGCGATCGAATAAGCGCGCATCAGTGGGCGTGCCTCGCCCGGCAGGCCGATCATCACGAACTCGCCGGAGCGGAAGCGGAAACTGGCGGGGCGGCTGATCGCGAAGCTGAACAGATGCTCGTTCCAGTGCCGCACCCAGCGCACATCGCTGGTCGCGAAGGCGGGATGGTCGGGAATGAGCTGGGGCGTGCGAACGTACATGTTCATGATCGATTATCGTTCCTGCGATGGGCGGCGGTCGGGAGGGGAAGAGCGGCACCGACCCGCTCGACCGCGAGCATCAGGCAGAGCACCGCCTCGTCCGCGACCAGGCTGGCGGCCTGGCGTCGCAACGGGCCGGGATCGGGTGCGCGCGTGGCGGAGAACAAAGCGAGCAGGCGCGCTTCGTCGTCATTGACCAGCACATAGCCGGGTGGCGCGAAGACCAGCCGGCCCAGGCCGTCGATGTTGAGTGCGGCCATTGCCATGCCGAAATCCGGTAATGCCTCCAGCATGTTCCGTTTGGCGAACGATCCGCGCAACGCGGCGCACGAGCAGCGGCCCGCCGAGGACGCCTCTACCCAGGTCCGCATCGCTGCGACCAGAAAGGCCATCTCGTCGTCGAGCTGCGTCAACGGGCGGTCGACGAAACGGTACATGGCGACTCCTTCGTGACGATTGGGAGTGCGACTATCGATAATGAGAGTAAGTCGCAATAGCTTTTGAGGAATAATCTGGTGATTATGAGGCAGTGTGGAACGCGCCGCTCCTGGTCGATGCGTGCGTTGCCGATCGCCGTTTGCGACCCCATATTCAAGCCATGGCCATTCAGATTCGCACCAGTCTCGACGAACCCGAAACCGGGCAGAACTTCATCCCGCACCGCCCGGCTCGCCCGCCCAAGGTGGAAGGCGGCAAGCCATTCAAGCTGGTCAGCGATTACACGCCTTCGGGCGACCAGCCGACTGCCATTGCCGAACTGGTCGAACAGACCCAGGCGGGTGAGCGCGACCAGGTGCTGCTCGGCGTTACCGGTTCGGGCAAGACCTTCACCATGGCCAAGGTGATCGAGGCGGTGCAGCGTCCGGCACTGATCCTGGCGCCGAACAAGATCCTCGCCGCTCAGCTCTATGGCGAGTTCAAGTCTTTCTTTCCGGACAATGCGGTCGAATATTTCGTCAGCTATTACGACTATTATCAGCCCGAAGCCTATGTGCCGCGGTCGGACACGTACATCGAAAAGGAAAGCTCGACCAACGAATCGATAGACCGGATGCGCCATGCCGCGACTCGCTCGCTGCTTGAACGCGACGATGTGATCATCGTCGCCTCGGTATCGTGCCTGTACGGCATCGGCTCGGTCGAGACCTATTCGGCGATGATCTTCGACCTGAAAAAGGGCCAGTCGGTCGATCAGCGCGAGATCGTGCGCAAGCTCGTCGCGCTGCAATACAAGCGCAATGACGCGGCGTTCCAGCGCGGCAATTTCCGCGTGAAGGGCGACAATCTCGAAATCTTCCCGTCGCATTATGAGGACACGGCGTGGCGCGTGTCCTTCTTCGGTGATGATATCGAGGAGATCGTCGAATTCGATCCGTTGACCGGCAAGAAGGTCGCGAGCCTCGACTATGTCCGCATCTATGCGAACTCGCACTATGTGACGCCGGGGCCGACGCTGAAACAGGCGATGGAGGCGATCAAGTTCGAACTCGCCGAGCGGCTCAAGGAACTGGTGCCGGAAGGGAAATTGCTCGAGGCGCAGCGGCTCGAGCAGCGAACCAATTTCGACCTCGAGATGATCGCTGCGACCGGCAGCTGCGCAGGGATCGAGAATTATTCGCGTTTCCTCACCGGTCGTATGCCCGGCGAGCCTCCTCCGACATTGTTTGAATATCTACCCGATAATGCCTTGTTATTCGTCGATGAAAGCCATGTCACGATCGGTCAGATCAACGGCATGTCGCGCGGCGATCACCGCCGCAAGCTGACGCTCGCCGAATATGGCTTTCGCTTGCCCAGCGCGATCGACAACCGCCCGCTTCGCTTCAACGAATGGGAAGCGATGCGCCCACAGACCACCTATGTCTCGGCGACTCCGGGCGGGTGGGAAATGGAGCAGACCGGCGGCGTGTTCGCCGAACAGGTCATCCGTCCAACCGGGCTGATCGACCCGCCGATCGAGATCAAGCCGGTGGAAGAACAGGTTCAGGACCTGATCGTCGAGGCGAAGAAGACCGCCGAGGCCGGCTATCGTACGCTGGTGACAACGCTGACCAAGCGCATGGCGGAGGATCTGACCGAATTCATGCACGAGGCGGGCCTCAAGGTCCGCTACATGCATTCGGACGTCGAGACGCTCGAAAGAATCGAGCTGATCCGTGATCTCAGGCTTGGTGTCTATGATGTGCTGGTCGGGATCAACTTGCTGCGCGAGGGGCTCGATATCCCCGAATGCGGGCTGGTCGCGATCCTCGATGCCGACAAGGAAGGGTTTCTGCGCTCCGAGACGTCGCTGATCCAGACGATCGGCCGCGCCGCGCGCAATGTCGACGGGCGCGTGATCCTCTACGCCGATCGCATCACCGGCTCGATGGAGCGGGCGATGAACGAGACCGGGCGGCGCCGCGAAAAGCAGCTTGCCTATAATGCGGAGCACGGCATCACGCCGCAGACGATCCGCCGTAATATCGGCGACATCATCAAGGACGTGTCGAGCCGCGACCAGGTCACGATCGAGATCGACGAGGATCGCCCGCACATGGTGGGGCACAATTTGCGCGCCTATATCGAGGATCTCGAAAAGCAGATGCGCGCCGCCGCCGCCGATCTGGAATTCGAAACCGCCGGCCGCCTGCGCGACGAGATCCGCCAGCTGGAACAGGAAGAGCTCGGCCTGCCGGTCGATCAGCAGAAAGCGCCGATGATGGGCCGCTCGAACGAGGGCAAGCCGGGCACGCGCAAAACGCGCTACGGCAAAAGCCAGAAGATGCGGATGGGCGGCACCGGGCGTCGATCCTGAGAGACGAGCGAGCCTCTCTCGTGCTCAGCGTCGCTCAGGCGGTCGCCGTCCCCAGCGACAGATCTTCCTTGCCGACACCGTAATAGCTCGCCACTCGGTCGGCATAGGCCTGGTCGAATATCGGCGCGTTCGCCGCCCAGCTCGGACCGCCTTCGAGTACGCGGCGGTCGATCGTCACGATATAGGTGTCGGCGACCGCGTCGAAGGAGAGCAGGCTGAACGGCAGGGGGTAATAGGCCTTGCCCATGCCCAGGAACCCGCCGATCGTCAGCACGGCATAGACCGCCTGGCCGCTACGCTTGTTGATCATGAAGGCGTAGACATAGCCGATCTTGTCGCCGTCGCGACTGCGCACCGGCATCACATCGACCTTGTTCGACTGAATCAGCAACTGGGTCGGTTCGTCTGACGCTTTGGACATGAGATTCCCCCTTGGAGTCGTTGCGTAACATTTACAGCGCTGTGCGGTTCCTTAATCTTCCTCGATCAGGCTGGTGCGCTTGGTTTCGGGCAACATCAGAAAGGCGATGGTCGCCGCACCGATGATCGCCGTGACATACCAGTAGAAGCCGGATTCGATGCCGCCCTGCTTGAACCACAGGGCGACATATTCCGCCGTCCCGCCGAACGCCGCATTGCCGATCGCATAGGGCAGCGCGACGCCCAGCGCGCGGATATGCGCCGGGAACAGCTCCGCCTTCACCAGCGCGCTGATCGAGGTGTAGGCCGACAACAGCATCAGCGGCACCAGGATGATCGCAAAGGCAATCACCGGATCGCGCGTCGCTGCCAGGATGCTGAATACCGGTACCGAGACGATCATGCCGCCAAAGCCGAACAGCAGCAGCATCGGCTTGCGCCCGAGACGGTCGGCGAGCAGCCCGAACAGTGGCTGTGCGAGCATGTAAACCACCAGCGCCGCAGTCATGATGAAGGTGCCGGTTTGCACCGCGAAGCCGCTCGTATTGGTCAGAAACGTCTTCATGTATGTGGTGTAGGCGTAGAAGGCGCAGCTGCCGCCGGCGCTGATCACCGCCACCAGAATAAATTCGCGCGGGTGCGCTTTCCACAGCGCCATCAGGCCGGACTTGGGCCGGTTCGCATCGAGTTTCCCGAATGCCTCGGTCTCGGCGAGGCGACGGCGCAGGACATAGACCACCAGGGCAAGTACCGCGCCGATGATGAAGGCGATGCGCCAGCCCCAATCGGCCATCTGCGTCTTGCTGAGTGTTGCCTGGAGGATCGCCGCCACTGCCAACGCAGTCAGCTGCCCGCCGATCAGCGTGACATATTGGAAGCTCGACCAGAAACCGCGCCGGTCGCGCGTCGCCATCTCCGACAGATAGGTCGCGCTGGCGCCATATTCGCCGCCCACCGACAGACCCTGGATCATGCGTGCGATGAGCAGGATCGCGGGTGCAGCGACCCCGATCGTATCATAGCCGGGCACGAAGGCGATCATCAGCGAGCCCGCGCACATCAGCCCGACCGACAACGCCAGCCCAGCCTTGCGGCCATGCGTGTCGGCATAGCGGCCCATGACATAGGCGCCGATCGGCCGCATCAGGAAACCGACCGCAAACACCGCCGCGGTGCCGAGCAACTGCGCGGTCAGGTCGCCCTTGGGAAAGAAGGTCGCGGCGAACACCAGCGACAGCGAGGAATAGGCGTACCAGTCATACCATTCGACGAGATTACCCGCGGACCCGCCGATAATCGATTTCAGCCGTTTCGCATCAAGCGCCATAGATGATCTCTCCTGATCGGATACGTCGCTCATCCCGGCACGTTCGCCAAGGAAATAGTCATAGGGCGGTTGAGCCTGCTGCAGGCTTCGCCCATAGACGCTGTCATGCGTTCGTTTCCCTTCCTCGCCCTGCTCGTCGTGTTGGGAGGGTGCGTGGCCCCGTCCAAACCGCCGCCGCGCCCTGTACCCCGGCCCGTGCCGATCCAGACGCCGACTCCCGCACCTGTGCCAGCTCCCTTGAGCAGCGACTGGCGCGACTGGCCGTTTACGCCGGGTGACTGGGTCTATCGTCAGGATGGTCGCGGCTCGGTCGCCTTGTTCGGCCGGCCCGGTATGGAGCCGTTGCTCACGCTGCGGTGTGACCGCGACGCGGGCGCAATCTATCTTTCACGGACCGGCGTTGCCCCCGGCGCCGTGCCGATGACGATCCGCACCTCGACCGCGATGCGCACGCTCAACACGACGCCAGTCGGCGGTGCTCTCGCCGTCTCGATCAACGCGCGCGACAGCCTGCTCGAAGCGATCGGATTCAGCCGTGGGCGGTTCGTGGTGCAGCAGCCCGGATTTCCGACATTGGTCGTGCCGGCCTGGGCCGAGATTCTGCGCGTGACCGAGGATTGCCGTCGCTAGACGGATAAGCTTCTCACCCCGTGCGTTATGCGGATGAGGAGGCGAGGCCATGATCCGCAAGCTCAGGTCCGGCGAATACCGGCTCTATTCCAGGAAAGTCGACGAGAAGACCGGCAAGCGCCGCAATCTCGGCACCTTCGACACGCGCGCAGCGGCGGAAAAGCACGAGCGCGAGGTGCAGTACTTCAAGCGACATTGATGGTGAAAAGCGGGTGCATCGCGATCGGGTCAGCGCGGCAGGTGACCCTGATTTCGGCGACGGAAGAGAATCGTCGAAATCGCAGTGAATTACAAGACTTGTATATGCGATTTGGATGATTCACATAGGGTTCGTGCCCAAGCAGGGTGCGCCGTTTCAACAAGCGAAAGGAGGTGATCCGATGTCTCATGGTTCAGCAATGGGGTCGGTTCAGTTCGTTCGGGGGACGCGCCGCTAGCTCTTTGGGATGACGGCGGGGGGTATTTTCCCCCAATCAACGTCGCCGTCTATCGGAGCTTAGCGGTTCGCATGGTCTCCCAAGCTGGAGCTTCCGGCCGCTGACCATGTCAGGAGGTTGCCGGTGCCCTTGACGGGGCATCGGCAGCCTCTTTTCATGTCTGGGCTTTGCGATCAGGGGTGGTCATGGTCGCTCATATGAGGCTGCCGCTGCTCACGATCGTCGCATTCTGTCTCACCGGCTGTGGAGCGAGCGATCTCTGCAGCAACACTCTAGTCGAAAAATTGCTCGACCCTTCCGGCACTCGCGTTGCCTATCACTATATCCGCGATTGCGGTGCGACGACCGATTATGCGACCAGCATCGCCATCGGCGCGCTAGGCGAAGACACGGCGCAGGCAGATGTGGTCTTCACTGCGGATTCCGGCCACGGCGCGGCAAAGGCCGATGGAGAGGGTATCTGGCTGCGGATGACATGGGCGCGGCCTGGCATGTTGCTCGTGTCTCATGCGGAAAAGGCGCGCATCTTCCGGCAAGAAGGCCAGGCGCGAGGCGCCCGGATCAGCTACCGTGCAAGTGATGACCCTGTTGCGCGGCCGGTGCCTTGAACCGTCATGCCTGGGCTTGTTGCCCTGCGCTCCGTGCCGCACAGTCGCCGCATGAATCGAAGCCTGACCGGCTCGCATGATGGGGGCAAAGTGATGCGGCGTTTTCGACTGACATTGTTACTGGCGATCACGGTATCGGGGCCACTCTCCGCTCAGGTCGCTCCGACGGTCGAAGAGCGCTCGATCTCCGAACTCCAGGCTGCGATGGCCAAGGGCAGCGCATCGAGCGAGGCGATCACCAAGGCCTATCTTGCGCGGGTCGCGGCGATGGATCGTACCGGGCCGACGCTCCGCGCAGTGATTGCGATCAACCCCGATGCGCTCGCCCAGGCCAAGGCAAGCGATGCGCGGCGCAAGGCGGGCAAGCCGCTCGGTCCGCTCGACGGGATTCCGATCCTGATCAAGGACAATATCGAAACGCTCGACCCGATTGCGACCACCGCGGGTAGCCTCGCACTGAAGGACAATATCACGCACCGCGACGCGCCGGTGGTGGCCGGGTTGCGCAAGGCCGGCGCGGTGATCCTCGGCAAGACCAACCTCAGCGAATGGGCCAATATCCGTTCGTCCCATTCGATGAGCGGCTGGAGCGCGGTCGGCGGGCTGGTGCGCAATCCTTATGCGCTCGACCGTAGCTCATGCGGGTCGTCGAGCGGCTCCGGCGCGGCTGTCGCGGCAAGCTTTGCCGCGGCGGCGCTGGGTACGGAGACCGACGGGTCGGTGGTTTGCCCGGCGTCGATGAACGGGCTTGCCGGGCTGAAGCCGACGGTCGGGCTGGTCAGCCGCACCCATGTCGTGCCCATCAGCCATAGCCAGGATACGCCCGGGCCGATGGCGCGCAGCGTGCGCGACGTCGCGATTCTGTTCTCCGCGATGGTTGCCGCCGATCCGGCGGATGCGGCGACGCGGGCTGCGGGGAAGTACGTACGCGACTATGCCGCGTCGCTGTCGGCCGATGGTTTGCGCGGCGTGCGCGTCGCCGTGTTGCAGCCCGACATGCCCGAGGCGCTCAGGGCAAAATATGAAGCCGAACTGCGCGTCCTGGAAAAGGCCGGGGCGGTGCTGGTCGAGGCGAAACAGCCCAAGCTCGACGGTTTGGGCCAAGCCGAGGGAGATGTGCTCCACACTGAATTCAAGGCCGATCTCGATGCCTATCTCGCTTCGACTCCCGCAAGCGTGAAGACGCGCAACCTCGATCAGGTCATTGCATTCAACGATGCGAACAAATCGGCCGAAATGCCGTTCTTCGCGCAGGAGACCTTCCTCATCGCGGCCAAGACACGCGGCCTGACGGATGCGGAATATCTCGGCGCGCGCGCCAAGTCGCTGCGGCTGGCGGGGGCGGAGGGGATCGACGCAATCCTCAAGACCGCCAGCGCGACGGTCATCGTCGCGCCGACCTATGGCCTGCCCTGGCTCAGCGATAGTGTGTCAGGCGACAGTTTCGACGGACCGAGCGCAAGCCAGTTGCCCGCCATATCGGGCTATCCGCACCTCACCGTGCCGATGGGGCTGGTCAAGGGCTTGCCGGTCGGCATGTCGTTCATCGCCACCGCCTATGGCGATCAGACGGTGTTGAATGCCGGTTATGCCTATGAGCAGGCGAGCAAGGCGCGTGTCGCGCCAAAATATCTGCCGGTCGCTGATGTCGGGGCGGGACTGGGCGGGGTGCGATAACTGGAGTCTGTCACTGAGTGTTATCTTCCGCCGCTCACTCCCACCTTCATGTCGCTGGCGGCGATTCAACCGGTTCTTGAAAGATACTGATGCGTATTCTCCTGATTCTGGGTGCGTTGATTGCAGGAATGATTGTCGGCACCTGCCTGTTCGCGCTGATCTGGCGTACCACGGCCCCGGACGGGGCGATGGCGATGGCGGTTGGCGGAGCTACGCCGATTGCCTTCGGGGCTTTGGCGTATCTCGGCACGAAGACCGCCAACGGGCATAGACCAAGCCTCGGCAGCGCGCGGACATGGCTGGCCATTTTGTGCATCGCGGCGGCGGCGGCAGGGCTCTTTTTGTTGTTGATCGTGGCTGCCGCCGTGCTGGTCCAGCGCGGCTGACGATATTCTAGCTCCGTTCGAGCAATTCCGGCCGGATATGGATCGCGGTCAGCGACATGCGCACCTCGATCAGGAACGAGATCAGCGCGGCGATCAGCAGCGCCATGGCGAGGATGAACGAGATGGCGACCACCGTGCCGATGTGAAGCTTGGCCAGTTCGGCGACGAACAGGCCGGCGACGACCAGGCAGGTCATCACGGCGCTCGATACCGCGAGTACCAGCGCCCGGTTGATCACCGTCATGCGCCGGTCGAGCAGGCGCAATTCCCACACGTGGCGATCATGTTCCGGGCCGGTCGAGCGCGGGTGAAGCTGTTCGATCGCCCGGGCGCGATCGACCACGCGCGACAAGCGTCCGGCCAGGACGTTGAGCAGCGCACCGATCCCGGCAAGCATGAAGACGGGGCTCAGCGAGAGCTGGATCGTCTGGGCGATGGTGGTGACGGCGGGTGTGGAGAACATCGCGCGACTGTGACGTGCGCGCGCTCATGCGGTCAAGCTTGAACAGGTTGGTAACGCATCGCCCCTTATAGCGTCGCGCATGAACAAGCCGATGCTCCTCGACGACTTTGTCCGCCTGCCCGCCATGACGCGCGCGGTTGCGCTCGACGGATTGTCGGGGCTGCTGGACCTGGTGGCCGAAGCCGCGCCCGCAACGCATCGTTTCCTGCGCTATCAATGGTTTGCGGCGGCGCTGCAGGCCTATGGTGGTGCTGCGCGCACGATCGTGATCGAGCAGGACGGCAACCCGGTCGTCGCGCTGCCGATGGTCCGCTTCGGTCCCGGCCCGGCGCGGCTTGCGGCAGTACCGGGCTGTTACTGGCCATTTCGCAGTTTTCCCGCGAGCAGCGCAGCCGACGCCGCCGCATTCGGCGCGCTGGTTGATCGGCTGGGCGGAGAGGTCAACGCGCTGCGCATCGGTCCCGTTTATGACAACGACCCTTCGCTTCAACCCTTGCTCATAGCAGCGCGGGCGAAGGGCTGGGTAGTGCTCGACCGGTTCGTGGCCGACAGCTATCTGCTCGACATGGCGGCGGCGCAGGCCGAGGGCACCTGGCCGCGCAACTCGACCCTGCGCAAGAACCGCTTTCACGAAAAGCATCTTGGCGATCATGGCGCGCTCGACTGGCGTTTCCTGAGCGGCGAAGACTGGGCGGCCGGCGGCTTCGATGCGCTCGCCTCGGTCGAGGAGAAGAGCTGGATCGCGGCGCGCACCGATGGGAGCGATGCGAAGTTCACCGAGACGGGGCACGGCGCCTTCTGGCGCGCCGCGGCAGCCGATCCGGCGCTGGCCAGGATGATGTGGGCGGCCTTGCTTACCGTCGACGGCGCACCCGCCGCCTTCTCGTTTGACGTCAATGCCGGGGCGCTGAAATACGCCATCGCCAACAGCTATGATCCCGCTTTCGGCAAGCATTCCCCGGGCAAGCTGCTCTATTATCGCAATCTCGTCCGCGCGCTCGAGGACGGCATCACGACAGTCGACTGGGGCGCGGGCGATAGCGGCTACAAGCGAGTCATCGGCGCCGAACAGGGACCGGCGATCCGCGACTGGCTGCTGGTGCGGCCGGGACTGCCCGCGATGCTCGGCCGCGCGCTGAAGAGCGTGTGGGAACGCAGCGGCAATGCGCCAGTCCGGACCGAGGCCGGCGCCTCCGAGAGCTGAAACCTACCCTCCCGTTACCGCCACCACATTATCGTCGCTGTTGCGGTCGATATAGGTGTTGTACGGATCGACCCCGGCAAAGACCGGTTTGCGCTTCGACACCAACCGGATCACCTGCTGCCCCGATTTGACCGGCAGGCGAGTCATCGAGATCACATCCTTCGCCGCAAAGGCGCCAAGCCCCGGACGCTGGTCGAACAAGCCAATCGCGATGCTGTCGACCAGCGGCGCCGGCTTTTCCACGCCGGTGCCGTTGGCGTAGAATTTCGCCGCATTGACCGTGATTGCGGTTTCAAAATTGCCGTCGGGCAGCTTGCGCGTCGTCGCGGTCGTCGCCTTCAGGTCGTAAATGGTGATGCGGTCGAGCAGGTCGAGCACCAGCTCGCGCTCGGCAGGGGTGCGCGCCAGCGACAGGAAGCCGTTCACCAGGTCGAGCGAGCGGGCATAGGGCTGGCTCTTGAAGCGGAACTTGTCGAGCAGACCGGCGAGCATGTGATTGACCCGGTCCTCGCCGAGGCGATCCTGCAGCAGATACATCACCACCGCGCCCTTGCGGTAATGGATATAGGGCTGGTTCTCGACCCGATCGAGCGGCAGTTCCTCGATCCGCTCCGACCCGCGCGCGCGCAGATAGCTGTCGAGCTCGTATTTCAGGAAGCGGCGAATCTTGTCCTCGCCATACATGTGCTTCATCACCATCAGCGCGGAATATTGCGCCATGGTCTCGACCATGATGGTGCCGCCCTGCATGTCTGCACTGATCAGCTGGTGCGCCCAATATTGATGGCCCAGCTCATGCGCGGTGACATAGGTGACATAGTCGATCTTGTCGGGGTCGCGCGTGTCGGCAATGAAGCCGATCCGTTCCGAATAGGGGATCGTGCCGGCAAACGCCTGGGCAAAGGTCTGGTAACCCGGGAACTCTATGATCCGCGCATAATCGAACTGATAAGGCCCGAAATGGGCGCGGTAATAGCCAAGCGACGTTTTCATCGCAGTGAGCATGCGATCGACATTATAGCTATGCTTGGCATCGTAGAAGACTGACAGCTTCACGCCGTCGGCCATTTCCGATTTCTCGGCATAATGCGCCGACTGGATCGAGAAAAAGGCGAGGATCGGCGCGCCCGATACGAAGTGCGCGGTGCGTCGTCCGTTCGCGGTCGTGTCCGCGACCTTGCGGCCTGGCGCGATCGGTACCTGGCCGGCATCGGTCGAAACGGTGATGTCGGCATGCACCCAATCGGCGTCGCCGACATAGTTGCGCCGCTGCGCCGAGACATCCTCGAGCTTGGCCGGGCGCAGTTCGGGCGTGAGGCCATATTTGCGGCGCTTGGCCCGATCGGTCAGCAATCCGTCACGGTTCATGCCGATCTGCGGCGTGAGGTTGAAATTGTTGAGGAATGTGCCGTTGGCGATCAGCGATGTGTCGTCGCCATTGGCACGCAGGCCGAGTTGCCGGCGCTCGGTTCGGAAGGTGAGAGTGCCGGTGGCGCCGGGCGCGAGCGGGTTGGCGAAGCGGTAGATGCGATATTTCATGTCCGCATCGTCAGACGCCAGCGTCGCGCCGGGAATATCGATCGCGACGATGCGGGTATCCTCGTCCGCCAGGCGGACATGGAGCGCCGGCAACGGTGCGCCAGTATCGTTGACGAAGCGGTAGGTACCATTGGTCTCGGCGCGCCGCTCCGCAGGATAGAGTGCTACATTCATCGTGATGTCGGTCAGCGACGGCTGCCGCAGCGTCTCATATTTGAGGTATTTCTTCTCGAACGCGGCCAGCCGCTTTTCGCCGTCTTCCTGCGTGCGATAGGTGTTGAGGATATCCATATTGTAATAGAGGAACCCACCGGTCACCGCCGCGACGACCAGCGCGCCGGCGAGGATCGCACCCGCCGGGCTCACCAGCCGGCGGGGCAATTGCGCGAGGCGCGGCTTCAGGCGAGTCTCGGTGCCGCGCCGCCAGAGCAGGTGCGCAAACACCGCCAGCATCACCGCGAATGCGGCCCAGTAAAGCCGGAGCCACCAGCCGAGCGCGCCGCCGATCTGCGCCCCGTTCATGTCGGAGAATTGCTGCGATCCGACACTGCCGTAATTGTATAGCGGGTGACCGAAGCCGATATTGTTCAGGGTCAGGGTTCCGACGAGATAGACGACCATGACGGCCCAGCCGGTATATTTGTTCGGGCTGAGTGCCTGAACGAACACCGCGAGGATCGCCATGATCGCAAGGTCCACCGCTTGTGGCGCGACATACCAGGCAAGGTAGTGACCCAAGGCGAGGTCATGCTGGCCACGGAACAGCTGGACCAATATCGCCGCGATGACTGAAATGACCACCGTCGAAAGCAGCACTCCGGTGACCGCCAGAGCCTTGGGCAACATATAGGCCCAGTTGGGCAGCGAGGTCGCGTCGATGATCTCATGCATCTTGCGCTCTCGATCGCGCCACACGAGCTCGCCGGAATAATAGATTGCGATAATCAGCGGGATAATCCCGAACGTGCCCAGCAACGTGTCGATGATGGCAAAGGTGAGCGGGCGGGCGGGGGTGCCATAGATCTGGTTGGAAAGAAGCAGGCCTGCTACCGCGTTGAACAGCCCGATCACCACCAGCACAAAATAGGCCGGGCTGCGGAACACCTGCCGCATCTCGAACCGGCATCGTGCCGACAGGCGTGCCCAGGTCGCGGCCGCGGGGCGCACCGGCGGCAATGCCGAAACGATCCGTGGTTCGGTTGCGGCAAGCTTCGCGTCGTTGCGTGCCTGTTTGCGCAGTTTTCGCTTCGACGCCCCACGTTCGGTGAAGCTGAACCGAGTATAAGCGAGCGCTAATGCCGCGAGCCCGACGGCAAACCAGATCAGGCGGTTGGCCATCATTATACCGGTGATTGCGGGGATCGATCCGTTTGCTTCGCTCGCCGTCCAGTAGCGCGTGGCGTTGCGGAATGCGGGGATGCCGAACGGCTCGATATAGCCTGACAGGTCGCGCAGTTCGGGCTTCGACCCCATGACGGTGAGGAGCACGACATAGAGTACGAGGAAAACGACGACGCCGAGATAGCTGTACATCATCGACCGGGTCATGGTCGCGACGGCGAAGAAGATTGCTGACGTCATGAACAGGTTGGGCAGGGCGAAGAGCAGATACGCGTAGAGAAAATCGCTCCAGCGGTTCGGCCCGAGCGTCTCGGAATCGACCCACGGCATCAGCGACCCGAGCCAGATCGCCAGCGGTACCGCGAGGAAAGCGACCGCCGCTGCGACGAACGCACCGAGGAAGCGCGCCATCAGATAATCGAACTTCTTCACCCGGGTCGATCGGACCATCGGCCCGAAACCGCTTTCATCATCGCGCACGATCACGTTGGCGACGAAAGCGGTCGTCACGAACATGAAGAACAGCGACAGAATCAGGTGGGTCATGACGATCGCGACCGGCGCGTTCTTGTGGATGTTGCCGCCGCCGCCGATCTGGATCTGGTCGACCGTCATCGACCCGAAGGTGAGCAGGAAGAACAGGATGGCGACGACCCAGAAAACCGGGTTGCGGAGCTGATAGCGGAGCTCGAACCGCGCGATCTTGCCGAACATGCTCGCGTTCCCCTTAAGCGGCGAGCGATGGGGCGACGCGGCGGGTGCGGGCCAGCGTCGAGAAATAGACATCCTCCAGGCCGCCTTCGGTCGGCGTGAACCCATCCTCCGGATCGCTGTCGGACAGGATGTGGATGATCGTCCGGCCGCCGAAGAGGCGCGTCGAGATGATCTCGTGCCGGCCGCGATACTCGTCCAGTTCCGCGCGATCGATCGTCTTCGCCCAGACATTGCCGCGCGCCTGCGCGATCAGGTCGAGCGGGGCGCCTTCCAGCTGGATCTTGCCTGCCGCCAGGACTGCCATGCGTGGGCAGAGGTCGGCGACATCGTCGACGATATGGGTCGACAGGATCACCACGACATTCTCGCCGATCTCGGCCAGCAGGTTGAGGAAGCGGTTGCGCTCCTCCGGGTCGAGGCCAGCGGTCGGCTCGTCGACGATGATCAGCTCGGGATTGCCGATCAGCGCCTGGGCGATGCCGAAGCGCTGCCGCATGCCGCCGGAAAAGCCCGCGATCGCCTTTTTGCGCACCGCCCAGAGATTGACCTGGTTGAGCAATGTCTCGACCGTTTCCTTGCGCTCGCGCGCCGAAGCGATGCCCTTCAGCACCGCCATGTGATCGAGCATGTCGTATGCGGAGACGCGCGGATAGACGCCGAAATCCTGCGGCAGATAGCCGAGCCGCTCGCGCAGCTTTTCAGGGTTAGCGATGATGTCGATGTCGCCGAAGCGGATCGTGCCGGAGGTCGGTGTCTGTAATGTCGCGACCGAGCGCATCAAGGTCGACTTGCCCGCGCCGTTCGGACCGAGCAGCCCGTACATTCCCTTGGGAATGCTGAGCGTCACATCGTCGAGTGCGCGGGTTCCGTTCGGATAGATATGAGTGACGGCGTTGAGTTCGAGCACGCTTGATCTCCCTTTGCGCTGCATCTTATCGTGTGTGTTAGAAAGCTAAAGCACTTATTTGCCCATTCCGGAGGTTCGCGTGCGCGGCCCGTCTAACCTGTTCTTAACCGCGTTTTCCTAAGGGTCGGATGTCCGCTCGCGGTTGAAGCGGGCGTCTTGCAATGGAAGCGCCATGACCAAGCATCTTCCCGAACCCGGCAGCATCAGCGAAGCGCTGGATATCGCCGAAAAATTGTCGCTGTTCGGCTTCACGCCCGGCGATCTTGAAGTCGGGACGGCGATCTGGGAAATCCTCGAGCCCGATGCGCGCGTGGTGTCCGAAACGCATTGGGAACAATGGCATCGTTTCTTCGGCGATCAGCAGCGTTTCGTATCGCATGACCATGAACGCGCCATCCAGCTCGGCATCGATTATCTGCGCAATCGTTATCGTCACCCCGGCCAGCTCGAATGGGTGCGTTCGGCCGAGCGCACCGTTGCTGCTGCCTTTGCTGCGGGCGTCTCGCTCACTGCCATATTGTCGATGACCTGTGCAGGAGCGTCCAAGGCGCTCGACATATTGTCGAGCCGCCATGATTGCTCGAAGGAAGAGCGGCAGCGCATGAACGAAGTCTTTTCGCGGCTGCGCTCGCTCGAATGCGATATCTACGCCACGCTCTACGGCGCCTACACGATGTTCGATGCACGGCGGCAGCGCGACATGCTGGCCGATAGTTTTCGCGACGGGATCGCGGCGACGGTCGAGTCCGCGACGCAGGAAAGCGGCGATCTGCGCACGCAGGCGGCGCGGAGCTCGACATCGGCGCGCGGCATGCTGATCAAGACATCCGAAGTCGCCGCCGCTGCCGAGCAATCGGCGGTCGCCATGCGCGAAGCGGCACACACGGCCGCGGGCCTGATCCGCGCGATCGAGGACGCCCGCAGCGAAGTCGAAGCGGCGACCGGCATCGCGATGCGCGCGTCGATCCAGGCGGGGCAGGCGGTCGGCATGTCCGAGACCCTGTCCGACCATGCCAAGTCGATCGAATCGATCCTGGCGCTGATCCGTGACATTGCCGGGCAGACCAATCTGCTCGCCCTGAACGCCACGATCGAGGCGGCGCGGGCCGGCGATGCCGGTCGCGGTTTCGCGGTCGTTGCGCAGGAAGTGAAATCGCTGGCGAGCCAGACGGCGCGCGCCACCGACGATATCGCCGCCAAGATCGCCGCGATCCAGTCGGCAACCCGTTCGACCGTCGACACCAATGCCGGGATCAAGGCGACCGTAGCCGAGGTGCAGGAAAGCGCCCACCGCATCCGCGTCGCGATGGAGGCACAGGCGCAGACCGTGACGGCGATCACGGCAGCCGTCGATGAAACCGCACTGGCGGCGGATTCCATGTCCAACACCATCGCGGCGATCCGCGAGGATACCGAAACCGTGGCTGCCGAGATCGACGGTGTGGGGCGCGGCTTCGATGTGCTCGATGGCCGGTTGAGCAACCTGAAGGGAAGCGCCGGAGATTTCGCGGCCAGGGTCGCTGCTTAGCCGCCCGTTTCGGCGTCACGAGCTGGCTGTTCCCGCTGTTATTGCGGAATATAATTTTTCTTGGCTGTTAAGTTGGATTGCCGGGAGAGGATTTTGATGTGTTTTCAGTGTCTTGTGACCGTCCTGGCTGTTATCGAATAACAGCCAGCTAACAGCCAGCTAACAGCCAGCTAACAGCCAGGTAACAGCCAGCTTATCAGCCAGCTTATCAGCCAGGGAACAGCGACGAAGCTGGCTGATCCTGCTGGAACAGTCAGCACCAACAATCACCTATTTCATGATGTGAAAGAGCGCGCCGGCCTCCGAGATGGAGAACCGTCCAGCACGAAGCTGCCTCAAGCGGCGCTCGCGTTGAATCGACGCGTATGCGGACCTTCTGCGCAGGATTGGTGTTTGGATATCGTTGCGGCATGGCATCGACCACGCGCACGGCGGCTCGGCGAGCCGTCCCCAACCGGGCCAAGGGAGAATGAATGTCGCATCACTGGTGTGCCCGCGTTGCGGCCTGTCTCGCGCTGCTTGCGCCGTTTCCCGCCATGGCGTCCGAATGGTGGTATGTGAACAGCGGGCCCGGCCGGGTCCTGTTCGTCGACGCGCAGTCGATCGAGCGCCAAAAGGACATCGTCACCTATTGGACGATGCATGTGATCCGCCCCGGCGAGCCGGAGGTCATGACCAAATCCCGGATGCGTGCCGATTGCGGCAAGCGCAAGCTCGGGCTGCTGTCCATGGTACGGTACGATGAGCAGGGGCGAGAGATCGGGCAATCCTCGACCCGCCCGGAACCGATGCGAGCGGTCCCGCCGGACACGCTGGGCGATGCGGAACTGCGCTTCGCGTGCGGCGACGAGGGGCACCGGGTAGCGAACGACCTGTTCCCGCTCGCCATGGATGAAGTGGCCTTCGCCGAGGCGCTGATCGCGCGCGGCAACAAGCCGGAAGAGGCGCATAGCCTGCATGAAGCGCTGACGGGCCGGGCGGCCCTTGCTGCGGACTCCGTTCCGCCGTCTGCGGAGACGCCTGAACCGGTCCAGGTCGCGACGCCCGGCGCGCCCGCGAGTGAAGAGACTAAGCCGCCCTCCGACGAAGATGTCGCGGAGCTCAAGCAACTCGAGGAGGCGTGTGAAGCCAAAGATGCAGTGGTTTGCCGGCGGCTCGGGACCCGGTTTGCCGAAGGGGATGGCGTCGCGAAGGATCAAGTCCGTGCCGCGGCGCTGTTCGACAAAGCCTGCGCGATGGATGAGGCCAATAGCTGCACCTTGCTCGGCATCGCCTATCACAATGGCGACGGTGTCACGCGCAATGCCGAGCGCGCGGCCGCCCTGTTCGCGCAAGCCTGTGAGAAAGGCGGCCCCGCCGACTGCGGTAATGTCGGTCTCGCTTATGTGAAGGGCGAGGGGGTGGTGAAGGATGCCCAACGCGGGGTCGGCTACTTCAAAATGGCGTGCGACAAAACGAATGCCGCCGCCTGTTCCAGCCTTGGCGCGGCCTATACGCTCGGGGTCGGGGCGAAGATCAATTTGAAGCGCGCGCGACGCCTGTTCGAAAAGGCCTGCGACGGCGATGATGCCGGCGGATGCTATAATCTCGGTGTGGTCTACGATCAGGGTCTCGGCGTGAAGAAGGATCCGGTGCGTGCGGCGTCGCTCTATGTCGGGGCGTGCGACCGGGACGACGCTTCCGCGTGCGGCAATCTCGGATCACTGACCCAGAATGGCAGTGGTGTTGCGAAGGATGTGGCGCAGGCGGGGACATTGTTCGCCAAGGCCTGTGACCTGGGAGACGCGGATGGCTGCCTCAACCTGGGCCGCGCCTATCAGGCCGGCTCGGGCGTGACGCGCGACCTGGCCCGGGCGGCCGACTTCTTCCGTCGTTCGCTCGCGATCGAGCCCGACAAGGCCGAGGCCCGCCGGGCGCTCGCGGCCGTCACCCCGCACTGAACGCCTGCCTTGGCAGGTCGAAGGGGGCCGTTCTTCTCTTTCTGACGCAAGAGGGAAGAGCGGTGCTTCGACAACCCCGGATCAAGTCCGGGGACGAACGGGGGAAGATGATTCCACCCGAGCCGATGACTCTCTAGATCCGCATCACCAGCCCGAACCGCCACCGCCGCCGCCGCCGCCGCCCGAGGATCCGCCACCGGACGATCCACTTGACGAGCTGTCGCTCGAGCTGCTGCTGCTGGACGACGCCGGCGATGTCGCCGCCGACGCGATCGTCGACGAAAGCGATGCGCCGACTGTGGAGACGAATGCGGAGGTACTGCGCCAGGGATCGCTGCTGCCGCTGTACCAGCCGACCGATTGCGTCGTCGTGCCGTCTGCCGCTGCGGCGGCGAGCACCCCGGTAAAGCGCTCCGCCCAGCGATTCTCCACCTCCAGCGCGATCGCATAGGGCAAATAGCGTTCGAACAGGGCAGCGGTCTTTTCCGGCGGATTGAGTGTTTCCAGCCGATCCTCCTCGGTCACCGACAGATAATGGCGAAAGCCCAGTATCCGGTCGCGCATCGGCCATCCTTCGGCGGTCGGCGCGCGCAGCCGGGACTGCGTGAGGGCGATGAACGGAATCGCGATCAGCGGCACGGCCATGGCCAGGGGGTTGTAACTCGTCACTGCGATGCCGAGCAGCACGAAGGCGAGCATCGGTATCGTCATCCAGATCAGGATCGACGCGATCCATGAGAGGATCCGCCAACCGCCTTTACGAGCGCGGGTCGTCTTGCGCGCCTGGCTGAGCAAGCGCAGCGCGACCAGCCCGGCGACGAGCCCGCCGACAATGCCGAAAAGGGTCAGCAGCGGGTTCGTCGTGTCGACCAGCGCCACGAACAGCGCCACGAGCAGGAACAGGCCACCGAACAATTTCCAGCCCAGGAAGCTCTTCTTTGCCGCATCGGAAAAATAGCGATCCTCGCCCAGACTGCGATCCAGGCCGTCACCCAGCGCAGCACGGGCGTCCGACAGTGCTTCGTAATTATCCTGGGTCAGTTCGATCGTCGTCCGGCGGCCCTTGAACAATTGTCCGACCATCTTCTGCTCGGCGGCCGGCAGGGGCGTGGCTCCCGCGGTCTCTTCCAGCGTCCGGGACGGCTTGGCCCAGCTACCCGGCGCCTCGACGATGCGCAGCCAGCCGCGCACGGCGACATCGACGATCGCGGCGGAAAAGGCGCGGTTGTCGAAGTCCATCCGCCAGATCAGGCGCAGTGCCGCGGCCGAAAGATCGTCCGGCGGGGAAAAGAGCGGAACGACCGGGCGAGGATCCGGATTGCGCTTCACCCGCCACAAGGTGCGCGCGAGATAGGTGAGTATCCCAAGCAGTCCGGCAATCGCCAGCAGCATCGCGCCATTTTCGCGCAATGCCCAGCCGAGCCGGGTCGCGGCGCTCGGTTCCGCCACCACCCCCTTGCGCCATGCGACAGCGACGGTGAGGCCTTCATACTGACCGAGCGGCTGTGTCGTGCGGAAGATGATCCACCCCGGCTGTTCATCCGTAACCGCCGCGTCCTGCGCGGTCGCACCCTCTGCGCCGGTATAGACGGCACGTTTGCCGAACGGCACGGCGACGGGCAGCGTGATCCGCGCCTCAACCTGCTCGATCGGGAAGGTCCAGCCGGTGCCGGTGGCATTCCAGTAAAGCTCGTCGAAATCGCGGTAGAAGCCGATCTGGCGCGTGGTGCGATACTGGATGCGATAGACATGCTCGCCCGGCGGCAGCAGCGTATCGGCATCGCCGATCCGCACGCGTTCACCATTTTCCATCCCCATCAGCTTATAGGGCTCGGGATGCCCGTCGCGCGCCACCGAAACGACGTCGAAGCCGACCACGATGTTTCGCCCGATCCCGTTGCGATAGCTGGTGGGGAAGTCGCGCTGGATGCCACGCTTGATCTGGTCGCCCTGGGCGACGATGTGGATCGTCTCGACCACGTCGAGCGTCCCGTCGGCCCCGACCCGGACATCGCTGACGAAGCTGGTGATGCGTTCCTGTGCCCCGGCGGGGACAGCGACGAGCAGCGCCAGTGCGGCGATCAGCCTTGGCAATCCTAGCATGACGATCAGCTTTTCCGGTCGAAATGAACCGTAGGCGCGGTTGCGATCGCGGGGTCATTATCCTCGAAGAACGCTTCCTCGCGAAAGCCGAGCGGGCGCGCCACCAGCAGGTCCGGAAAGGAAGCGATCCGCGTGTTCAGGTCGCGGACGGTGGCATTGTAATAGCGCCGGGCGCCTTGCAACTCGCTCTCGATCTCCGAAAGTTCATCCTGCAACTGGCGGAAATTCGCATCCGCCTTGAGCGCGGGATAGGCCTCCGCCACGACCATCAGCCGGCCGAGCACGCCGCCAAGCGCGCTGTCCGCGCGGGCGGCATCGCCGGGATTGGCCGCTTGAGTTGCTTCGCTGCGCCGGGCAGTGACTTCGTCGAGCAGGCCGCGCTCGTGATCGGCATAGCCGGCAACCGTGTTGACCAGATTGGGCACAAGATCGGCCCGGCGTCGTAGTTGAACGCTGATCCCGCTCCATCCTTCGCGCACCAGCGCGCGGGCACGGACCAGCCGGTTGTAGATCAACACCACGCCGATGAGCGCGAGCGCCACGATACCGATCGGCAACCACAGGGCAATATTCATCGGCTTGTTTCCAACGCAGACCAGGATGGCCGCACCATGCGGGTTGATGCTGGCTTTGAGAAGGCCGGACATGCGCGTCGGGCTGTTTCCGGTGACGTTTTGGCAGAATCCGGATTGAGGACATCATTGCAGTTTTTCGGAACAGCGGGGCAGAGTTCTCTAACCTTGTCATGGCGATATGGTTCTGTGATCAGAGCCTGATGAGCCGCGACCGATCATTTCTGGAACGGCTCGGCCCTTGGATGCGGCGCCGATCAGGGTGGCAGCGGGTTCTCCTGATCCTGATGGCAAGCTGGCTGAGTACGGCCATCATCCTGCCGATCTGGATCGGCCTGGTCATCCTGCTCAATCGCGATCCGGCGCGGCCGGTTTCCGCTGAGGCTGCGCTTAACCTGTTGCTGGTGGCGATCATCGCGATCGCCGGGCTGCCGTTGATGCACGCGGGGCAATATCGCTGGTTCTGGCATATCGATCACAAGCGCGGGGCGGGACGGCTGGGGGTCATGGAAAGCGCACCGCGCTTCGGATCGGAACGGACCGAACCATCGCCGGCCGTGCCATGGCCGGGGTGGATGCGGGTACGTCATGTGCTGATCCATCTGGTCGGCATGGCCATCCTGCTGATCACCTTTGCGCCCTATGGCAATCAACGAGCGATCGTGCACCTCCTCCACCGGTTCAGTGCTGGAACGGCATCATATGGAAGCCTGGCGGGTTTGTTGTTCGGCTATGTACCGCTGGCATTGTTCTGCCTATTGGCGATGCTGCTGACTCAGCGCCAAATGAAGCGACGCGATGCGGGATTGCTCGATGCGGAGCAGTCGCTGGTGCTGAATGCGGAGGTCAACTGGCTGTTCTCGTTCGGCGCCGCTTTCCTCATCGCGGCATTGCTCTGCCGGTTCGCGGGGGGATGATCATCCGCTATCTGGCCTGAACAGCGCGCGGGCTGACATCGCGCGAACGCTTCCTATATCGGCCACAGCTTCTCCTTTTGCGGTGCCCGACATGACCAAGCCAATGAAGATCGATTTCGTTTCGGACGTCTCCTGCCCCTGGTGCATCATCGGCCTGCGTGGGCTGGAACAGGCGTTGGCCAATGCATCGGACGTGGTGACGGCAGACATCAGCTTTCAGCCGTTCGAGCTCAATCCGGCGATGCCGCCCGAGGGGCAGAATATCGTCGAGCATGTCGCGGAGAAATACGGCTCGACCCCGGAACAGTCGGCCGCCAATCGCGAGGCGATCCGCGCGCGTGCCGCCGCTTTGGGTTTCACCATGGCAGGCACCGACCAGAGCCGGATCTACAATACGTTCGATGCGCACCGCCTGCTGCACTGGGCCGAACTGGAAGGGCGTCAGGCGGCGCTGAAGAAGGGGTTGTTCGAGGCGTATTTCACGCATGGCCGCAATCCCGGCGATCCTGATGTGCTGGTCGATGTCGCCGGACAGGCCGGGCTTGATCCGGTCGCGGCGCGGGAGGTGCTTGTCTCGGGCCGCTATGCGCAGGAGGTGCGTGATGCCGAGCGGTTGTGGCAGGGGCGCGGCATTTCCGCTGTGCCAGCGGTGGTGATCAACGAGCGCTATCTGATTTCCGGGGGCAGCCGGCCGAAGCGTTCGAACGGGCGATACGCGAGATCGCGGCAGAGGCTTAAGGCGGCAGCCGCCTATCCTGCCGGGGTCACGGTAATTCGCCATCCCCGACGTAAAGCGGCCCGGATCGGGGGCGGGGAGGTGTTCGCCGATTACAGCGCGAACGCCAAATCGGCCAAATCCGCCCCGCCCGAAGACACGCCATCGACCGACACATTCTCGGAGAGACCGGGGGTGGTGGTCGGCGGAGATGGAAGCGAATTCACGAGCGAGTCGGAATCCCAGGGGGAAGTGGTCGGAACCGACGGGAATGGATAGGTGCTCAGGTCGATCTCTTCCTCTGTTTCCTCCCCCCTCATCGAGGTAATTTTCCTGATCTTCGTTGAGATAATCCTGTTGCCAGGATGACAGCATATCCAGGTCGGAATCGTCGCTGAGATCCTGCTGGTCGAGGTCGGATTGCTGAGTATTGTTCGTGCGGCCCGTGGTATCCGCGACATTCAGGGCCGCCGGATTGTCGGCGACATCGCTGTCTTCCCGGCCGATATCCGCGTCCCAGTCAATGTCCTCCAGGTCATACGAAAAGAGTTCCTCAAGCGGGACACCTTCGGACCCGGGCAGCCAGGCCGCGGGGCCCGTCAAGAATTGATAGGCTGCTTGTGTGACTCCCTGGACAACGTCGTTCAGGGCGGCGAGCGGCGGAAGGAAGGCGGGCACGAAGATGTTGGCGGCGGCCGGGTTCGACAGCGTCGTACTGGTGGAAAACGGGTTTGCGTTGGCGAGAGTCGTTGTGGTGAACGACGGGGCCAGCGGGTCGGCGAGGGGGCTGGTCGACGTGACTGGTACGGTGGCGACCATGCTGACCGGCGTAGCGAAAGGCGCCTGCGGCAAGACGGTCGTCGTGGCGGGCGGGAGTGCCGTGGGCACGCTGGATTGAACCGGATTCGCGCTGCGCCGCGTTCGTCTGGGGCTGGGCGGCGCAATCGGGAAAGGATCATCCGCCGTGATCGGCAGACCCTGCTGCCAGGCGCGGCCCCAGCTTTGTTCCGGGGTTTCCGTTGTCGCGGGCGGAAGTTCTCGCAGCGTGCCGCCGAGTTTGACGTAGATATCCTTGATGCGTTCGCGCGACTCGAGTTGCTCCTGCAAGGACGGGTCGGCGGAATCCACTGCCGCTTTCGTCGAATGGAGTTTCACGTTGCTGGCGGTCACGGGCGCGGTGAAATAGTTCAGTGAGAATTCGAGCGAAGCGCGCATCGCCACGAAGAGCTGTTCTTCGAGGCTTTCCCCCGCCGTCTCGGCGAGCTCAAGCTTGTACGCGATATATTTGACTCGCGTATTGTCGTAATTCGAGTGTTTGCTCGCCGTCTTGGCCGCCGAGAAATATCCCACGCCCGCCGCGGTCGGGTGCTGCATGGGCGCGGCATCCGTTGAAAAGCCGGAGAATTTGGTCGGCACGCGCAGAGTCGAAATCGTATCGACCATTTTCGACCAGCGCGCCCAGACCGCGTCGTCGATCTGATTGCGGGGCAAGCCATCCAGCAACCCTTCGATGAAGTTGCGGGTGCTTGCAGTCGAGAACAGCTCATCCTGCGCGTCCCAGGCGGCACGGTACGGGGCGCCAAACTTGTTGGTCGCGAGCACCTTACCGGTCGCATCCAGGGCCCGGTCCAGAAAATCAACCTTCATCTCCGCAGGGCGGGGAAGCTCCGGCAGCGAGACCGTCAGGCCGGGGTTCTTCGCAAATTTTCTGCCCAGCTGTTTGAACTTGTCATAGGCATCCCCGCGGTTGTCTTCGTGCCAGCGCCTCTTGGCTGGAGGCTGGCCCGTCAGGGGATTCGACGCTGTCCGTTTCACCCGTCCACGCCGATCGCGATCGCATTCAGGCTGTAGGATGCCCCGTTCGAACCATCGGCCGTCATGGTCAGCGTGATCGTGTTGGTCCCGATGATGAGATAATCATGGAAGCTCATCGAGGAGAAATCGGTGTTGCGCAGCGCGACGACACTGGCATTGCCCTGCGCGCCCGCTCCCTCCTGGCTGTCCACATAGATCGTGCCGGAGCCTGCGCCATTGTTGACGCTCCATGCCACTTCCACCGGGTCGCTCCCCGCGCCGATCCAGTGCATCAGCGCCAGCGTATAAGGCACATTATGGTCCGGAACCTTGAAGGTCAGCGTCACACTGGTCGTCGCTGCGGAAAAGTCGGAGGTCATGCCGGCATCGAAGCCGGTGGCCTCGACCTGCAGCGTATCGCCGGGCGAGACGATCTTGCAGGTGCCGAGCGCGGACGTCGGCGGGATCGTCCAGTTGGCCGCGGAGAAGCCGATCGCGGTGCTTTGAGCGACAGTCGGGGCGGTTAGCGGCGACAGTCCGTAAAGGCTGAGCGAGAGCGACGGTGAGGTATAGCTAGACGTATAGGCGTTGCTCGCGGCCTGCAGCGTGGCCGTGATTGGGGGCGTGCCGCTGGAGGCGCTATGGCTCGCGGTGTAGAAGGTCGTGGCGTGGGTGAACTGGATCGTTTCCTCCGCGGTGATCGGGCCGGGATAGACCAGCAGCCAGTTCGCGGTCATCGTGAAGTCGAGCCCGAACTGGGAGAGCTGGCTTGGCGGGAGGACCAGGTTTGCACCTGAGTCATACATTTGCGCGACCACGAAATTGGGCAGGTTGATGGCGGTGCCGGAGCTGCCGAGCTGATTATATTGCAGCACATCCCAGGGATAGGTCTGGCCGAAGAGCCAGCTTGGATTGACCCCGGTGCTGTCGATCAACCCGAAGGAACTCCAGTCCTTGATGCTCATCGACTGGGACGCTCCCAGATTCTGGCTCGATGAACTGCTGTTTCCGCTGGTTTGGGACTGCATCGTGCCGTTGGTGAAGGATTGTCCATGCTGGCTGGTGCGGGAAAAGAGCGGCGTCGTGCCGCTGAGTCCTGCAGAAAGCGACACCCCGTAGGAATTGACCGTGCTCTGGTTCGAGCCGCTGGTGTTCTGAACGCTGCTCGACGTCCCGTCTTGGCCGCTTTGTGATTGCGACGTCGAGACCTGGGCGTTGAGCGTGCGCGGGAAAATATTGCGCAGAATGATGTCGGGATTGTTATTCACCGTGAGGGTGACGGCGTTCTGCAAGATGGCGGGGTAATTATTATAGGCGTTCGACGACGTACTGGGCTGCCCGGGCTGATAGGCGGTCTGGTTGGGAATGATCAGGCGCTGCATCATCGTGACCAGATAGGCGAGTTCGCCGCCAAGATTTGCGACATCCCAGAAGCGCTGCACCTGATAGGTGACGAGCCCGGTGCCGAAGGGAGCGTTGTTGCTCGGGTTCTTCAGCGTGAAATTCTGGCGCGCGGTGAAGAAATTGCTGGAAAAATCGGACATCATATTTCTCCCTTGGAGGTGTTCGTGCAAAGCAGCGGGGCGGGGGTGCAGCAGAATCCGGGGACCGCGACGAGGTTGATGCGCGCCGCGCGGGATGGGCGCTTATGCCGCATGGACCCAGACCGGCGGCGTATTGCCCAGTCGCCCCGCGGATCCTGCTTGTCCGGCCTCTCCCGGTGCACCGTCATGGCCGGCCGCACCATCGGGGTCCTTGCCGACAAAGGGATGGTCGACGCCAATGCCGCCCGGTCCGCCGCGTCCGCCGCCGCCGCCGTGACCCGGCTTGCCCGGAAGGCCGCCCGGCGCGGGGCGGACATTGAGCTCAAGCGTATCATGTGCGCCTTGCGGCAGCGTGAGGAAGATATGCGAGGCAAGCCCTCCCGCGCCACCCTTGCCGCCAGCGCCGCCGTCACCGCCGGCGCCGCCATTGCCGCCCTGTCCGGCCGTCTTCGTGCGACGCGGGTGCGCCCAGCCCGGCGCGCCGCGCCCTCCGGCCCCGCCCGGACCGCCATCACCGCCGGCTCCCCCGGGCTCTCCAGGGCTGGCCTGCACATCGAGGTGGAAGTCATTAGGGTTGAGACCCTCCACCGCGAGGATCTCGATACCGGCGAGCATGGCCATGCCACCGCTGTGTCCCTGAGTTCCGCCGCCGCCAGGCTGGCCCGGCATAGCTGTTCCGCCATCGCCACTGGGCTCTGAAGCGCCGGGTTCCGGGGGCATGGGCTGTGGCCCGAACGGTGTCTGCCGCATGTTGGAGATGACGCCGTCGCGCCCGCCCCGGCCCGGCGCCCCGGGCATCCCCGCCGCGGTCGCCCCGGGGCGTACACCGCTGAAGCAGTAATGCGGCGTCCCCCGGACCTGGATCGTAAACGGCGCGTCCGGCGTCAGGCCCGTCGTCGCAGCAGTCAGGTTGCCGATCAGCACGCTGGCGATATTGCCCGACCAGCGCAGAGTCGCGCCCGGCGCCACCACCAGCCGGTCGATGCACACGCGCAGATAAAGCTCCTCGCGAAAATGCAGCCAAGGCCAGTCCGCCCTGGTGGCGGAAAGATCGGCTATCTCTCCCGCGGCAAGTCGAAGCTCGCGCAGCCGGATCGATTTGAGGTGAATTGGGAAATGGCGCTCATGGCCGGCCTTGTCCCGCTCATGGAGATGGCCATCGGCCATGAGAAATTCTTCCATGCGGTCATGCTGGCCGAGCGGCAGGCGCTCCCGAATTCGATAGGCTTTGGGCTGATAGAAGACGGCGCTGCGGCGTTGTCTTTCTTCCGGATCGGCCGGGGCAAGCAGGGTGCGTGCGTGCAACGGGGTCGCGACGCGCATCAAGGCGATGCCATAGGGCAGGTCGCCCTGCTCGGCCGGGGCTTCAAGTAACCGGGCCGGATGCGTATTCAACGCCTCCAGCCCGGCCAATGTGCATATGGCGTCAGCATCTGGCCCCGATTGAACGGGCCCCGATAGAATAGGGCCAGCCTGACCCGGTTTCGACTGAACCTGTCTTGACTCGAACAGCCCCACTGCGGCGACTCAGTTGCTGTAAACGACCGTGATGGTCCCCGCTGTGCCGGTCTGGGTTCCGCTGTTGCCCTGCGCGCCGGCGGTGCCGGGACCGCCGCTCACGCCTTGCCCGCCACTATGGTTATGCTTGCCGCCGGCTCCGCCGCCACCGCCGCTGCCGCCCTGTCCACCCGCGCCGCCCGCGCCGCCAGCCCCCGGCGCTGCGTTGACTGGTTGTTTTACCAGCATGGTTGAGGCGCTCGACGGCCAGTTGACGGTAAACGGCGTGCCCGGGGCACCATTGCCGCCCGTACCGCCGACGCCACCCGTACCACCCGTGCCACCCGTGCCGCCCGTACCGCCGTCGCTGCCCTCGCAGCCTGAACTGCACCCGGCTCCGCCGGTTCCGCCGTTTTGGCCGTTGCCACCAGCGCCACCGGTGCCACCGGTGCCGCCGGCACCGGAGGAGCTCTGGATCACGAAAGAAACGATATTGGACGGATCATAGGCTGATATGGTGATGGTCGAATAGGAATTGGTCGTGCCGTCGTTTCCGATGTTTCCGACGCTGCCGGTCGAGCCGGTTCCTCCCGTTGACCCTGTCCCGCCCGTGCCGCCGGACGTGCAGGTGCCCTTTATCTTGTAATGGCCGGCCTGGCCGGTCGCTGCCGAGGTGGTATAGTTCGATCCGGCCTCACCCGGCAGTCCGGCATTCCCGGCATTGCCGGTGATTGCGATCATAAAGGGATGATCCGACGTGTAACTGGGGGCGACGACCAGATTGTCGGCGACAATGGTGCTCACGGTAGAATTTATGATCACCGAGCCGCTGGCGAAGGTAAGGGTGCCGGCGTTGAGCCCCAGGGTTGATCCATTCGGCCCATAGGATTGATCACCATTGACCGTTATATTTTGTCCCGAGGTGACGAGGATCGGCAGGGGAAACATGTTCTGCGCCAGTTCGTCGAGCTCCGGCGTCAGTTCCTGCTCTCCGAAGACATGGTCCAGCAGCGATTGCATGTCGGGGTCGAGCCCCGTCTGATCAGTGCGGTTTTCGGTATAGGCCTTGCGATGTGCATCGGTTTGCCATGGCTCGAAGAACGCGCGGTATTCGGCGATCGAGTTCATCATGACTTCGCTTGTGACGATCTCTCCACGCTTGAGCGCTTCGACATCCTGTCCCCATGCTGCAGCTCGCTCCAGATAGTTCATACCCACTCCTAAAGTTAATACCATGAAGAGCTCGAGTGAAAAATTCCCGAGAGGCGCGCCTCTAAGGGTAAGTAAAAGTATCTAATCTATAATCATTGCCTAACGTTTCTGTCAGGAAACTCATTTAGACTCGGATTTGACTCAAAAATATCCACGACGCTTTTTATTGTAAAGAAGATGGAGCCAACAGATGGGACCATATTGGTCAGTTTACCATGTGATGGGATATCTGAAGGTTGGCGGCATCCACATGATGTTGACGTGACTGATATCCGATATCTTTGCGCTGGCTGGATGCGTCTTGCCGACGGTTATCGTCGGAGGATCACCGAGCATGTCATCCAGCGCGGATCCGCCGTCGCGCGATGGCAAGAATGCCGGAGGGTCCAGGCCTCAAGAATATGGGCCATAATTTCAGAGTAACTATATGATATATATAGAATTATTCTGAATCACGCAGAGGCGTCGGCAAAGAGATATGTTACATTTCTGGTGTAACATATCTCCTGTCGCTCCTGTTTCGGGCCTGTCACCGGCGGCGATTCAAGCATGGCGCCGGCGCGGATAGGGACTCAGCTGCCAGCGTTCACCGGCTCGCTCTTTCTGATTGTCGGAAAAAGGGGATCGGCCGGGCCGCTGTGCAGGTGTCTGCATGCGCGCGTCTGATGGGATGTTCGATGCTAAAGGCGGCGGTAGCGGAAATACCAGACCTCGTGCCCTTGCCGGCGTGCCTTGCGCTCATAGCGGGTCTCAGGCCAGTCGGCGGGCCGTTCGAGGAAATCGCGCGGATGCTCCGCCTGCCAGTCGAAGTCGCGGCGCGTGCTCATCACCATCATCGCCCAGCGGCAATAGGTCGGGTCGTCGGTGCCCAGGCGGAACTCGGCGCCGGGCTTGAGCTTGGCGGCGATCAGGTCGAGCGGGCCGTGATTGACCATGCGTCGCTTGGCGTGCCGCGCCTTGCGCCACGGATCGGGATGAAGGAGGAACAGGCGGTCGAGGCTTTCATCGGGGAGCCGTTCGAGCACCTCCAGCGCGTCTCCCATATGCAGCCGGACATTGTCCAGTGCGCGGTCGCGGATATGGCCGAGCGCGCCGACCACGCCGTTGAGGAAAGGCTCGCAGCCGATAAATCCCATCACCGGGTTCGCCTCGGCCTGTGCGGCAAGATGCTCGCCGGCGCCGAAGCCGATCTCGAAGGCGAGAGGACGATCCTTGCCGAACAAGGTGGTCGCATCGATCGGCCCGGTTTCCGGCACGCTCAGTGCGGCAAGCGTGTCTTCGACCAGCGCGGCTTGCCCGAGGCGCAGCTTGTGACCCTGGCGGCGGCCATAAAGACGGCGGATTGAAGCGGGGTCATTCATGCGGATATTCCGAAACCTAACGAAATTGTCATCATACGATCATGGTTATCACGCAAAGAGCATGGTATGGCTTTCCCGCTCGCGCCATTCTTATGATGTGCTGCGGTAAAGTAGCTGAAAATATTCGTCGTTGGCTTCGCGTAAAGAGGGAATGACCCCGCCTGTGCGGATCGCCGCTCCCACCAATTGGTTAATCGGATCGAGCAGCGTATGAAATTCGCACTCATCATCGTCATTCTGGCCGCGATCGTCGCGATACTATATTTCACTATGCGCAGCCGTGCGCCGCGCAAGAAGAAGCGGTCGCAATTCTTCTCCCATACCTTCGACAATAGCAGTGCGGGAAGAGTGCCCGAGGCGCCGCCCGCCCGGGACGACGGTCAGCTCAAATTATAGGAGACCGGCCCGCGCAGAGCGCGGACCGGTCCCGCCTATCTCTTGATTACGCGACTGCTGCCTTGAGCTGATCGACCAGGTCGGTCTTCTCCCAAGTGAAATACTCGCCTTCGGGCGTGCGCCCGAAATGGCCGTACGCGGCGGTCTTCTGATAGATCGGCGCATTGAGCTTCAGGTGTTCGCGGATCCCCTTGGGGGTCAGGCGGACGAGCTGTGGCAGCACCTCTTCGAGCTTCGCTTCCGAAACCTTGCCGGTGCCGTGCGTGTCGACATAGACCGACAATGGCTCGGCAATGCCGATCGCATAGCTCAGCTGGATCGTGCAGCGGCGCGCAAGGCCTGCGGCAACCACATTCTTCGCCAGATAGCGCGCGACATAGGCAGCCGAACGATCGACCTTGGTCGGATCCTTGCCGGAGAAGGCGCCGCCGCCATGCGGTGCCGCGCCGCCGTACGTGTCGACGATGATCTTGCGGCCGGTGACGCCGGCGTCGCCGTCGGGCCCGCCGATTTCGAACCGGCCGGTCGGGTTGACGTAGATCGCGGTCTCGTCGGTGATGAAGCCGTCGGGCAACACATCGTTGAACACGCCGACGACATAGTCGCGCAGTTCCTTGTACTTGGCCGGATCGCCTTCATTGTCGTGGAAGAAATAGCCTGGCGCATGCTGAGTCGAGACGACCAGGGCAGTTGCGCGGACCGGCACTTCATTCTCGTACGCGAGCGTCACCTGGCTCTTTGCGTCGGGCTCGAGGAACGGCACGACCTTGTTGTGCCGGTCATGCGCCAACTGCTCGAGGATGCGGTGCGAATAATAAAGCGTGGCGGGGAGCAGGTCGGGCGTCTCGTCGGTCGCGTAACCGAACATGATGCCCTGGTCGCCGGCGCCTTCGTCCTTGTTGCCGCTCTCATCGACGCCCATCGCGATATGTGCGGACTGGCCGTGGAGGCGGTTGATGAATTCGAACGTGTTCCAGTGGAACTGGTCCTGCTCGTAACCGATGCGCTTCACCGTCGCGCGGACCGTGGCCTCGATCTCGTCGAGCGCGCCGGGTGCCCATTCGCCATTCTCGAACACGCCCTTGCAGCGGATTTCGCCGGCCAGCACGACCAGGTTTGTGGTGGTCAGCGTCTCGCACGCGACGCGGGCATAGGGATCCTTGGACAGGAACAGGTCGACCACCGAATCCGAAATCTGGTCGGCGACCTTGTCGGGATGACCTTCCGAAACCGATTCGGACGTGAAGAGAAACGAAGCGCGCATCAATCTACCCTCGGGCTGCGCGGCTCCGCTGACGGAACCGCATATAAAGCTTTCCTTATATGAGGGCCACTAGCGGGGCCATCGCCTGATGGCAACGGCGAACAGCAGCATCACTGCCGCTGTGACAAAGGCCATGAGATTGCCGACGCGTGCGAACAGGGTCGGTTCATGCGGTGGCGGGATCGGCAGCTCGATTGCGCCGGCGACGTTCGGCGGCACGGTCGCCAGCAGCGTGCCGTTGGCGTCGATGATCGCGGAAATACCGGTCGGCGTCGCGCGGATGATCGGCAGCCCTTCTTCGATTGCTCGCATGCGCGCCTGGGCGAGGTGCTGGACCGGGCCCCAGCTGCCATACCAGCTGTCGTTGGAGGGGTTGAAGATGAAAGCGGGACGGTGGCGGCGGTCGACCGTTTCGCCGGAAAAGATCATTTCGTAGCAGATCTGGAAACCGACATTGCCGAAGGCGGGGAGAGTGAAGCCGCCCGCAGCCTGGCCGGGGTCGAAATCGAAATCGCCGGGCACCAGCCGAGACAGGCCGATCGCCGACATGATTGGACGCATCGGCAGATATTCGCCCCAGGGCACAAGGTGCGCCTTGTCGTACCGGCCGAGGATGCGCGCGCGCGAATCGATCGCGAAGACCGAATTGGTGCCGGCGGTGACATTGCCCTGTGCATCGAACTTCAGCGCATTGCCGCCCGCCAGGACAATATCGTTGGGTCCGAGCCGGGAGGCGATGCGCCGGCGTGTGACCAAAGGATCGCCGCGCCAGTAGGAGATTGCCGGATAACCATCCTCGATGAAGAAGCGCAGCGCGCCCTCGGGCCACACGATCAGCCGCGGTGCCGGGCCGGGCGTGCCGCTGAGCGCTTCGATCGCCAGCAGATTCTGCTCGGCATAATCATCGCGCGGCCGCTCTTCCTGGTCGAGATTCGGCTGGATCACCCGGATGCGGGGTGCAGTGTCGAGCGTGCGGGTAGAGACTGGGACAGGGCCGAGCGAGGCCAGCGCGAGCACGAGCGCGGAGACCGCCGTGCCGGCGGCGAAGCGCCAGCGGCGCTGCACCAACAGGAGCAAGGATCCGGCAACGACGATCGTCAGCCCCGACAACGCATAGGTACCGACCAATCGGCCGATCGCCGCGAGCGGCACGATCGGCAGCCAGATCTCCGACAGCGGATTCCAAGGGTAGCCCGTAAACAACGTGCCGCGCAGCCATTCGGTCGCGATCCATGCGGCAGCGAAGACAAGAACGAAGCCGCTGCCCGCCATAGTCCGATTGTTGCCGACCGGGCGTGCGCGAGCGAAGCGCCAGGCGAGCCCGGTGGCGATCGCCGGATAGAGTGCAAGATAGAGCGAGAGCAGGACTACCGCGAGATAGCCGAGCCAGTGCGGCATTGCGTCCTGATAGGTGAAAGCGCGCTGAATCCAGTTATTGCCGACGGTGAAATGCGCGACGCCGAAAATCCAGCCGCGCAGCAACACCTGTTTCAGGGTCGGCGCGTCGTGGATCAGCAGCATCCACAGGGCAAAACAAGCAAGAGTAACCGGCCACCAGATGAGCGGCGCGAAGCCGGTTGCGGCGAGTGCGCCAAGAACGAGCGACAGGAGAAGAGGGTAGCGCGTTACGGCCTGAATCAGCTTGTCCACAATGACCGTTCCCACCCGCCATGCCGCTTCCGGCATTCACCAAGCCTCGCTGGCTCCGATCGCAGCCTATGCGGAACGGTGGACCGCGGAACAAGCCTGTCTCGGACGTGCCGGGCGATCCGGGGTGACGAATTGAGATCGGAAGTGTATTATGCGACAATGACGCTTCGCCCGTTCCATCTCGCCTTTCCTGTCCACGACCTGCCGGCCGCGCGGCATTTCTACGGCCAGGTAATGGGCTGCCCCGAGGGGCGCAGCAGCGATCGGTGGATCGACTTCGATCTGTTCGGGCATCAGATCGTCACGCATCTCGACCCGGCGGCCAGGCCCGTCGCGGTGACCAATCCGGTTGACGGTCATGAGGTGCCGGTACCGCATTTCGGTGTCGTGTTGGCCATGGCCGACTGGGAAGCGCTGGCCGCTCGCATTGCAACGGCGGGAATTCCCTTCGGCATCGCGCCACATATCCGCTTCAAGGGGCAGCCGGGCGAACAGGCGACGATGTTCTTTCGCGACCCCAGCGGCAACGCGCTCGAATTCAAGGCATTTGCCGATGACGCGATGATCTTCGCGACGTAAGGGACCTGGCATGGCTCAACCGATCACTCTCGACATCCCGCATAAACATGGCCGCGACGAGGTGCGCGAACGGCTCGACAAGGGCATCGGCAAGCTTGCCGGAATGTTCCCCGGCGGGGCGGTGGTCGATCATCGCTGGGAGGGGGAGACGATGCACTTCACCGTCCAGGCAATGGGTCAGAAGGTGGCGAGCCGGCTCGAGTTGTTCGATGCCCATGTCCATGCGACGATCGACTTGCCACCTTTCCTGTCGCTGTTCGCCGACAAGATCAGGGCCAAACTTGCCAAGGAAGCGCCGAAGCTTCTGGAATAGCGGCGCGGCTATCTGGCCTTGAGCTGGTGAAGCATCAGGCGATTGCCCTCGGAATCGAGGCAGATGCGCATCCGGCAGACCGGACTATGAATCAGGTCCGAGACGAAGGTCACGCCGTCGCTTTCCAGCCTTGTGGTCAGCGCGTCGAGATCGTCGACCTCAAATGCGATCATGCCGCCCGAATCGCTGCCGGGACTGGCCTTGGTGAGTGTCGTGAGTGCGAGACAGCCGCCGCCGGGAAGATCATATTCGATCCAGCGGCCGTCGCCCGCATTTGATCCGATCGTAAGCCCGAGCGTCGTTTCGTAGAAAGACCGCGCCCGGTCCACATCGGTAATCGGATACATGGTGAACGCTACTTTGTTGAGCATCGTGCGATCCTTTCCGGGGTAGAGCTTGTCAGCTGCGGCGGCGGGCGAGCACACCACCGATCCAGGCCAGGGGCAGGGCAGTGATCACCAGCGCGGCGGGATACCAGAGCGGCCCCATCTCCATCGTCATCGCGCCGACCAGTCCAAGCGTCGCGAGGGCCATGCCGATCCCGCCAAGGATGATCGCATGTCTCATCGGTGCCGATGGTGCGAGCCGGGCTGTGAGATAGCCGCTGCCGATTGCGATTGCCGCGCGATAGGAGAAGGCCAGTGCAGCATCACCGGTCTCGGTCATCGGCTGATCCCAGGGCGGAAAGACCTGAAGCGCATGGAGGATCATATCGATCACCAGGGCGAGCAGGACGCTGAGAGCGAGGCCAGCGAAGATTGCGAGAAAGCTGCGGCCGAAGCTGCGGGGGGCTGGAGCAGGAATGGCGTTCATTGCGCCTGTTCCTTCTGCTCGTCGTCGAGGACCGTATCGAGCCGGGCATAGCTGGCGGTGATGCCGGCTTCCATGTTCGACTGGATGGCTCCGTCGCGTGATTCGGGCGATGCATAGGCGACGGTGGTAGTCAGCCGGGTGCGATCGCCGAAGGGTTCGAGCGTCGCGGTGCTGATCGCTTCGCCGCCGGTCCAGTTGCCGTCGAACATTTCGGTCTGGCTGATGCGTTCGGGGCGCACGATCTCGCGATAGGTACCGCCCATGCCCATCTCGGTGCCGTCGTCGTTCTTCCATATATAGCGATAGGCGCCGCCGACGCGCAGGTCGATGTCGCAGGTTTCGAGCGACCAGCCATCGGGGCCCTTGAGCCAGCGCTTCAGCAAGGCGGGAACGGTGAGCGCATCGAACACCAGATGTGGCGGTGCGTCGAAGATGCGCGTCATGATGATCCCGCGATCGCCATTGGCGACCAGTTCCAGTCGGTTGCTCATTGCGGTTTTCCTTTCTTGGCTTGGTTTTCCAACGACTTGAGTTCCTCGAGCAGTGAGTCCAGGCGACCGTAGTTCCGCTCCCAGATCTGCCGATATTGTTCGAGCCAGCCGACCGCCTCGGCCATCGGCGCGCCGACGATCTGCCGCGGCCGGCGCTGGGCATCGATCGCTCCGGCGACCAGGCCGGCGCGTTCCAGCATCTTGAGATGCTTGGAGATGGCCGGCTGGCTCATCGCGAAGGGCGCTGCGAGTTCGGCCACCGTGGCCTCACCCCGGGCCAGCCGGGCGAGGATTGCCCGCCGGGTCGGATCGGCAAGCGCGGTGAAAGTGGCGTCAAGGCGTTCGTCGGGCGTCATTCATATAACTCTCTAGTTCAATAACTAAATAGTTATATTAAGGGCGAGCGCCTGTCAACAGGGCAATCGGCTCGATTAATTGGCGATGAAAATCAGCGTGCTAGTGCTGGTCGGGCCGCACTTCGATCACACCGATACGCAGCAGCGCTTCGGTCGTGCGTGCGAATTCGGTCATCAGTGATTCGAGTAACGGTTCCAGCCCGAGATTCTGGATCACGCCGGGCGGTTGAGTCACGCCACCACGTTCGTCCTCGATCAGCAGCCCGCTCTCGACCATGCGACCGACATGGCGGCGTACGGTTTCACGGGGCAAGCCACTAGCCGAGGCAATGGCGTTGCGTGAGATTGGCACCACCCATTCGCGCGGTAGTATCGCGGTGGCGGCATATTCCCCCGGGATGCTGCGTTCGCGCATCAATTTCTGCACATTGGCAACCGAGATCGTCAGATAGATGATCAACTCGGTCGGATTCAGGTCTTTCGGCTGAGTGAAGATGCGGTGCGCAGTGAGGAACTGATTGCAGATCGACATCATCGCGATGCGCCAGTTCTCGGCCATTTTTACAGGATTGGTGACGACCCGGTCGCTCAAGGCTGATATCCCCGAATAGGGCCGAAATGGCCGTGATACCCAATATGGGTAGCTGATGCTTTACCGTAAACTATCGTTAGAGCCCAACAAGATATAGGCCCTTCGGGGATCGATGGAACGGCGCGCTTCAGACCGCTGGATCAACGAGTTACGGGGGAGGGTGTCGCGCGGATAACCGCCGCGACCAAGGCGGGCTGCGAGCTTCGGGGGAGCACGCAGCCCGTTTTCGTTTTTACCGCTAGTGTTGTCGCGACAGCGCGCGCCGCAAGGTCACTTGCCCGCGGCGACGCGCCAGATCGTGTTGCCGACATCGTCGGCGACCAGCAGCGCGCCGGTCTTGTCGGTAATGACGCCGACTGGGCGACCTTGCGCCTCTCCTTTGGCGTTGAGGAAGCCGCCGAGTACGTCGACCGGCTTGGCGCCCTTCACCGGATAGCCATTGTCGGCGAACGGCACATAGATGACCTTGTAGCCCGATACCGGCTTGCGGTTCCATGATCCGTGCTGACCGACAAACGCGCCGTTGGCGAAATTCGCACCGAGCTTTGCATCACTCGCAAAGGCGAGGCCGAGCGAGGCGGTATGCGGCCCGAGCGCATAATCGGGGCGCTTGGAATATTGTTGCAGCGCCGGGTTGGGCGGATCGACGCGCTTGTCGGGGTAACCACCCCAATAATACCAGGGCCAGCCGAAATGATCGCCGAATTCGACCTGGCTCATATAATCGGGTGCGAGGTCGGAGCCGAGCATGTCGCGTTCGTTGACCGTCGTCCATAGCCGCTTCGAATGCGGCTCCAGCGCCAGGCCATTGGGATTGCGCAGGCCGGCCGCGTAAATGCGGAAGGTCTTCGCCTCGGGAAAGACCTGCAGAATGTTGGCGCGGTATTTCTCAGCATCGATACCGTTTTCGGCGATATTGCTCGACGATCCGACCGTCACGTACAGCGTCTTGCCGTCCTCGGCCGCAAGGACGTTGCGCGCCCAGTGATTGCCGCCACCGGGCAGCTTGACGACGATTTCGGGCTTGGCGGTGATCTTCGTTTCGCCGACCTTGAACGGGAAGCGGACCAGTGCATCGGTATTGCCGATATACAGCCAGTCACCCATCACGGCCATGCCGAAGGGGGAGTTGAGCCCGGTCAGAAATGCCGAACGGCTTTCCGCCACGCCGTCGCCGTCACTGTCGCGGAGGAGGGTGATACGATTGGCCGAGGGCACGCCGGCACCGGCCTTGCCCATCAGCCAGCCCATCACCGTGCCGGTGATGCCGCCGCCCTTGCGCGGGGGCGAGTTGGTTTCGGCCACCAGCACATCGCCATTGGGCAGGCGATAGAGCCAGCGCGGATGATCGAGGCCACTGGCGAATGCCGCGACGTTCAGTCCGGCGGCGGGCGTCGGCTTTGCGCCGTTGGCCCAGCCGACCGCGTCGGCAACCGCGATGGTCGGGACCATTTGCGTGCGCGGCGCGGTGATCTGAGGCTTTTCGCCGCTGACCGCGGCGACCGACAGCCGAGCCTGATCCGGCCTGCTGATGACGTACCAGAAAGCCAGCGCCGCAAGGACGATCAGGCCGATGACGATGAGGACATGTTTGCGCATGAGATAAGGTTACACCGGCGAAAGGATCAAAGGAAGCCCCGGGCTTTGAGCATTGAGCATTGAGCATTACATCAGGCACATGCGCCGGGGCTCGGGTCAAGCGTGGAGCCTTTGCGCGCGTGGCAATCTTGTTCTGACAATAAGAAAAAGCGTGCCGGTATAAATCCGGCAAAGGATGATCTGCCCGATTCCGTGTGAGGGTTGAATCTCCGCCGGCGACAGGGCGATGCGCTGAGCTGCGGGAGATATGTTACACCGGTTGTAACGTATCTTTGCTCGGCGAGCTCAGTAAGGTATTTTGATAATATTGTTATATATCAGATACTAGTAGAGTATTCTGAATGGCAGAAGCGATATAGCGGATAGCTCCACACCGACGCCATATTGCTTGCCGGCATCGAGCTGCGGCGGCGTCTGGGCGAGGGCGAGGGCGAGGGCGCGCACACAAAAAGGACGCCGCACAAAGCCAGGCTCTGCGCAGCGCCCTGAGGATGGATCCGGTCCGGCGCCCGCCTTGCGAGGCGGTGCGACGAGAACTGGGTCCGGGGGAGGACGTCAATGGAAGGTGTAGCGCGCGCCGATCGCGAAGGTACGTGAAAGGAGGGTGGTGCCAAGATTGAACTGATCCGGCCCGCCGACATCGTCGAATTTGTAATAGGTCTGCTGCACCGACTTGGTCAGGTTGACCGCGTCGAAGGTCAGGCCGAACCGGTCGCTGACTTTGTAGGTCAGCTGCAGATCGAGGCTCTTTTCCGGATTGCGCCACACGCCGATCGGATTGGCGAAGAGCCGCGCTTCGTTGTTGGCGAGGAATTCCTTGCGCCAGACATAGGAGAGACGCGCGCTCACCGGACCGCGCTCATAGGCCAGGGTCGCGTTATACGACAGATCTGACACGCCGAAGAAGGCGGATGAGGATTGTCCAACGATATTGCCGGCGGCATCCGACAGTGGGATGTTCTGCTTCGAATCGAGCACCGTCACGCTGCCGACGAATCCCAGGCCGTCGAGTGGGCCCGGCAGGTAGTGTGGGAAATAGGTCAGGCCAAGTTCGATACCCTTGAGCACGCCGTCCGACGCGTTGACCGGCCTGGTGATCGCGAAATAATCCGTCGCGCCGGCAACGATACCATTGTTGGGGATATATTCGCGCACGGTCAGCGGCACGACCAGGCCGTTCACCTCACGGCGGAACGCGGTGGCGGTGATCGCGCTGTCGCGGTCGAAATACCACTCCAGCGCCAGATCGAAATTCCTCGAATGCGTCGGGTTCAGCGTTGCCGTACCCGCCGTGCCGCTGCCATAGCCGACATTGGTGAGATCGCCGGTCAGTGAATAATTGGGGTTGATGTCGGTGAAGTTCGGGCGACGGAGCGTCTCGCCATAATTGAACCGCGCACGCAGCTTGTTGGTGAATTCGTACCGTGCGGTGAAGCTTGGCAGAAAACGATCGGAACCGCGCGACACGCTTGTCTTGGCGCCGCCGTTATAGCGATCGAAGAAATTATAGTCGGTGTCGACGTTGACATAACGTACCCCGGCCTGGAGCTTCAAGGGCCGGCCAAAGATCGAAATCTCACCGTCCACCAAGGCATAGGCCGACATAGTGATCTCGTCGATGTCGAACACGCGCTGCAGCGACAATTGATCGGACGTCTTCAGGCCATACAGGCGACGCACCATATCGGCATTGTCGTTGAGCCAATAGCCATTCGCCAACACCCAGCTGGACGGTGAATCGGAGCGTCCGTCGAAGAATCCGGAATTGGTGAACTGCGCGCCTGCGGGCAAGCCAGCAAGGTTCGTCGCGACCAGCGGCGCGCCAGCATCTTGTGTGCGCACAGCCGTAGATGCCTTGCGATCGTCATAGCGCAGGCCCGCTTTGACTTGGCGAATGAATCCTTGGTCCCAAGTGTAATAGCCTTCCAAGGTTCCGGTCAGCGCGCTGCCTTTGTCGCGGTTGGCATTGTCGTAGAGCTGCGCGACGTTCCATACGCTGGGATCGGCCAGCAATGCGTCATTGTCGAAATGATAGGATGGAATACCGCCGCCGGCATTAAAATCGGCGGTGATCTGGTTGGCCACGCGATCGGTGCGCATCGCGATGAATGAGGTGTCCACTTTGCTCGTCTGATAGGCAACATCACCCACGATCTTGCCCTGCGCGCCGAGATCCCATTTTCCGTTTAGCGCATACACGAAATTGTCGGTCTTGGTGCGGTTGTAGTCTCCGCTATTGAAACCGTAGACGCTGTTGGCGACACGCGATTTGACGATGTTGGTGCCGTTGTACAGCGTCGGGGCCTGCGCGTTCGCCCAGAAATCGACGAAGCTGAACTGTAGGCTGTTGAAGGTTTGGCCGCGAAACCCCGAATAGAATATTTCGGCGGTGTAGACCGAGCTGCTATTGGGTGCCCACTGCATCGCGATATTGGCCGAGGGCCGTTCGCGCTTGCCGTAGAGATCGGAACTGAAGATCGCGTCGCGCGACAGATAATAAGGTGTGGTGACGCCGTTGACTGTCAGCGTCGAACCGGGCGCGGTAGACAAACCGCGATCGAGGCCGGGCGTCCAGTTGATGTTGTCAGGGCCCGGGAAGATGCGCTCGAACGGCGCGAGACCGGATCCGGCCGGCGGCGTCAGCGTGGCGAACGGCACGAACGCGCCGGCCGTCACCGTCATGTCGCGGAACTTGGTGCGCGAATAGCTGCCGTTCACCAACAAGCCGATATCGCCGATGCCGGTTTCCCAGCGATTGCTGATCAGCAACGCGGCGTTGGGATTATAAGTGTCGGCCTGTTCGTTGTAGATGCCGCGCACGAGGCCGGAGATCGCGAAGCCGTCGAAATCGAACGGGCGGCGCGTGGCAACATCGACCTGGCCGGCGAGGCCGGTCTCGATCTGGTCGGCGGAGCGTGTCTTGTAGACGTCGATCTGCTTGACGAGGTTGGCCGAGATATCCTGCAGTGCGAAGGCCTGGCCGGCAGCGGTGAAGATGTTGCGGCCGTTGAGCGTGGTGAGCGCATCGGGCAGGCCGCGGATCGAGATACCGGCCGCTTCGCCGCCGGTTCGATTGGTCACCTGCACGCCGGTAACACGCTGCAGCGCCTCGATTACGTTGTTGTCGGGCAGCTTGCCGACATCTTCCGACACGATCGAATCCACGATCTGCGTGGATTCGCGGCGCACTTTGAGCGCGCCGACGATGCTGGCGCGCACACCGGTAACGACGATGTCGTCATTCGCAGTGGCATCCGCAGCTTCGGGGGATTCCTGGGCGCTCGGGCTGTTTTCCGGAGTCGACTGGGCAGCTGCCTGTCCAGCGGCAAGCAGCGGCAACAGGGAGGCGGAGCACAGGATTACGAGCTTCAAGGTCATTTTCATCTCCCTTCGACCTGGCCGTTCGCGCGCGGCCATTAGTCCGACAATTAAGGCGGCCATTTGGCAGCGTGGTAAAGAGTCGTCAAGTGACATCACTTGCGTTTTAGGCGATGGCGTGGCCGTAATGCCACGCCATTGGGCCATCCAAGGCTGTCAATGGTCGGAGTAGGTTAGGCGGCGCGGACGCGCAGGAGGCTTGTTCCATGCGACGGTACGTCGCGTACGACGGCGCCAGTCATCGTGCCGATCGGTTGTCGTGCCCACAGGTCGCGTACCGCGACCGCACCGTTCAAGCCCAATTGCCTTAGGTCGAATAGGATTCGTCGCGGCTTGGCACCGGTGTTGAACAAGGCGATGTAGCGATCGCCACCTGGTGCCCGCGCGGACCAGATGCGTACGCCGTCTTCCATCAAATGCGGCCGGTTCGCGCTGCTCGTCTGGTTGACTGCGATGACTTCCGGATTGGTCAGCAGCCCCAGCGTCGCCGCGTCGAGATGACGCAGGTCGCCGCCCATGATCAGCGGCGAGCGCGCGATCGACCACAGGGTCATCAAGGTGCGCTGTTCATCGGATGTGAAGCGCGTATCGCGCGCGCCCATTGCGAGGCGGCCAAGCGGCAACATGTCGGCATCAGGCCAACGCCCATCGCCGATATATGGGCTCCAATTCTCCAGCCGCGTAAACTGAGCCTCAAGCAATGCCCATTCGTCCCAGAAATCGTCCGAGATGCGCCACATCTCGGCATGGCGACGGACATGGTCGGCGCGGATCACCGGCGTCTCGCCGGGCGAAAGGCTGAGGATCATCGGTCGGCCGCATCGGCGGATCGCCGCGGCGATCGCTTCGATCTCGGGCGCATGCGCGTCATAGGGGCGGCTCATGTCGTCGACCTTGACGAAATCGACGCCCCAACTGGCATATTCGGCGAACACGCCATCATAATATGCCTGCGCACCGGGTTTGTGCATGTCCACACCGTACATGTCGACATTCCACGAACAGATGCTTGTCGTGTCGGCGATGTCGCGAGCGCGGACGGTCGTGCCGGCGATCGGGAGGTTCGCTTCGACCGCGGCGCGCGGGATGCCGCGCATGCGGTGAATGCCGAACTTCAGGCCCATCGCATGCACATCGGCCGCGAGAGCGGCAAAGCCCTTGCCGCCGGAGCTTGATGGGAAGCGCACCGGATCAGGTTGGAAGCGGCCGAAACCGTCCATCACCGGCTTTATGTCAGCGTTGTATTCATAGCCTTTGGCGCGCGGATCGTACCATTGATGGTCGATCGTGAAGACCGAATAGCCGGCCGGCAGTAACGCGCGCATCATGATCCGCGCGGTCTCTCGCGCCTGCGCCTCGGTAATCGTGACCGCGAAGCTGTTCCAACTGTTCCAGCCCATCGGTGGCGCAGGCGCGAGAGATGGTTCGGTGCGCGCGCGCCGCGCGTCCGCGGCGACCGCCGGTAGTGCTGCGACCGCGGGGATTGCGGCGCCGGCGGCGAGGAAAGAGCGCCGATCGATTCCGCTCACCATCTCACTACACCGTTCGCCACCGGCTCGCCGAAATCGGGCGTGCCATCGAACCGGTATTGGATCGGCTGGACGCGTGTGTGGCGGTTGGGATCGAATAGCGGATCACCCTCGATCTTCTCGTAGTCGCGCGCATGATAGACCAGCATGTCGCGGCCATGCTCATCGACCGTGAAGCTGTTATGGCCTGGCCCGAACACTTTGTGCGCCGGCGACGACTGGAACACGGGCAGCGGGGATTTCGACCACACGGCCGGGTCCATGATATCCGCATCGTCCTTCGCCGTCAGCATGCCCATGCAATAGCGAGCGTCCGTCGCGCTTGCGGAATAGGTCATGAACAAGCGACCGTGGCGGGCGAGCAGGGCGGGGGCCTCGGCGACCTTAAAACCCTGAATTTCCCAATCGAGCGTCGGCACCGTGAGCCTTGCAGGCTTTGCGGCCAGCGTAAGCGGGGTCTTGAGCGGCGCGAGATAGAGGTTCGAATTGGTGTCGATTCCGGGTTCGCGCTGCGCCCAGGCGAGATAGCGCGTGCCGCGATGGACGAAGCTTGTGGAATCGAGCGTGAACGTGTCCCACGCCGTTTCGAGTTGACCCAGCAATGTCCATTTTCCGGTCATCGGATCGAGGCCGTCACACACCGCTGCATAAGTGCGAATGCGGAACACATCCTCGCCACCACCACTGGGCCCTGCGGCGAAATACATGATCCAGCGGTGGTCGATAAGGTGCAGTTCGGGTGCCCAGATGAAGCCCGACAATGGACCGCTGGCAAGATGGCGCCACAGCACAATTTCTTCCGCGGTGGCGAGCCCGGCGATCGTGCGTGACCTGCGCAGCACCAGGCGGTCGTATTCCGGCACCGATCCGGTCATGTAGTAATTGCCGTCGGTGTGGCGGAAGACTTGCGCGTCGGCACGCTGGCGGACCAGCGGGTTCTGGATCGGCGGCGCGGCGTCCCTGGTGCGGGCAAAGGCCGGGATAGCAGCCAGGGCGGCTGCCGCGCCGACAAAGCTGCGGCGGGAAAGGTCGATCATCGGGTCAATACTCCGCTACGGGCCAGCCGTCCGCCGCCCATTTAACGCGGGCGATGCGAAGGGTCGGGACACCTTCGTTGTCTCGGTCGTATGCGTGGTAAGCGACATAGTCCGCGCCATCCTTGTCATGCAGGAAGCCGGGATGGCCGGGACCGCGGAAGCGTTGCTTCTCCGGCAGATCCGCACGCAGGAAAAGCGTGCCGCCACCCTGCATCATCGAACTGCCGTCCTTGCCAAGATACGGGCCAGTGATTTTTGGCGCGGCCAACAACGGTATAATAGGTGCTGTTCACGCCCTTGCAGCAATAGTCGTATGACGCGAACAGCCAGTAATAACCGCCACGATCGAGGATGAACGGCGCCTCGACCGGAGCCGGCGCGCCGACCGGAGCGGGGCGCCGGGCGATCGAATGGGGCCTGGCCGCGGGATCGGCTGGCTTGCCGGTTTTCGGGTCGAGCGCGAACAATTTCAGTCCGGTCCAGAAGCTGCCCAATGCGAGCCAATGGCGGCCTTGCCGATCGACGACGAAATTGGGGTCGATCGCGTTGAAATCATCTGCCTTGGTCGACATCAACACCAACCCTTCGTCGCGCCAGGCATAGTTCGGCGCAGCAGGGTTCAGTGTCGGGCTGGTGAACAGGCCGATCGCCGAGCGGTTCGATCCGAAGGTAGAGGCGGCGTAATAGAGCCGCCAGCGGCCGTTCACGAACGAAATATCGGGCGCCCACATGCCCTTTGCGCCAGGCACGGCCGCAGTCGCCCAGTCAGGCAATTGGTTGTCGAGCAGCGCTTTTCCAAGGGTCCAGTGCACCAGGTCCGTCGAGGTGCGCGACGACAGACCGGTGCCGAACACGTAATAGGTGTCGCCTTCGCGTGCGATCACCGGATCGTGCGTGGGCACGAGGTCACCGGTCAGACGATCGTTGAGCAATTGCCCGGCTGGCTGCGCGCTCGCCGCGCCGCCTGAGCAGGCGAGCGCGAGGATGGCGGCAAGACGCAAGATTCGGCTCACGTGGCTCATTGCAGGTCGAGCATCACGACCGACTTGGCCGGCAGCGTGAGGCTAAGGGTCTTGCCGATGATCCGCGCGCCATCGAATGCGACCGGGACGACACCGTCCGGTGCCTCGAAACTGTTGAGCGTATTCATCGCCGGCGCGGTGAGCAGTTGGCCCGATACCGCGCTGCCCGCAATCCCGTCGATCTGCACGCTGACGGTCATCGGGCGGTTGGGATCGAGATTCGCCAGGCCGACATGTACCTTGCCCGCCTTGTCGCGCACCGCCGAGGCACTGACCGCGGGCATCGCCCACTTGTCCTTGTTGTACCATGGCGATTTGAGCTCGATCGGCAGGACGGTGGCGTCCATGTACGGCTTGTACATCATGAACACATGATAGGTCGGCGTCTTCACCATCTTCGCGCCGTCGGTCAGGACCATCGCCTGCAGCACGTTCACCATCTGCGCGATCGCGCTCATCTTCACGCGATCGGCATGTTTGGCGAAGATGTTGAGGTGGATCGCCGCCACCAGTGCGTCGCGAAGCGTGTTCTGCTGGCGCAGAAAGCCGGGGTTGGTGCCGGGGTCGCCCTTGAACCATGTGCCCCATTCGTCGACCGCCAGGAAGACGCGCTTCTTGGGGTCGTATTTGTCCATGATCGCGGCGTGCCTGGTGATCAGGTCATCCATGCGCAGCGCTTCGGACAAGGTCTCGGCCCAGCCGGCTTCATCGAATTGCGTCGCCGACTGCCGCGGGGGCCAACTGCCCGGAATGGTGTAATAATGCAGCGACAGGGCATCGACCTGATCGCCGGCGTCCCGGATCATCGTCTCGGTCCATTTGTAATCATCGACATTGGCGCCAGAAGCGATCTTGAGGATCCTGGTCCCCGCCGGCACTTTCAGGAACGTGGCGTATCGGCGGGTCTCATCGGCGGCGAATTCCGCGCGCATATTGCCGCCGCAACCCCATAGCTCGTTGCCGACGCCGAAATACGGTACTTTCCAAGGCGTCTTGTGACCATTTTTCGCGCGTTCGTCGGCCAGGCTGCCAGCGGGGGAGGTCATATATTCGACCCATTCGGCCATCTCGCGAACGGTGCCATTACCGACATTGCCGGCGATATAGGGTTCGGCGCCGAGTTGCTCGGTCAGGTCCATGAATTCATGCGTGCCCACTTCGTTCGGCTCGGTGACGCCGCCCCAGGTGGTGTTGATCTTGACCGGGCGTTTGGCGCCGATCCCTTCCCGCCAGTGATATTCGTCGGCAAAGCACCCCCCGGGCCAGCGCACGACGGGCACGCCGAGTTGCTTCAACGCGGCGACGACATCGTTGCGGAAGCCGCGCGTGTTGGGGATCCTTGAGTTCTTGCCAACCCAAAGTCCGCCATAGATGCCGTTGCCGAGATGCTCGGCAAACTGAGTGAAGATGCGGCGATCATAGACCGGACCTGAGGCATCGGCGTGGAGCGTTGCCGTCACGTCAGACGTCGCAGCCGGCGCCGTCCCGGCTACCGGCGAGGTTTGCGCGACGCTGATCGTAGCCGTCGACAGCAACAATGTTGCCGCGATCGTCCGCCACATTTTCGTCATCACCTTGTCTCCCCTTTTTCTTGTTCGTTGAATGGCTCGACGATTTCCCGCTGCGCGCGCGGAAAGGCGTCGGCGACGATTTGAACGAGCCGGCACCCAGGTCGCTGCTGCCGGCGCGGATCAAAGTCGCTGAGCGTGCGTAATGGTCGGGCTATTCTCCGTACTCGCTATGCTCCGTTGGGATCGGTGCTGCCGAGTGCATCTCGATTGACGAAGCAGTGATTCTACCTGTCTGTGCGTCGATCGACGGCAGCTTTACCCGGATTTCAGGAGGAATTGCGGGATCAACAGGCATGGACATCTCCTTATTACTCCGACTTAATGTGCGCTTGTTGGAAAGGCAATCGCTCGTTCCACTAGGAAATGCCGGTAACGGCTGGCATGGAGGACGAGATGGACAAAGCCGATACGCCTCGCAGCGACAAAGCGACTGAGACGACGAAAAAGCGCCCGCCACGCGGTACCGGGCGACGCTTGCATGGGGCGATTGCTCACAAGATCGGCACTGCGATCGTTTCTGGCGTTTATGCGCCGGGTGATATCCTGTCGAGCGAGGTCGATTTCTCCGAAATACTGGACGTCTCGCGCGGGGCTTACCGCGAGGCGATCCAAGTGCTCGCTGCCAAAGGCCTGGTGGAAAGTCGCCCCAAGGCGGGCACGCGCATATTGCCGCGCAGTCGCTGGCATCTGCTCGATCCCGATGTGCTTGCCTGGGCCTTTGCCGGTGAGCCCGACACGGAGTTCGTGCGCGACCTGTTCGAATTGCGCGCGGTGGTCGAGCCTGCCGCGGCGCGCTTCGCCGCCGAACGGCGCGATCGCGGCGACCTGAAAGCGATGAAGGATGCGCTAGCCGCTATGCGCCGCCATACGCTGGCGACCGATGCCGGCCGCGCTGCCGACCGTGATTTCCACGATGCGATACTGCGCGCCACGCGCAACGATGTGCTGATGAGCCTCAGTGCGAGCATCGGCGCGGCGGTCAGCTGGACGACGCAGTACAAACAGCGCGCCCGCGCCCTGCCGCGCAATCCTATCCCAGATCACGCGAAGGTGTATGACGCGATAACCGCTGGTAATGGTGATGCGGCAGACGCCGCAATGCGTGCGCTTGTCAATCTCGCGTTCGACGATACGCAGAGCGCGATGCCTAAGGCGTAACGAGGGCGGGGGCGTTGATATGCCATCGACCGTATCGCTCGAAGATACGGTAAATACCAGATTGCATCGACCCTGATCTCCTCTAGCTGCTTCTCCCGGAAGCCATTCGGAAATACGTTCTGATCAACGGGCCTTGGTATAAATCATCTGGCTCTGAATGCGCGGTACTCCAGCTCGCACGGCCGAAACCGGTAGACACAAAAAGGCCGCCGGCGAGGGGGGCGCCGGCGGCCGGCCGAGCGCAATGCTCGGGGAACCTCTTAGGACTTCGGTATAACCTTCAGGCGAGGTCGTACCGGTCGGCGTTCATCACCTTGGTCCAGGCCGAAGCGAAGTCCTTGACGAACTTCTCGCCCGCATCGGCCGAGGCATAGACCTCAGACAGTGCGCGCAGCTGCGAATTGGAGCCGAATGCCAGATCGGTGCGCGTCGCGGTCCATTTCTGCTGCTCGGTCTTGCGGCTCGTGCCCGCAAACTCCTCGTCGCCTGCTTCGTCGATTTCCTTCCACGCAATGCCCATGTCGAGCAGATTGACGAAGAAATCGTTGGTGAGCTGACCCGGGCGGGCGGTAAGCACGCCATGTTTCGAGCCGCCATGGTTGGCGCCAAGCACGCGCAAGCCGCCCAGCAGCACGGCCATTTCCGGTGCGCTCAGCCCGAGCAATTGCGACCGATCGACCAGCAGTTCCTCGGTCGGCACGCTGAAGCGGACCGAGAGATAATTGCGGAAGCCGTCCGCCTTGGGTTCGAGCACATCGAAGTTTTCGATATCGGTCTGCTCCTGCGACGCGTCGGTGCGGCCGGGCGTGAACGGCACCTCGATCCTGTGCCCCGCATCGGTTGCGGCCTTCTCGACCGCAGCGGTGCCGCCGAGTACGATGAGGTCGGCGATGCTGACCTTCTTGCCGTTCGCGCCAGCATCGAAGTCGCTCTTGATGCCCTCATAGACCTTGAGCACCTTGGCGAGCTTTTCGGGCTCGTTGACCGTCCAGTCCTTTTGTGGCGCCAGCCGGATACGGCCGCCATTCGCCCCGCCACGATGGTCCGAGCCGCGATAGGTCGAGGCCGAGGCCCAGGCAGTCGTCACCAGTTCGGCGACCGACAGGCCTGAAGCGAGGATCTTCGCTTTGAGCGCAGCCACGTCGCCGGCATCGATCGCCGCATAATCAGCCTTGGGAATCGGATCCTGCCAGATCAGCTCTTCCGCCGGCACATCGGGGCCGAGATAGCGTGCCTTAGGGCCCATATCGCGGTGGCACAGTTTGAACCATGCGCGAGCAAAGGCGTCGGCGAAATAAGCGGGATCGGCGCGGAACCGCTCGGATATCGCGCGGTATGCCGGGTCCATCTTCATCGCCATGTCAGCCGTGGTCATCATCGTCGGCACACGGCGGTCCGGGCTGTGCGCGCCGGGCGCCAGGGTTTCTGCGGGATTGCCGACCGGCTGCCACTGGTTCGCGCCTGCCGGGCTCTTCACCAGCTCATACTCATGGTCGAGCAGCATGTCGAAATAGCTCATGTCCCATGTGATGGGCGTGGGCGTCCAAGCGCCTTCAATGCCGCTGGTGATCGTATGGTCGCCCATGCCGCTCTCGTGGGTGGAGATCCAGCCCAGCCCCTGGGTGGCAATGTCGGCGCCTTCCGGCTCGACGCCGACCAGCGATGCATCGCCCGCGCCATGCGCCTTGCCGAAAGTATGGCCGCCGGCGGTGAGCGCGGCCGTTTCCTCGTCGTTCATACCCATGCGCTTGAAGGTTTCGCGAATGTCGCGGCCCGATTGCACCGGATCGGGGTTGCCGCCCGGTCCTTCGGGATTGACGTAGATCAGGCCCATCTGGATCGCAGCCAGTGGCTCCTCAAGCGCCATGCCGGCCTGTTCGTCGATGCGGGTCTGGCCGACCCACTCTTCTTCAGTGCCCCAATAAATGTCCTTCTCGGGCTCGAACACGTCCGCGCGGCCGCCGCCAAAGCCGAACACCGGGCCGCCCATCGATTCGATCGCAACATTGCCCGTCAGGATCATCAGATCGGCCCAGCTGAGCTTGCGGCCATATTTCTGCTTGATCGGCCAGAGCAGGCGACGTGCCTTGTCGAGATTGCCGTTATCCGGCCACGAGTTGAGCGGCGCGAAGCGCTGCGAGCCGGATGATGCGCCGCCGCGGCCATCGCCGGTGCGATAGGTCCCGGCGCTGTGCCATGCCATGCGGATGAAGAAGGGGCCGTAATGCCCGTAATCCGCCGGCCACCAGGACTGGCTGTCGGTCATCAATGCCGTCAGGTCGCGCTTGACCGCTGCATAATCGAGCGACTTGAATTCCGTGGCATAGTCGAAATCGTCGCCCATCGGATCGCCCGACAAGCCGTTCTGCTGGAGGATATCCAGCGAGAGCTGGTTCGGCCACCAATCGCGGCTGGTCCGACCCAGCAGCGTCCTGAGCGCGCGGGACTCCTTGGCCTGATCGCTTAGGGGGCTTCCGGTTACCGGGCAGCCGCTGGTCTTGCTATCCATCGTCGTCTCCTAAGTCTTCAGGTTTATCGTCATCCCGCACTGGGGGTAGCCGAGCGCCAGTGATCGGAGAAACATTAAATCGCGAAGTCAGTGATCGGGCAGGGCGATCACAGCGGCGGCCGCGGCGCCCGGCATCAGGCGTCGCTCTCCTCCGACCGGGGCTGTGGCGGATGCAGGCGAAGCTTGGTCACACGGCGCGTATCGGCTTCGATCACTTCAAGCTTCCAGCCGCTGTCATGCGACAGGCACGCGCCCGCCTGCGGGACATGGCCGGCGATCAGCGCAGCCAGACCGGCAAGCGTGTCGATATCCTCGTCGACCTCGGCCAGTCTCTTGTCGATCGTTTCGCCGATATCCTCGAGCTCGGCACGACCGTCGACATCCCAGGCGCCGCCGTCGAGCGGCACGATCAGCGCCTCGGGCGCGTCGTCATGTTCGTCCTCGATATCGCCGACGATCTCCTCGATCAGGTCCTCGATCGTGACCAGCCCCTCGGTGCCAAAATATTCGTCAAGCACGACGGCGAGATGCACGCGGCTGGCGCGCATGTCGGCAAGCAGGTCGAGTACGCCGCGCGACATCGGCACGAACAAGGGTTGGCGGATCAGCCCGTCCAGGCTTTCCGGATGCGGCGCGCCGGTCGCGAGGATCGCGAACACGTCCTTGATATGGACCATGCCGATGATCGTATCGAGCTTCTCGCGATAGACCGGGAGGCGGCTATGCCCGGCCTCGGCGAAGATCTTGACCAGATCATCGAACCTTGTCTGTTCCTCGACTGCGATGATGTCTGCGCGCGGCACGCCGACATCGCCTGCATCGCGTTCGCCGAAATGAAGCAGGTTGCGCACCATGGTACGCTCGAGCGGCGAGAGGTCGCCTTTGGCGTCGGGTGCGGGATCGTCCTCGTGCGCGTCGATCGCTTCTTCAAGCTGGTGGCGCAGCGAATCATCACCCGATTCACCGAAGATCATGGCGCGCAGCGAGCGCCATATACTGCCTTCATTGGTACCGGCGTCTCCGGCGTGGGTGGTACTTTGGCCCTCGGGCATGGTGGTCGTTCAGTCCTCGCGTATCAGATAAGGATCGGGCAAGCCGAGCGCTGCAAGCGTATCGATCTCGATACTCTCCATCGCGTCGGCCTCATGATCCTCGATATGATCATAGCCCAACAAATGCAGTGTGCCATGCACGATCAGGTGCGTGGCGTGATTCTCGGTCGAAATGCCTTTCTCGGCCGCTTCTGCCGCGCACACGCCATAAGCGAGCACGATATCGCCAAGCAGCACTTCTCCATCGTCCGAATTCTGGCTGATCGTATCGAGCAGATCCGCCTGTACCATCGGAAAGCTCAGCACATTGGTCGGCTTGTCCTTGTCGCGATATTGCGCGTTGAGCGTGCGGACCGCATCGTCGGTGGTCAGGCGAACTGAAATCTCGATCAGCGCGGACGACGTCAGCAGGTCGCCATGCGTCGTTCGCTCGATCGCGGCAGTCGCCGCGCGCTGGGCGAGCGCCTCCCAGTCGGTAGAGTCCGGCCAGGGCCCCTCCTGCGAGAGCGCGGTCTCAAGCATCGACGCCCTCATAGGCTTCGACGATGCGCCCGACGATCGGATGGCGCACGACATCGCCCGCGCCGAAGCGGCAGATCGACAGGCCTTCGACGCCCTCGAGCCGGCCGACCGCGTCGTTGAGCCCCGATGCGTTCATCCCGCCGGGCAGATCGGTCTGCTTGGGATCGCCGCACACCACCATGCGGCTATTCTCGCCGAAGCGGGTGAGGAACATCTTCATCTGCGCCGGCGTGGTGTTCTGCGCCTCGTCGAGAATGATGAAGGCGTCGGCGAGCGTGCGGCCGCGCATGAAGGCGATTGGCGCGATTTCGATTTCGCCGGACGCGATGCGCCGCTCGACCTGCTCGGCGGGCAGGCAATCGTTGAGCGCGTCGTACAGCGGGCGGAGATAGGGATCGACCTTCTCCTTCATGTCGCCGGGCAGGAAACCGAGCTTCTCGCCTGCCTCGACCGCGGGACGCGACAGGATCAGCCGCTGCACGCTGCCGGTGATCAGCTGCGCGACGGCCTGCGCGACCGCGATATAGGTCTTGCCCGTGCCTGCCGGCCCAAGCGCAAAGATGATGTCGTGGTTGAGCAGCTCGCGCATATAATGCTGCTGCGCGATGGTGCGGGGCACGATCGTCTTCTTGCGCGTGCGGATCATCACCTGCGGCGCGCCGCCGGCATCGGCTGCGATGATCCCGGCCAGCGTCGGTTCGGCCGACATGGCGATCACCGCGTCGATCAGGCCGGGGTCGACCCGCTCGCCGCGCACGATGCGATTATAGAGCCCCTGCAGGACATCGCGCGCCTCGGCCACTGCCTCGGCACGGCCTTCAAGACCGACGCGATTGCCGCGCGCGGTGATGTACACGCCAAGCCGGCTCTCCAGCAGCAACAAATTCTGGTCGAACTCCCCGAAAAGCTGAGCCATGAGTTGCGGCTTGTCGAACACGACCTCTGTGCGGCTGCGATCACCGGACTGGGCGGGGACAGGCTTGCGGCTCATGCGGTTCCTTCAGGTCGGAGGATGGAGATTGGACGCGGGGGTGCGTCCTGGAGCTGGCTGGATCGCGGGTCGAACGGGAGGCCGGGGCGGTTGTTTCCGCCGGGGAGCTCGAAGGGGCGAGTCTGCTGCATCCGTGAACGAGTTTGGCAGAGCCAGGGCCGCGAGGACAGGGGGAATATTGGCCACCCGCTTTCAATTCGCCGTGTGTGCGAAACGAGCAACAGGCGGTCGGTCCTAGGCGGCGACCGGCACCCGCTCCACGCCGGCGACCGAGTTCGCGCCGGCCGACACGATCTCCACCTCGACCAGGTCGCCGACCACCGCGTCGCTTACCAGATGCACCGATTGCAGCCATGGGCTCTTGCCGATCAGCTGACCGGGCAGCTTGCCCTTGCGTTCGAGCAGCAGGGCGCAGGTCCGCCCGACGGTCGCGGCGTTGAATGCTTCCTGATCGCGGTTGAGTGCAGCCTGCAGGCGCTGCAGACGTTCGTCCATCACCTCAGCGGGGATCTGGCCGGCCATATCGGCCGCCGGCGTGCCCGGGCGCGGACTATATTTGAAGCTGAAGGCCTGGGCGTAGGCGACTGAATCGACAAGGCTCAGCGTCTCGGCGAAATCGGCTTCGGTTTCGCCGGGGAAACCGACGATGAAATCGCCGGACAGCGCGATATCCGGCCGCGCCGCACGCACGCGGTCGAGCAGGCGCAGATAGGAATCTCGCGTATGGCTGCGGTTCATCGCCTTGAGGATGCGATCGCTACCCGCCTGAACCGGCAGATGCAGGAAGGGCATCAGCTTTTCGACCTCGGCATGGGCGCGGATCAGGCCCTCGCGCATGTCGTTGGGGTGACTGGTGGTGTAGCGGATCCGCTTCAGTCCCTCGATCCGGTCGAGTGCGCGGATCAGTCCGTCCAGGCCACCGCTGGCGCCGCTGCCATCCTCACCTTCCCAGGCGTTGACGTTCTGGCCGAGCAAAGTGATTTCCTTGGCGCCGGCGTCGACCAGCGCCTTGGCTTCGTCGACGATATGCGCCCAGGGGCGGCTGACTTCGGCGCCGCGCGTATAAGGCACGACGCAATAGGTGCAGAATTTGTCGCAGCCTTCCTGCACCGTCAGGAACGCCGAAGGCGGCACGCGGCGGCGTGCGGGCAGGTGGCCGAACTTCATCTCCACCGGCATGCCGGTGTCGAGCGCGCTTTCGCCGCGTGCGGCTTTGGCGATCAGTTCGGGCAGGTTGTGATAGGCTTGCGGTCCCACCACGACATCGACCTTCGCCCGGCGGACAATTTCTTCGCCTTCGGCCTGCGCCACGCAACCAGCGATTGCGATCATCGGGTTCTTGCCATGCCTGGCCATGGCGTGTTTGCGGATCCGGCCAATGTCCGAATAGACCTTCTCGGTCGCACGCTCGCGAATGTGGCAGGTGTTGAGGACGATCAGATCGGCCTGGTCGGGATCGGTCGCAGTCAGTCCTTGCGCCGACATGAGTTCGCTCATGCGGTCGCCGTCATAGACGTTCATCTGGCAGCCAAAGGATTTGACGGCAAAGGTCCTGGGGGCGGTCTTGGAAGCGGGTTTCATGATGGCGGGCCTATAGACCGCATTTCGCTCGCGCAGAACCCTTTGTCCGACTCTAGGGTCTGGACCCTAGTCTATCGTATTGGTTTCGGGCGCGACTATCGCGTCGGACGGAACAAATTTCACCGCGTCCACGGCATAAGCGAAAGGCCGGAGCGGTTTGCCCAGCACCTCGACCAAGGCCGCCTCGATCCGGAGGCGGCTCTCCGCCGCGATTGCCTTGCGGCCGGGGAAGTCGCGTGGATGAAACGGCTCCAGGAAATGCACCTTCATGCGGAAACTGCCCGGGCGGGACAGGATGCGCTTGGCGTTGTTCACGCCGCTTTCCTCTCCGATCCAGCCGATCTCCTCGGCGACCGCGCCATAATCGAGCAGCACGGGCTGAACGAGGACCGCGGGCGGAGGCGGCTCGAGGACGCGCAGCATTGGCGTCTTGAAGGGAAGAAGCGACTGGCCATCGGTGGTCGTCCCTTCCGGGAAGACAGTGACGGACCAGTTATCGGTCAGCGCGTCGCGCAGCTGATTGATCTGTTCGGCCACGCCGAGCCGGTTCTCGCGTTTGACGAACACGGTGCGGTTGAGGGTCGACAGCCAGCCGACCACCGGCGCGGCGCGGATTTCCTGTTTGGCGACAAAGGCGGTGCCACTTTGCCCGGCGATGGCAAGAATATCGATCCAGCTGAGATGATTGGAAATATAGAAGACGTCGCGCTTGAGCGGCACGCCGACGCGCTCGACGCGGGCACCTGCAAGACGCGCGGCCCAACCCAGGAAAATCTTCGGCCAGGGTGAGCCGATGCGCAGCAGCCGCCAGAGATAGTGAAGCGGAACGGTCAGCAGCAGCGCAAGGGCAAGTCCGGTCGCGCGCAGCGTGATGCGGATATAACCGGCCGCATCGATCGGTGGTGGATTGCCGGCCGCAGCTTCGGCACGTGCCGCGGGGCTGAGGCCGCCCAAAACCTAGACCTTGCGGTCGAGCGAGACGCCGTAGAGTTCCATGCGATGATCGACCAGCCGGAAGCCGAGCCGTTCCGCGATCGCCTTTTGCAGCTGCTCGAGCTCGGGATCGACGAACTCGATCACCTTGCCGCTTTCGACATCGATCAGATGATCGTGATGCGCCTCGGGCGCCGGCTCGTAGCGCGCACGGCCATCGCCGAAATCATGGCGATCGAGAATGCCGGCCTCTTCGAACAGGCGCACGGTGCGATAAACCGTGGCGATCGAAATGCCGGGGTCGATCTGCGAGGCGCGCTCATAGACTTTTTCCACATCGGGATGGTCTTCGGCCTCCGACAGAACGCGTGCGATGACGCGGCGTTGTTCGGTTATGCGCAGGCCTTTTTCATTGCACAGCGCTTCGAGATCGATCTTGCGAGCCATATGGGCAATGTAGGCGCTTCAACCTTATTGATAAAGGGCGATCGACTCGCAACAAGCCAACCGCCCTTAATTTCTTCCTACCGGGGAAACCGGCAGCTTACCTGGTCTTGCGACGCTTGGTGCCGAGGCCGATTTTTTTGGCCAGCGTGCGACGCTGTTCGGCATAGCTCGGGGCAACCATCGGATAGTCGGCGGGGAGGTTCCACTTGGCGCGATACTGTTCCGGGGTCATCTGATAATGCGTCATCAGATGGCGCTTGAGCATCTTCAGCTTCTTACCGTCCTCGAGGCAGACGATATAGTCCGGCTTGATCGACGAACGGATTGAAACTGCTGGCTCCTGCTTCACTTCGGGAACCGCGACCGGCGTGCCAAGCCCGGCGAGCGCGCCATGCACATTGGCGATGAGGACCGGCAGATCCGAAACCGCAACGCTGTTGTTGCTGACATGTGCTGCGACAATATCCGCCGTCAGCGTGATCAGGGTTTCCTGCAGATCGTTATTGATATCCATTGTCGTCCTTCCGACCCATATTATAGCTGCATTACGACGCAACCAAATTGGGCCTATCGTCTTTTGGAAGGTTCAGCGCAAGCAGTAAACGCGAGCTGAATAAGTAAAATCAGGGCAATTCGCGACGAAACGTAAAAGCATCAAAGGTCTGGCCGGCATTGCCGCGATAGTAAGCACGACGTTCGCCGACCTTGGTGAAGCCCGAGGCACGGTAAAGCTTGATGGCGTCATTGCCTTCGCGCACCTCAAGGTGCAGTTTTAACGCATTTTTTTCCCGCGCTTCAGTAATCACCGAGCGTAGCAGCGCCGCTGCGACGCCTTTGCGGCGGCTGGCGGGCGCGGTCGCGAGCAACAACAGTTCCGCTTCATCGAGAATTTGCCGCGACAGTGCGAAGCCGACCGGTTTGCCGTCGATCGAGGCGATGGTCAGCCAGACGCCGGGCAAAGCCATGATGCCGAGGCACTGGCCGCGGGTCCATGCTTCGCCGAATCTGGGGTCGAATGCCTCAGTCATCAGCGACTCGACCATGGCGAGATCGGCGGTGCCGCCGCTGCGCAATTCAATCATCGTCAGCACGCTGCTCATGCAGCAAGCGGCTTGGCGTCGGGCGCGCGGCCATAGATCGGACGCGGCGGAAGTGCGGTGAGGGTAGCGGGCAAGAGGATCGCGTCGGCGGCATTGGGAAGTGTTTCGGTGGCATCGATTTCGGGGGCGAGTGCGGTGAGCCAGCGGACGCCGTTGCCGATCGCGTGGCGGCCATCGAGTGCGGCGAGCGCTGCTGCCGGTTTCAGCGAACTGAAGGCCCCGACGGGTGTGAGCGAAGCATGGAAGAGCTGCATGAAGACTTCGCCATGCCCGCCTTCGAGAACCACCGCAAGCGAGTCGAGATCGGGTTTCGCGGCGAAGCCGGCGGCCGCGATCAGGGGGAGCGAGGAGAAGCCATATGCCTCTGCCTGCCAGCCAAAGGCGAGGCCGCGGGCAGCGGCAATGCCGACTCGCACACCGGTGAAGCTGCCTGGCCCGCAATCGACGAGGATGCGCCCTGCGCGCCCGCCGTCCGGCAGTTCGGCAATCATCGGCACCAGTCGTTCGGCATGACCGCGGCCGACAACCTCATGGCGCGATGCGACAACCGCGCCTGCGTCGATCCCCGTCTCGATCAGGGCGACCGAACAGGCGGCAGTGGCAGTTTCGATTATGAGAGTTCGCATCAACGCCCTCTCCCTGCCGGGGAGTGGGAAATCAAGTCAGGCAATCGTGTTGAACTTCTCGAACGCCGGGCGCGGCAGGCGTTCGAAGATGGTCGCCGGGTCGCCGTGCCCGAGCGTGGTGATGAAATTCGACCGCACATTCGGCGTATCGGCGAAGAACGCGGCATCGACCTTGGCATTGTCGAAGCCCGACATCGGGCCGGTGTCCAGACCCAGCGCGCGGGCAGCGATGATGAAATAGGCGCCCTGCAGGGTGGAGTTGCGCATCGCTGAGACGGTCCGCGCCTGGGGATCGGCGAACCATGGGCGCGCATCGACGTGCGGGAAGAATTCCGGCAGATGGTCGTGGAAATCCTGGTCCATGCCGATCACGACGCTGACCGGCGCCTTGAGAATCTTGGGTGCGTTCTGCGCCGAGCTGCACGCGGCAAGCTTTTCCTTGGCCTCGTCGCTGACGCACCAGACCAGGCGTGCGGGAAGCTGATTGGCCGATGTCGGGCCCCATTTCATCAGGTCCCAGATCGCATGAAGTTCGGCCTCGGAGACCGGCTGGTCGGTGTAACCATTATAAGTGCGTGCGGTACGGAAGATCGTATCGAGTGCCGCGTCGGACAGTTTCTCGGCCATGGCAGAACCTCGTCGTAAAAAGTGGAGCGCGGTCAGGAAAGAAAGGCGGATCAGACCGCGCGGACTTCGGTGACCTCGGGGACATAATATTTGAGCAATTGCTCGATCCCGTTCTTCAAGGTCGCGGTCGATGACGGGCAGCCGGCGCAGGCGCCCTGCATCTTGAGGAAGACTTTCCCCTGATCGAAGCCGCGATAGATGATGTCGCCACCGTCATTCGCGACGGCGGGGCGGACGCGGGTATCGATCAATTCCTTGATCTGCGCGACGATATCGGCGTCCTCGGGATTCTCCGCGAAGCTTTCCTCGGCGGAGGGGACGCTGATCCCTCCAGCACTGCCGGCACGGAACAGCGGCATCGCAGCGGAGAAATGGTCGAGCAGCAGGCCAAGCACATCAGGCTTGAGCTGCGACCATTCGACACCGGGCGCGGCGGTGACGGAAATGAAGTCGCTGCCGAAAAAGACGCCGGTCACATCGCCAAGGTCGAAGAGCTGCTCGGCAAGCGGCGACGCCTCCGCCTCTTCGGGGGTGGCGAAGTCGCGGGTGCCCGCTTCCATCACGGCGCGGCCGGGAAGGAATTTGAGCGTCGCGGGGTTGGGCGTCGTTTCGGTTTCGATCAGCATGACACGCATGTGGCGTGGCGACGGGGGCGGATCAAGGCAGGAGTTGGAAACAGACCAATTCCCCTCCCGCATGCGGGAGGGGAGGAAAGCCTCAAACGTCCATTTTCTTCATCGCGTCGTTCCAGCTCGCGATATTGTCGCGTGCTTCCTGGACGAAGGCGGATTTGCGCACGACCTTGAGGAAAGTGTCGGCGATCCAGCGTCCGGGCTGACGCAGGGGGCGCTCGAACTGGACCAGCAGAACGACACGCGTGGCGTTGGTATCGTTCCACACTTCGTGCTGATACGTGTCGTCGAATACCAGGGTTTCCCCTTCCGACCAGCGTACGATACGATCGTCGACGCGCATCCGGACATCGCCATCGGTCGGCACGATCAGGCCGAGATGGCAGGTGATCAGGCCCTTGGTCACGCCGCGATGGTCGGGAATATGCGTGCCGGGGGCAAGGATCGAGAAGAAGGCGCTGTTCAGGCCCGGAATCTGCTCGACGATCGCCTGGGTCTTCGGGCAGCGCGCAAGATTGTCCTCGATCGGAAAACCATAGCCCCACAGGAAAAAGGACCGCCACATGTTCACTTGCGCGATTGCGCGGTGGTCGGGCGAGATGGTCGCGAGACTTGGCGACGCTTGTCCCCGCAGCGCGACTTCGATCGCCTCGTCGCGGATCGTTTCCCAATTGTCGCGCAGGATCGCGGTCCAGGCAAAATCCCGCACGTCGAGCACCGGATCGTTGGACACCAGCGACGACGATGCGATCAGCCGATCGAAAATGCCGCGCAGATGCTTGCCGAAACGGATGATGAAAGGCCGGTTCGGGTCCGCTTCGAGCTTCGCTCCCGGGGCGGGTGCTCCCGAAATCACGTTCAGATCGGGCACGCGAATGGTGCGATGATCGTCGGGGTCGCCCGATTTAGGCCATAATGCGGTGGCGGCCATATTGGTTTTTGCAGTCACTGACATATTCGCTTTCGTGCGGGCGGGTGCTCAACCGGCCCAGATTTCCTCATGTTGCGCCGCGACGACGTATGCCCCCAACCGTTTCGACCCAGCGGGACGTAACGGTCGTGTTGGTCGAAATAATGGCGCTTTGTGTCCTTTTGCGCGCCGTGGGAGCGGGCATCTGGCGGTTCCCTGAGAACGCGGCTAGGGTCGTCGCCATGCTTGCTCTTCTGCGCGTTACGCGTTTCCCGCTGATTTCCGCCCTCCTGCTCGGTCTGACGCTGCCCGCCAGCGGTCAGAACGTCGCTCCCACCGCAGACGTTCCGGCACCGACACAAAATGTGGATCGTTCGGCTTGGCTCTACAAGGGCAGCGACATTCCGCCCGACCCGGAATGGCGATTCGGTACGCTCCCCAACGGATTGCGCTATGCCGTGCGTCGCAACGGCGTGCCGCCGGGCCAGGTTGCGATCCGGGTGCGGATCGATGCCGGGTCGCTGATGGAAACCGATAGCGAGCGTGGTTTTGCGCATCTGATCGAACATCTGTCATTCCGCGGTTCGGTCTATGTACCGGATGGCGAAGCGAAGCGGATCTGGCAGCGCTTTGGCGCCACCTTCGGGTCGGACACCAATGCGCAGACCACACCGACCCAGACGGTATTCAAGCTCGACCTTCCCAGCGCGACCGAGGCGGGTCTGGACGAGAGCCTGAAAGTGCTGGCTGGCATGGTCGACAAGCCCAACATCACCACCGCGGCGCTCAATGCCGAACGGCCCGCCGTACTCGCCGAGCAACGTGAAGCGCCGGGGCCTCAGGTCCGCTTCAGCGATGCGCGCCTGGCGACCTTCTTTGCCGGACAGCCGCTGGCGGATCGCTCGCCGATCGGTACGATCAAGACGCTGGAAGCGGCGACTGCCGATGGCGTTAAACTATTCCATGATCGGTGGTATCGCCCCGAACGCGCGGTCGTGGTGATTTCGGGCGATCTCGATCCGGCCCTGTTCGAACGGCTGGTCGTGAAGAATTTCTCCGGCTGGCAGGGCAATGGCCCCAAACCCGCCGATCCCGATTTCGGCAAGCCGGAGGCGAACCAGCCGGGAACCGCAGTGGTGGTCGAGCCGAGCCTGCCGCCGATCGTCGCGATGGCGGTTCTGCGCCCGTGGAAATATCAGGACGACACGATTCTGATGAACCAGAACCGGCTGGTCGATTCGATCGCGGCACGCGTCATCAGTCGTCGCCTCGAAACGCGCGCACGCGCCGGGGGCAGTTTCATCCAGGCCGATGTCAGTACCGACGACGTCTCCCGGTCCGCCAGCGGGACCTTCGTCAATATCCTGCCGATCGGCGATGATTGGGAAGCGGCGTTGAAGGATGTGCGCGCGGTGATCGCCGACGCTCAGGCCACGCCGCCGAGTGCGGCAGAGGTATCGCGCGAACTGGCCGATTTCGATACGGTGATGCGGACGCGGGTCGAGACGCAGCGCGCCGAGGCGGGAGCGTCGCAGGCCGACGACATGGTCAGCGCGGTCGATATCCGCGAAACCGTGGCCGCGCCCGCGACGATCTATGCCGTGCTCAAGGAAGCCGAGAAGAAGAAGATGTTCACGCCGGCGACCGTGCTGGCATCGACCAAGCGCATCTTTACCGGCGACGCGACGCGTGCGCTGATCAATATCCGTACCCCCGACGAAGGGGCGGCAACCAAGCTGGCGGCGGCGTTGAAGGCCGATGTCGGCGGGCTTGCCGGCAAGCGCAATGCCCAGGCCAAGGTCGATTTCTCAAAGCTGCCCAGGCTCGGCAAGCCGGGCACGGTCGTGAGCCGCGAGAAAATTTCCGATATGGATATCGAGAAAGTGGTGTTCTCGAACGGCGTGCGGCTGATGCTGCGGACCAGTCCCTCCGAATCGACCCGTGTCTATGTCCGGGTGCGGTTCGGTGGCGGCTATAACGCCCTGCCTGCCGACCGCGAGTCGCCGGCCTGGGCCGGTGAACTGGCGCTCGTCGCCGGGGGCATCGGAACGCTCAAGCAAGGCGATATCGAGCAGCTCACCGCGGGGCGCCGCATCGGGCTCGATTTCGATATCGACGACGATGCGTTCAGCTACGATTCGATGACCTCACCGACGGATCTGGCCGATCAGTTGCGGCTGATGGCGGCGCGGATGGCGGCGCCGGGTTGGGATCCCAACCCGGTCGCACGAGCCAAGTCCCTGGTCCTTGCCGGCTATAACGGCTTCGACGCATCACCCGACGGCGTGCTGTCACGCGACCTGGAAGGGTTGCTCCATGACGGCGATCCGCGCTGGGGCACCCCGACGCGCGAGGAAGTCACGTCGACCACCGCAGCGGACGTGCGCAAATTATGGGAGCCCTTGCTCGCGACCGGCCCGATCGAGGTTCAGGTATTCGGCGACATCAATGCGGACGCGGCGATCAAGGCGGTCGCCCAGAGCATTGGCGCCTTGCCGCCACGTACCGCCTCGACGATCCCGGCGCCGGCAGTGCGCTTCCCGGCGCATAATGTGACGCCATTGATCAAGACTCATGGCGGGCCCGAGAATCAGGCGGCGGCGGTGATCGTCTGGCCGACCGGCGGCGGGATCGAGCAGGTCACCGAGAGCCGCTATCTCGACGTGCTCGCTGCAATCATGAGCGATCGGCTGTTCGACCGGCTGCGCTCCGAAGCCGGGGCAAGCTATTCGCCGTCGGTGCAGAGCCAGTGGCCGGTGGGCATGAGCAGCGGCGGCCGCCTGTTCGCGATCGGTCAGGTCGCGCCGGACAATGTCGCCCTGTTCTTCAAGATGTCGCGCGAGATCGCTGCTGATCTGGTCGCCAATCCGATCAGCGACGACGAACTGCAGCGCATCCTGACGCCGATGAAGCAGTCGATCTTGCGCTCGTCGACCGGCAACCAGTTCTGGATGAACTATCTTGCCGGCTCGATGTATGATGAGCGTCGCATCGCGGCGCTGCGCGGGCTGTTCAGCGACCTGGCGCGGGTGACCTCGGCCGATGTGCAGGCAACCGCGCAGAAATATCTGCAGCCCGGCAAGGACTGGACGATGGCAGTCGTGCCAAAGGCGCTGGCCGGCCAGCCGCTGGTGCTGAAACCGACTGTGACGGCCGTGACCGCGCCGGAGGTCAAGCCGGCCATGGTCAAGAAGAAACCGGTGGTGGTGGGACGATAATTCAACACCCTCTCCCGGCTCGGCCGGGAGATGGGTGGGTCATCCCTTGTACAAAGCATCCAGCCTCGGCCCGTACACTTCCTTCAGCACGTGCCGTCGGATCTTCAGCGACGGCGTGAGCTGCTCATTCTCGATCGTGAACGGCCCGTCGGCGATCACATAGCGACGCACCCGCTCGATCACCGACAGGTCCTTGTTGACGCGCTCGACCGCGGCGCTGAGCGCGGTGCGATAGCTGCTATTTTCGACCAGCTTTTCGAACTGGCAGCTGTCGCCGTTCCTGGCGCACCATTCCTGCGTCCATTCGGGGTCGGGCACCAGGACCGCGACCATATAGGGCTTGCGGTCGCCGAAGATCATCGCCTGGACGATCTCCGGTTGAAGCGTGAGCATCCCTTCGACCTTTTGCGGCGCGACATTGTCGCCCTTGTCGTTGACGATGATGTCCTTCTTGCGGTCGGTGATCTTGATCCGGCCCTTCTCGTCGATCAGGCCGATATCGCCGGTATGCAGCCAGCCATCCTTCAGCACCCGTGCCGTCTCGACCTCATTGCGCCAGTAACCGTGCATGACGAGCTCGCCACGCACCAGGATTTCGCCGTCCTCGGCGATCCGTACCTCGGTGTCGGGCAAGGGCGGGCCGACCGTATCCATCTTCAGTCCCGCACTCGGGCGGTTGCAGGAGATGACCGGGGCGGCCTCGGTCTGGCCATAGCCTTGCAGGAAGGTCAGCCCCAATGACTGGAAGAAGATGCCGACCTCCGGCGTCAAGGGCGCGCCGCCCGATACCATCGCCTTCATCCGACCGCCGAAGCGCTTGCCGATCTTGGGCTTGATCGTCGCCTTGACCACCAGATCCATTGCCCGGTCCTTCAGGCTCATCCGTCCTTCATAGGATTTGGTGCCGACATCGAGCGCGCGGTCGAGCAGATAGTTGGAGAATTTGCCCTGTTTCTCGATTGCCTTGGAGATGCGCGTGCGCAGCACCTCGAACAGGCGCGGCACGACGACCATGATCGTTGGGCGCGTCTCCTCGATATTGGAGGCGAGCTTGTCGAGCCCTTCGGAATAATAGATCTGCGCGCCCAGCCCGATCGGGAAATGCTGGCCGCCGGTATGCTCATAGGCATGGCTGAGCGGAAGGAAGGATAGGAACACTTCCTCGTCCCAGCCGAAATCTTCCGAGATGATCGTGGTGCAGCCCTGCACATTGTGCAGGATCGCGCCGTGATGCTGCATCACGCCGCGCGGCGCGCCGCCGGTGCCGCTGGTGTAGATGATGCAGGCGAGATCCTCGCGCTTGAAATTCGCTTCGGCCGCGACCTGTTTCGGATCGGCGGCATGATCGGCGATCAGCCTGGACCAGCTATGGAATTCGAGCGCGCCGGACTGGGCGACGCGGATATCCTCGATGCCGATGACGATCTTGGCGGCCGTCGCGCGAACTGCGGCGGGGAGCAGCGTTCTGGCGAGCTTGGCGGTGGAGACGATTACCGCCTTGGCGCCGCTATTCTCGATGATATGCGTGTGGTCGCGCTCGGTATTGGTGACGTAGGTCGGCACGGTGACGCATCCCGCCGCCATGATCGCCAGGTCGCTCAGGCACCATTCGGGGCGGTTTTCCGATACCAGCATTACCCGGTCGCCACGCTCCAGCCCGATCGCCTTCAGCGCGCGCGCCAGGCTTGCGACCTGGACCGCAGCTTCGCGCCAGCTGAGCGAGGCCCAGCCACCATCCTCCTTGTGCCACAGGAAAGGCTTGTCGCCCTGTTCCGTCGCACGCGTGAAGAACATGGTGACGAGGTTGGGGAAATGCTCGAGGGTCCGCATCTGTCTCTCCTGAGCGCGCGCCGTGTTCGGCTGCGCGAAATTGGCTGCGCGAATTATTCGCCGAGTGCCACACCGACGCTGCGCGGGTCGGCAGCACCGACCCAGCCCGACGTCGTCAGTTCGGCGGCATTGGCTTTCAGCCCGAGCTTGGCGATATTGACCTTGTGGCCGAGCTTTTCGAGCGCTGGCTTGATCGCTTCACGTCCGGTGCCCTCTTCGAGCACCAATGCATCACCGTTGAAATAGATCAGGCCCTCACCGATCGCATCACGCGCCGATTCTGTTCCAGTCGAGATGCGCGATCAGCGCCTTGGCCACCTGCATGATGATCGTCTTGCCGCCGGCCGCACCGACCGTGAAGATCGCTTTGCCCTTTGCGTCATAGACGATCGTCGGCGCCATCGACGAGAGCGGACGCTTGCCCGGCTCGACCCGGTTGGCGACCGGCATGCCGTCCTTTTCCGGCGCCATGGTGAAGTCGGTAAGTTCGTTGTTGAGGACATAGCCATTGGCGAGCAGCTGGCTGCCGAACGGCCCTTCGACGGTCGACGTCATGCTGACGACGTCGCCATTGCGGTCGACCGCGACGAAATGCGTCGTGCTCGGCACCTCGTTCTGGACCGCGGCGGTGCGCGGCTTGGCGCCGGGCGGCGTGCCCGCTTCATAGCTGCCGAGCGACTTGCTCGCCGAAATCAACCTGGAGCGCGCCTTGATATAGGCCGGGTCGATCAGCCCGGCGACCGGGACGTCGACAAAGTCGGGATCGCCGAGATATTTCTCGCGATCGGCATAGGCGAGCAACATCGCCTCGCCGATCAGATGCCAGGCGACCGGCGACTCCTTGCCGAGCTTCTTCAGGTCGAACCGCTCGAGCATGCCGAGGATCTGCAGTACCGTGGTTGCGCCCGACGAGGGCGGGCCCATGCCGCAGATGCGATAGCTGCGGTATTTGCCGCACACCGGCGGCCGTTCCTGCGCCTGATAGCCGGCCAGATCGGCCAGCGTCATGTCGCTCGGGTTCATCGATGCGCCAGTCGTAACCCGGACGATCTCTTCGGCATTGGCACCGGTGTAGAAGGCGTCCGGTCCCTCATCCGCCAGCTTGCGCAAGATCGCGGCGAGCTTCGGGTTTCTGACCGTCGTGCCGATCGTCAGCGGCTTGCCGTCGGCGTCGAGATATTGTTTCGCGGTGTCGGGGAACTTGCCCCAATATTGGCTGACGAAACCAATGCCATTGGCCATCGGCTTGGTGACCTGATAGCCCTCCTCGGCGAGCTTGATCGCCGGCGCGAACAGCGTCTTCCACGGCAATTTGCCCCATTTCGCATGAGTCATCGCCAGCAGCCGGACATTGCCGGGTACGCCGACCGACAGCCCGCCGGGAACGGCCCTGAAATAGGGCAGGGGTTTGCCGTCTTCATCGAGAAAGCGCCCGGGCGTGGCGGCCATCGGCGCCTTTTCGCGTCCGTTGATCGTCTCCAGCTTCCCGGTCTTGCCATCATGATGGAGCAGGAAGCCGCCGCCGCCGATACCGCTTGATTGCGGTTCGACCACGGTCAGCGCGAGCATCATCGCCATCGCCGCGTCCGCGGCACTGCCGCCCTCGCGCAAGATCTGTTGCCCTGCGGCCGAGGCGCGCGGATCAGCGGAGGAAACGATGCCCTGGGCTGTGACGGAGGTTGGCCCAACGAGCAGGGCGAGCGCGAGGATGAGTCTTTTCATTGCGTAAAAAGCGTAGCGGGGTTTTCGGGCCGAACAAGACGCTACGTCACTCGATACCGACAGCATCCGTAATATTGGCAAAGCCGTCGCGGCGCAGCAGCCGGGCCAGCCCCTGATTGATGCGGTGCGGCAAGCCGGGGCCTTCATAAACCAGAGCGGTATAGAGCTGCACCAGGCTCGCGCCGGCACGGATGCGGGCATAGGCTTCTTCCGCGCTGCCGATGCCGCCGACCGAGATCAACGGTAATGCAGCGCCGGTCGCCTTGCGGAAATCGCCGAGTCGCTGGCGCGCCAGGGTTGCGAGTGGCGCGCCCGACAGGCCGCCGGTCTCGATCGCGCCTGCCGATTTGAGGCCGGGGCGCGACAAGGTCGTGTTGCTGACGATCAGGGCATCGATATTATGGCCGATCGCGGCGCGGGCGATGCCGTCGATCTCGCGCGCGTTGAGATCCGGCGCGACTTTCAGGAACAAGGACGGTCGCTGGATCGGGATGCGCCGCGCTTCGTCGGCGGCGGCGAGCAATTCGGTCAGCGCCGATCCGTGCTGCAGGTCGCGCAGGCCCGGCGTGTTAGGGGAACTGATGTTGATCGTGACATAATCGGCAACCTGCGCCGCGCGCTCGACGCCGATGCGGTAATCGGCGATCCGGTCCGCAGTATCCTTGTTCGCGCCGACATTGATGCCGAGCACGCCCTTGCGCCGGGCGGTGCTTGCGCGGGGCAGGGCGGCATCAATGCCGCCATTGTTGAACCCCAGCCGGTTGATCACCGCGCGGTCCTCACGCAGCCGGAAGATGCGCGGGCGCGGGTTGCCGGCTTGCGGGAGCGGGGTGAGCGTACCGATCTCCACGCTGCCCAGGCCAAGCCCGAAAAAGCCGTCGATCGCGCGGCCATCCTTGTCGACACCGGCGGCCAGGCCGACCGGGCTGGCGAAATCGAGCCCGGCAATAGTTGTGCGCAGGATCGGGTCGGCGCGATGCGAGGCTCCACGCCCGCCCCAGGCGGCGAGCAGGGCGATGGTCAGGCCATGCGCACGTTCGGCATCAAGGGCGAACACAATCGGGCGGATCAGGGAAAAGAGCATCGGCGCGACATGGCATCGGCGGGCCGCGCGGTCAAAAATCTCGTTACGCTTTCTCACCGATATGGCGGTTTCGTCCAATACAAGCGGCGGGGGATTTGCTCAAAGGCTTGTGCGACCCAAGGAACCCTTTCGCAACAGGGGGTTCTTTCACTTACGGCCCGGGCGGTTCTCCGCCCGGGCCGCTTTTCTTTGTGTCCCGAAGCGATAGGCTGTCGGTTATAAAAGAACAGGGGCGCAATCATTGTCGGATTTTCAGCTGGACTATGCGGTCCCGGCCGCAGACCTGTCCGAATATATCACGCTTTTCTATTATTTCCGGGCCGATGTTCCCGTGTTCGAGGATAGCGAGCGCGCTGATCATGCGCAGCTCCGTTTCCGCCTGTCGCCGGGCGGCGCAGAATATCGATTTCCGGATGACTCGGTCCAGACGCCGGCCGATTTCCATGTCATTGGCCCGACCAGTGGCCCGATGCAGGTTCGCGTGATGGGCCCGGTCGAGGTGTTCGGCATGGGTGTGACCGCGGCGGGGTGGGCGGCGATGATCGGCAGCGAGGCGTCGTCGGTGCTGAACCGCACGATCGACGCGAACGGCCTGTTCGGGGCGGCACGGTTGAAGGCGACTGCGACGGCGCTGCGCGAGGCGTCCGACAATGCCGCGCGGTTCGCGATCGGCGAAGAACTGGTACGCGAACTGGTGCGCGAGGGCGACGAGCAGGCTTGCCACTTCGTGCGCCAGGTCGATGGCTGGCTCGCCGCGAGCCTTTCGCCCGAAATGGACGATCTGGTCGCGGTGACGGGCCTGTCGCGGCGCCAGGTCGAACGCAAATGCAACGCGATGTATGGCTCCCCGCCGAAACTGCTCGCGCGCAAATATCGTGCGCTGCGGGCCGCGGTCGCGCTGGTCGCCGATGGCGAGGATGTAGACGACGTCATCGGCCGCGGTTTTTACGACCAGTCGCACCTGATCCGCGAAGTGAAGCAATTCACCGGCCTGACCCCGCGCCAGATCAAGGCGGAACCGGGCGTGCTGCAGCGCATGACCATCCGTCAGCGGACCGCGCTGGACGGGCAGGTCAGCCCGTTGATCAGCGGAACCTGAATCCTCCCCCATACCGGGGAGGATCTTGGCTATTTGAGGTTGACCCGCCGCGCCCGCGCCCCCACATGCCCAATCGGAACGAATCAATCCGATTAGGAATTCATGCGCCTTTCGAGCCTTGCCGATTATGCCGTCGTGATGATGAGCGCGACCGCGCGCCATTGCGGCGGCGCGGCGCGGCTCAATGCGACGCTGCTGGCCGAGGAGACCGGCGTGCCGCTCCCCACCGTGCAGAAACTGGTCAGCCGGCTGTCGGCGGCGGGTCTGATCGAGAGCGCGCGCGGCACCGGTGGCGGCTTCCGTCTCGCACGGCCGGCCGCGGCAATCAGCCTTGCCGACATCATCGAGGCGGTCGAAGGGCCGATCGCGATGACCTCCTGCGTCGAGACCGGGCGCCATGATTGCGGGCATGAGAATGTGTGCCGGGTGAAGCCGCACTGGAATGCCGTCAACGGTGCGGTGCGCGGAGCATTGGCGGGCGTCAGCCTCGCCACTTTGTCCAACCTGCCGCTCCCGAACAATCCGGCCGATACCAGGGTCGATATGGCGCTCGGCGCCGAGGTGATGAACTGACATGGACATCAAGGACCTGGACACCAAGGACATGCCCAAGAACGCCGAAGCGCATGCCGCCGCCAACAAGACGTACGAATGGGGCTTCCATTCGGACATCGAACAGGAATTCGCGCCCAAGGGTCTGAGCGAGGATACGGTCCGCTTCATCTCGGCCAAGAAGAATGAGCCGCAATGGATGCTCGACTGGCGGCTCAAGGCATACCGCCTGTGGCTGACCATGACGCCGCCCGACTGGGCCAAGCTCAACGTGCCGCCGATCGATTATCAGGACGCCTATTATTATGCCGAGCCCAAGGCCAAGCCGAAGCTCGGCAGCCTGGACGAGGTCGATCCCGAAATCCTGCGTGTCTATGAAAAGCTCGGCATTCCGATCGAGGAGCAGAAGATGCTCGCCGGCGTCGAGGGCGCGCGCAAGGTTGCAGTCGACGCGGTGTTCGACAGCGTCTCGGTCGCGACGACTTTCCGTGCGGAGCTGGAAAGCGCCGGCGTCATCTTCCGCTCGATCAGCGAAGCGATCCGCGAATACCCGGATCTGGTGCGCAAATGGCTCGGCAAGGTCGTGCCGCAGCACGACAATTACTTCGCCGCGCTCAACTGCGCGGTCTTCAGCGACGGGACGTTCGTCTATATCCCGGAGGGCGTGCGCTGCCCGATGGAGCTGAGCACCTATTTCCGCATCAACGCCGAGAATACCGGCCAGTTCGAGCGCACGCTGATCATCGCCGACAAGGGCTCGTACGTTTCCTATCTCGAAGGCTGCACCGCGCCGATGCGCGACGAGAACCAGCTTCACGCGGCGGTGGTCGAACTGATCGCGCTCGACGATGCCGAGATCAAATATTCGACCGTGCAGAACTGGTATCCGGGCGACGAGAACGGCAAGGGCGGGATCTATAATTTCGTCACCAAGCGCGCGCTCTGCCAGGGGAAGAATTCCAAGGTCAGCTGGACTCAGGTCGAGACCGGCAGCGCGATCACCTGGAAATACCCCAGCTGCGTGCTGGCTGGCGAGAACAGCGTCGGCGAATTCTATTCGGTCGCGGTGACCAACAACCGGCAACAGGCCGATACCGGCACCAAGATGATCCATCTCGGCAAGAACACCCGCTCGACCATCGTATCGAAGGGCATTTCCGCCGGCCGTTCCGACAATACCTATCGCGGCCTGGTCCGCGTCGCGCCGACCGCGGAAGGGGTGCGCAACTTCACCCAGTGCGATTCCCTGCTGCTCGGCGACCAGTGCGGTGCTCACACCGTGCCCTATATCGAGGTGCGCAATCCCTCGGCGCAGATCGAGCATGAAGCGACCACCTCGAAGATCAGCGACGATCAGATGTTCTACGCGATGCAGCGCGGGCTCGACAGCGAGGCGGCGGTCGCGCTGATCGTCAACGGCTTCGCGCGCGAAGTGCTGCAGCAGCTGCCGATGGAATTCGCGGTCGAGGCGCAAAAGCTGCTGGGGATCTCGCTCGAGGGGAGCGTGGGGTGATTTTGACTCCGCAAGATGATGCGAAGCGCTCTAATTCCCCTCCCCTTCAGGGGAGGGGTAAGGGGTGGGGCCTCTCCGCAAATCGCCTCGCCGAATTGCACGCACGCGCCGCCGACATGCGCCGCAACCCAACCGAACCGGAAAAGCGGCTTTGGCGCATCCTGTCGAACAGTCAGCTCGAAGGCCACAAGTTCCGCCGCCAGTCAGTCATCGGCTATTACATCGCCGACTTCCTTTGCCCGCAGCGTGCGCTCATCGTCGAGGTGGATGGCGACACGCACGATACAGTCAAAGACCGGCTGCGTGACGATACACTTGCGGAGCAAGGTTTCGATGTCCTGCGGGTGACCAATGCGGACGTGATGACCAATCTCGATGGCGTCACGGCGCTGATCCGTAGCGCACTTGAACGGTCCGCACCGCGCTGGGATAGGCCCCACCCCAACCCCTCCCCTGAAGGGGAGGGGCTCGAGAATTTTCTTCCGCCAGCTTTCAATGCGAAGTGATGACGTAATGCTCAAAATCGAAAACCTCCACGCCGAAATCGACGGCAAGGAAATCCTCAAGGGCCTCTCGCTCACCGTCAATGCCGGCGAGGTCCATGCGATCATGGGCCCGAACGGCGCGGGCAAGTCGACGCTCGGCTATGTGCTGGGCGGGCGCCCGGGCTATGAAGTGACCGACGGCTCGGTGACCTTTGGCGGCGAGGATTTGCTGGAGATGGCGCCGCATGAGCGTGCCGCCGCGGGCCTGTTCCTCGGTTTCCAATACCCGGTCGAGATCCCCGGCGTCTCCAATGTCCAGTTCCTGCGCGAAGCCCTGAACGCACAGCGCAAGGTGCGTGGCGAGGCCCCGCTGTCGGGCGGTGAGTTCCTCAAGCTGGCGCGCGCCCAGGCCGATCTGCTGTCGATGGACCAGGAAATGCTCAAGCGCCCGGTCAATGTCGGCTTTTCCGGCGGCGAGAAGAAGCGCAACGAGATGGTCCAGATGGGCATTATCGGCCCGAAGCTGGCGATCCTCGATGAAACCGATTCCGGCCTCGACATCGACGCGCTGCGCGTGGTCGGTGACGGCATCAACCGCATCATGCGTGCACCCGACAAGGCGGTGGTGCTGATCACCCATTATCAGCGGCTGCTCGATTATGTGAAACCGGATTTCGTGCATGTCCTGAGCGGCGGCCGCATCATCCGCTCGGGCGGCGCCGAACTCGCGCATGAGCTCGAAGCCGAAGGCTATGCCGCGGTGGCGGCATGATGACGGTGCTGTCCAACTTTCCTTCTCCCCTTGTGGGAGAAGGTGGCGCGCAGCGCCGGATGAGGAGAAGTGATGTGCGCAGCAGTCGCGTGTCCCCCTCACCCTTCCGCCGCTTCGCGGCTCCCTCCTTCTCACACAAGGGGAGAGGGGAATGAGTATTGCTCTCCCCACCCGGCGTGACGAGGCCTGGCGCTACAGCGACCTCGAGGCCGTCGCCTCGGTCTGGCCGGTCCCCGCGCCCGAACTGGTCGAAGTCGCCGCCGGAGAATCAATCTCGCGCGTCATCGTGCAGGACGCGTCGCTCGATGCGGTCGCGATCCGCGATTTCCGTGTCGTGTTGCACAAGGGGGCGACCGCGACCTTCCATATCCTCAACACCGGCGGCAGGCTCGGCCGCGTCGCGATCGATGTGACCTGCCATGAGGGATCGCATTTCGAGCTTGGCGGCGCGATGCTAGGCGGCGGCGATCAGACGCTCGAGATCGTCACCACGCTCAATCATATCGAGCCCAATGCGACGTCCAATCAACTGGTCCGCTCGGTGCTCGGCGGCAAGGCGACCGGCAGCTATCTCGGCAAGGTCGCGGTCGCGCGCAATGCACAGAAGACCGACGCCAGCCAGTCGGTCAAGGCGATGCTGCTGACCCGCACCGCGACCGCCAACGCCAAGCCCGAGCTCGAAATCTTCGCCGATGACGTGAAATGCGCGCACGGCGCGACGGTCGGCGAGCTCGATGCGATGGCGCTCTTCTATCTGATGAGCCGCGGCATTGCGCCGGCCGAAGCAAAGATCCTGCTGCTGCAGGCATTCGTGGCCAGCGCCTTTGCCGGCATCGAGGATGCGGCCGAGCGGGAGCGCGTTGAAGCAGCCGCGCAGGCTGCGCTGGAGCGGATGCTGTGAGGGTCGCGATACATCTTGCTCCCCCTCGCGCTTGCGGGAGGGGCTGGGGGTGGGCTCGCGCTCCCCCTCAGGCAGTTCCGTTGGTGGCGCACGCGAGCCCACCCCGACCCCTCCCGCAAGCGGGAGGGGAGAAGATGACCATTCTCGCCGACACCCGCCCACTTGACCGGCTTGCCGATTTTCCCGCGATTCCGACCGGCTGGGCCTATCTCGACACCGCTGCGACCGCGCAGAAGCCGCAGGTGGTGATCGACGCGATCACGCGCGGTTACGACACGACCTACGCAACGGTGCATCGCGGCGTGTATCAGCGCTCGGCCGATATGACGCTCGCCTATGAAGCGGCGCGCAAGCGCGTCGCCGGCTTTATCGGCGCGACGTCGCCGGACGAGATCGTCTTCGTGCGCGGTGCGACGGAGGGGATCAATCTCGTCGCACAATGCTGGGCCGGGACTCAGCTTAAGGCCGGCGATCGCATCCTGCTCTCCACGCTCGAACATCACTCCAACATCGTGCCTTGGCAATTCGTCGCCGAGCGTGTCGGCGTATCGATCGATGTCGTGCCGCTGACCGCCGATCACCGTATCGATCTCGATGCGATGGCGACGATGATCACGCCGGATCACAAGTTGGTCGCGCTGGCGCATGTTTCGAACGTGCTCGGCTCGGTCCTCGATGCGAAGCGCGCGGCGGAGATCGCGCATTCGGTCGGTGCGAAAATCCTGCTCGACGGCTGTCAGGCGGTGCCGCGCATGACCGTCGATGTCGCGGCGCTCGATTGCGACTTCTATGTCTTCTCCGGTCACAAGCTCTACGGCCCGACCGGCATCGGCATCCTGTGGGGCAAAGCAGAGTTGCTCGACGCAATGCCGCCCTATCAGGGCGGCGGCGCGATGATCGACAAGGTCACCTTCGCCCGCACCACCTATGCCCCGCCGCCGGCGCGGTTCGAGGCGGGGACGCCGCACATCGTCGGTGCGCTCGGCCTCCATGCAGCAATCGACTATGTCGAGAGCATCGGGCTCGATGCGATCCATGCGCATGAGACGGCGCTGGTCGCGAAAACCCGCGAGGCCCTGTCGCAGATCAATTCGGTCACGCTCTATGGCCCGGAGAACTCGGCGGGGATCGTCAGTTTTTCGATCCAGGGGTGCATCCGCACGACATCGGCACCATCTTGGACGAAGCGAAGGTCGCGATCCGCGCCGGGCATCACTGCGCTCAACCCCTGATGGAAGCATTGGGCGTTCCGGCAACTGCGCGGGCGAGCTTCGGGGTGTATAATGGTGCCGCGGATGTGGACGCACTGGTCAAAGGTATCGAACGAGTGACGAGGATCTTCGGATGAACGAAGAACGCAAGATTGCGGTCGAAGAGGTCGAGACGGTCGAGGCGCCACCGCGCGCGCGCGTCGAGGCACCCGCCGAGACGCTTGAGCGCAAGCGCGACTATCTCGAAGGCTTTCTCGCGCAAAAGCCGCAGGGTCTCGCGGCCGGCGAGCCGGGCGGAGCGCTGTATGAAGCAGTGGTCGATGCGCTGAAGGAAATCTTCGATCCGGAAATCCCGGTCAATATCTACGATCTTGGCCTGATCTATGGTGTCGACGTGACCGATGATGGCCATGCGGTGGTGACGATGACGCTGACCACGCCGCATTGCCCGGTCGCTGAATCGATGCCGATGGAAGTCGAATTGCGCGTCGGTGCGGTGCCCGGGGTCGGCAGTGCCGAGGTCAATCTCGTCTGGGATCCACCCTGGGATCCGCAGAAGATGAGCGACGATGCGAAGCTCGAACTGGGCATGTTGTGAGGCGATTTGAGAAGCCGGGACGGGTCAAGGGGGACTCGGTCCGCCCCGGCTTCTCTTTCGGGGGCATGGAGTAGACGATGTCAGATGTGAAAACCCGTAATCGCCCGACAGCACTTTTTTTGACGCCGTCGGCGGAGGCGCGAATTGCCGAATTGATGGCCAAGGCGCCCGAGGATGCGATCGGCGTGAAGCTGTCGACGCCGCGTCGCGGCTGCTCCGGCCTTGCCTATTCGGTCGACTATGTGACGGAGGCCAAGCCGTTCGACGAACGCATCGACACGCCCGGCGGCACGCTGTTCGTCGATGGCGGGTCGATCCTGTATCTGATCGGCTCGACCATGAACTGGGTCGAGGATGATTTCGCCGCCGGTTTCGTGTTCCAGAACCCCAACGCCAAGGGCGAATGCGGGTGCGGGGAGAGCTTCACGGTTTAGGGTGGGCGGATCCCCTTTCCTTGTGCTCCCGCGAAGGCGGGAGCCCAGACTGGGCCCCCGCCTTCGCGGGGACACAAGCTTTCTTGTCTTAAGGGGATAGGCCTCAAACAAGTCCGGGGTGACGTCCGGGTAAAAACCGATTCAACCCCAGCCCCACTCATGAAAGCGTAGCGCCCGGCGGAATGCTCTTGCACCCGCCACGCTCTTTCTCATGACCGGAAAAAATACCGCACCGCGCGTCCCTGGCTGTTCCGGGCGATAACAGCCAGCAGGCTGGCTGTTCTTTGGCTGTTAGCTGGCTGTTCCATGGCTGTTATTCCGATAACAGCCAGCCTGGGTTAAACATCTGAGAAAACATGTAAATTCAGGCCTGAAATCCAACATAACAGCCAGCAAAAAACATAATCGGAAAATAACAGCCAGGAACAGCCAGCAGCAGCCCGCCAGGTCGGTCAGCCCAGCCCGCCAAACCCGCGCCCGGCGGTCCAGCCGCCATCCGCCGGAATGACCACGCCGCTGACATAGCGCGCATAGTCCGACGCCAGGAACAGGCACACATCCGCCACGTCATCGACCGTGCCGAGCCGCCCCAGCGGCACCGCGCGCGCCGACGCGGCCTTGGCTTCCGGCGTGGGGGCGAGCCGTTCCATTCCTTCGGTGCCGTCGATCGGGCCCGGCGAAACCGAATTCACCCGCACGCCCTCGCGGCCCCATTCGATCGCCAGCGTCTTTGTGATCATGTCGACACCGGCCTTTGCCGCGCAGACATGGATCTGCATCGCCATCGGGATCCAGGCCTGCGGCGCGGACACGTTGATCACGCTCGCGCCCGGCTTGGTCAGATGTTCGTACGCCGCGCGCATCACATGGAAGGTGCCGAGCGTGTCGATATCGGTGACGGTCTTGAAGCCCTTGGGGCTGAGCATCGCTGCCGGAATCGGGAAATTGCCCGCTGCGCCGGAGACCAGCACATCGATCGTGCCACGCTTGTCGCGGAAATCGACGATCGCCGCCTGCACCGCATCGAAATCGCGCACATCGAGCGCATAGCCCAGCGCCGGCGTGTCGTGCGACAGCGCTTCGACGGCGGCATCGACCTTGTCCTGGCTACGGCTCGCCACCGCCAGCTTCGCGCCCGCGCGGGCAAAGGATTTCGCAATGCCCAGATTGATGCCGCTGGTGCCGCCAAAGACCATCACTGTCTTGCCGCTGAAATCGAATGCCATCGCGTCTCTCTCCCTGGGCCAGATCTGAACCGCTCAGTCGGTGAGCTTGTACTTGAACCCGTAATGGCTCTTATCCCAGCCGAGCCGCTCATAGAAGCGGTGCGCATCGGTCCGGCTGCGGTGCGAGGTAAGCTGCGCCATGCGGCATCCGCGCGCGGCGAAGCGGGCATTGGCCCAGGCGATCATCTGCGCACCGATTCCCTGGCCGCGTAGCTCGCTCGATACCCGGACGGCTTCGATCAGGCCGCGCCATGCTCCGCGAAAGGCGATGCCGGGAAGATAGCTGAGCTGCATGGTGCCGACGATCCGACCGTCAAGCTCGGCGACGATGCTTTCCTGGTTCGGATCGGCGGTGATCGTCTCGAACGCGGCGATATAAAGCGGGTCGAGCGGCAAGCTCGGGTCTTCGCGACCCCTGCCGAGATCGTCATCGGCGAGCAACGCGACGATCGCGGGAAGGTCGGCGAGCGTGGCGGGACGGAGGATTAGAGCCATGGTCCACAACGCTCCCCAATTCCCGTTCGGGCTGAGCCCGTCGAAGCCCATAGCACCAGAGACAACGCTCGCGGCAAGCAGCTCTTCGACAGGCTCAGGGCGAACGGAAGTGGAAAGATCACTCCGCCTTCTCGATCCGCGCCAGCACCGCACCCTCGCTGACTTGCCCGCCAGTCTCGGCGTTCAGTTCGGCGACCGTCCCGTCGAACGGCGCGACCAGGCTATGCTCCATCTTCATCGCCTCGAGCGTGAGCAGCTTCTGCCCCTTGGTCACGGTATCGCCCGCAGCGACTTCGACCGCAATGATCCGCCCCGGCATCGGCGACAGGATCGCACCGTCGCCGGCGATGCCGGCAGCGATGCCCGATGCGCGGGCGGGCGATATTGCGAAGACCCGGCCGTCGTTGACGCCGCTGAGAATGGTGTCGCCCGCCGTCTCGATCCATGCCGGAAGGGGCTGCCAGGGGCTTTCGATTTCCGCGGAATCCGGTTTGCCGTCGATGGTGAAATGGATGGTGCGCTGATCCGCGGCATTGAGGCGGAAGCCGAACATTGCCTGCCATGGCGTGGGAGCGTCCCGCAGGTCGTCAAGGCTATGTCCGAACTGATATGGGGGCGATCCCGAAGACGCTGCTGCTACGGCCATGGCGCCGGCCTGGCGGACTGCGTCTGGCGCGGCCGCTTGTGGGATCAGGCTGTCGGCGCGTGACGCGAGCAGCCCGGTGTCCATGGTCCCGGCGATAAACAGGTCGTCGGCGAGGCAGCGGGCAAGGAAGGCGGCGTTGGTCTTCACCGGCCATACCGCGGTCGTCTCGCAAGCGGACTTCAGCTTGACGATGACTTCAGTCCGGCTCGGAGCCGACGCGACGAGTTTAGCAATCATCGGATCATAGAAAGGGGTGACGCTGCCGCCCTCATAAACACCGGTTTCGACGCGGACCTGATGTTCGGGCAGCATGAGATGCGTGAGTGGCCCGGTGCTGGGCAGGAACCCAGTCACGGGATCCTCAGCATAGAGCCGCGCCTCCATCGCCCAGCCGTTGATCGCCAGCTCATCCTGCCGCTTCGGTAGCGTCTCGCCGGAAGCCACCCGCAATTGCCATTCGACCAGATCCTGCCCGGTAATCTCCTCGGTCACCGGATGTTCGACCTGCAGCCGGGTGTTCATCTCCATAAACCAGATGCGGTCGGCGCGCAGGCCTTCGCTCGCATCGGCGATGAACTCGATCGTGCCCGCGCCGACATAATCGACGGCCTTGGCCGCCTTGACCGCGGCGGCGCAGATCGCCTCGCGCGTGACCTCGTCCATGCCGGGGGCGGGGGCCTCCTCGATCACTTTCTGGTGGCGGCGCTGGAGCGAGCAGTCGCGCTCGAACAGATGGACGACATTGCCATGACTGTCGCCGAACACCTGCACTTCGATGTGCCGCGGGCTCAGTATATACTTCTCGATCAGCACCTGCGTGTTGCCGAAGCTCGACGCCGCCTCGCGCTGACACGACAGCAGCGCATCGGCGAAGTCGGCAGGGTCGTCGACCCGGCGCATGCCCTTGCCGCCGCCACCGGCGACCGCCTTGATCAGCACCGGATAGCCGACCTTGGCCGCTTCCGCTGCGAGCCGCTCGGGCGACTGGTCCTCGCCGAGATAGCCGGGTGTCACCGGCACGCCGGCGGCAATCATCCGTTCCTTGGCGGCATCCTTCAGGCCCATCGCGCGGATGCTGTCGGGGTTCGGGCCGACCCAAATGATGCCGGCATCGATCACGCTTTGCGCGAAGTCGGCATTCTCGGACAGGAAGCCATAACCCGGATGGATCGCCTCCGCGCCGGTTGCCTTGGCGGCGGCGATGATCTTCTCGCCCACGAGATAGCTCTCTCGCGCCGGTGACGGCCCAATATGCACCGCCTCGTCGGCCTGGCGCACATGCAGTGCTTTGGCATCGGCGTCGGAATAGACCGCGACGGTGCGCACGCCCATCTCGCGCGCGGTGCGGATGATGCGGCAGGCGATCTCGCCGCGATTGGCGATGAGGAGAGACTTGATCATCGATACACCTAAAGGACCAGGAAAATGGAATTGCCGAAATTATGCAGCAGCACGGGCAGCACCAGGCTGCCGGTTCGTTCGCGCAGCCACACCAGGATGAATGCAGGCAGTGCGGTCAGCGCCATGGTCATCGGATCGAACGACCAGGCGCCGTGCGAATAGTCAAAGGCGTGGCCGAGCCCGAATGCCACGCAGGAAAGCAGCGCACCCCATCCCAGTTCGATGCCCAGCATCCGGATCCGTCCGCGCAAGGCTTCGTTGAACGCAAGCAGCAGGATACCGCGATAGAAGGGCTCTTCCTCCAGCCCCGGCATGGTCAGCTGAAAGGCCAGCGTCTGATGATCGAGCGGCTCGTTGGGCATCGAGATCGCAAAGCCGATGAACACCAGGCAGACGATGGCGGCGACTGCGTAGGTGACTTTCCATCCCGCCATGTTCTGCACCAGGGTCAGTCCGGAACGGCGCCATCCGAACGCGGGATGCGATGCGACCGCCAGGGTCAAAGCGAGCGCCAGCAGCTTGCCCTGCCAATTCCAGCCGCTGCCGCGAAACATATCCGGCAGCACGCCATAGCCATTGGTCAGCGCACAGTCGTTCAGAAAGGCAAGGCCGGCGCCAACCAGCAGCCAGCGGATCGAGAACTGCTCCCGGCGCAGCAAGCCAAAGCCGATCCCCAGCACGATGAGGATCGCTGCGGCGGCGAACATCCTGATCAGCGAGTCCGGCACTCGAGCCCCCCTTGTTGCGGCCCCTGGTTCAACGCCCCGGGCATCCCGTCCTGCGCTGAGTCCAGGTGACGTTCTGGACCTTCCATACGCCCTGCACGCGGATCAGGTCGAAATGGTTGATCCCGCAATGCGAGAATGCGCCGTCCAGGGTGAATTCATACGGTGTCCACACCATCGCGATATCGCCATCGACATGGACATGCGGGTCGATGTTGCGCTCGACCGGCTTGCCGGGGACTTTGGCGAGGCGCGCGGCGAAGCCGGCCCAGTCGCTCGACGTCAACCGGTGCTCGCCCGTATCGGTCACTGACGTCCCGGTCGCGCGGCCCTCGGGGACGGTGACGGCGATGATCCCGGCCGGGTCCTTTGCCGCAAGTGCCTTGAACATGGTGTCGATCGTTGCGAGCACCGCAACGGCGTCTTCCTTCGATCCATGGTCAGCCGCGGGCGCCTGTTGCGCGGTTGCCGGTACGGCGAAGAGAAGGGCGATTGCAAGAAGACGTGCGTGCTTCATGTCATGCTCCCGGGGGCTGGTTGGGCGGCCACTCAGCCGGTGCAGCCGGTGGTCCGTACCGACCAGGTGACGTTCTGGATCTTCCAGCTTTCGCCTTCGCGCACGAGATCGAAATGCTGGAAGCCGCAATGCCTCACCGTGCCGTCGATCGAGAAGCTGTAAGGCCCCCAGACCATCGCCATCGCCCCGTCGATCTCGATTGCCGGATCGATCATCCGTTCTTCATAGCGCTCGGGGCCGGGCGAAGCCTCGGCATAGGCGGCCAGTTCGTTATTGCGCACGGTGCGGGTGCCGTCGGGCTTCTCCATGATCACCGTCGCGTTGCCACTCGGGCGCAACTGCGCGCGGATCGCCGCACTGTCGCGCGCCGCAATCCCGGCAAAGGCCGCCAGGATCGGCGCCATGACCGCGCCCTCGTCCGTTCCGGGAGGGGGTAGGCCAGTGCCCTTGGGCAAGGGCTGCACCGGCGTGGTCTGGGCGGCGAGCGCGAGAACCAGGGCGAAAGTCATCGGCATTGCGGTGTCTCCGGTGGCGAAGCCAAACTGGGCGAAACTGGTTTGTCGTTACATCCGGAACACGCCGAACGCCGGGCGTTCGGGGATCGGGGCGTTGAGCGTCGCGGCAAAGGCAAGGCCGAGCACGTCGCGGGTTTGCGCCGGGTCGATGATCCCGTCGTCCCATAGTCGCGCGGTGGCGTGCCAGGGATTGCCCTCGTCCTCGTAACGCTGGCGGATCGGCGCCTTGAACGCTTCGGCCTGTTCCTCCGTCCAGCTTTCGGCATCGCGGTGAACCGTGGCCAGCACGCTCGCCGCCTGCTCGCCGCCCATCACCGAGATGCGGCTGTTGGGCCAGCTGAACAGGAAGCGTGGGCTATAGGCCCGGCCGCACATGCCGTAATTGCCCGCGCCGAAGCTGCCGCCGATCAGCACCGTGATCTTGGGCACGGTCGCGGTGGCGACGGCGGTGACCAGCTTGGCGCCATGCTTGGCGATACCCTCGGCTTCGTACTTGCCGCCGACCATGAAGCCGGAGATATTCTGCAGGAACAGCAAGGGTATGCGTCGCTGGCAGGCGAGCTCAATGAAATGCGCGCCTTTCTGCGCGCTCTCACTGAACAGCACGCCGTTATTGGCGAGGATCGCAACCGGAATGCCCCAGATATGCGCGAAGCCGCACACCAGTGAGGTGCCGTAGAGCGACTTGAATTCGTGAAACTCGCTGCCATCGACGAGACGGGCGATGATCTCATGCACGTCATAAGGTGCGCGGACGTCGCTCGGCACGATGCCGTACAGTTCCTCGGCATCGAATTTGGGCGGGCGCGGGTCCTTCAGGTTTACATCGCCCGTTGCCTGCGGCTGCAGCGTGGAGACGATGTCGCGCACGATGGTCAGCGCATGTTCGTCATTCTCGGCGACATGGTCGACCACGCCCGAGCGGCGGCCATGCGTGTCGGCGCCGCCCAGTTCCTCGGCCGAGATCACTTCCCCGGTGGCGGCCTTCACCAGCGGTGGTCCGGCGAGGAAGATCGTGCCCTGGTTGCGCACGATCACCGTCTCATCCGACATCGCCGGGACATAGGCGCCGCCCGCAGTACAACTGCCCATCACGCACGCGATCTGCGGGATGCCGAGCGCCGACATGTTCGCCTGGTTGAAGAAGATGCGCCCGAAATGGTCGCGGTCGGGAAACACCTCGGCCTGGTGTGGCAGGTTCGCGCCACCACTGTCGACCAGATAGATGCAGGGCAGGCGATTGGCTTCGGCGATCTCCTGCGCGCGGAGATGCTTCTTCACGGTCATCGGGAAATAGGTCCCGCCCTTCACCGTCGCATCGTTGCACACGATCATGCACTGACGGCCCGACACGCGGCCAATGCCCGCGATCATGCCTGCACCCGGGACTTCGCCGTCATACAGGTCGTTGGCGGCGAGCTGGCCGATCTCGAGGAACGGCGAACCCGGATCGAGCAGCCGTTCGACGCGGTCGCGGGGGAGCAGTTTGTTGCGCGAAACATGCCGTTCGCGACTTTTCTCGGATCCACCCAGTGCGGCCGTCGCGACATCGGCGCGCAGCTTGTCGGCGAGCGCGCGATTATGCGCGGCGTTGGCACGGAAGGTTTCGCTCTCTGCGGCGAGTTTCGTGTCAAGCACCGGAGCACTCATGGGGCGGTTTTCCTCTATCGTTTCGATCGTGCCTAGCGGCGGGTGGGGGCGATGGGAAGTGGATCGACCGGATCGATCGCTGTGCCGACAGGCTGGCTCATGGGTTGGCATGCCGGGGCGACTGAGTGTAGTCCTGTCATCATACAGCAATACCGGAGAGAGTGCCCATGAAGCGTTCCATTGTCCTTGCGCTGCTGCTCGCCAGCGCCGCCTGCTCGCCCTCATCGACGACGACCGGCACGGCCCAATCCGTCAGCGGCACGCTTGCCGGCGTCGATCAGGCGCTGATCGACAAGGCGGTGAAGCCGGGCGACGACTTCAACGCCTATGCCAGCGGCGCGTGGGCGAAGAAGACCGAGATTCCCGCCGACCGTTCATCCGTCGGCGTTGGCTATGACGTGTTCAAGGTCGCCGAGGCGCGCAATGCCGAGCTGATTCAGGCGGCGGTCAAGGCGAATGCCGCGATGGGTACCGACGAACGCCGCATCGCCGACTATTATACCGCCTATGCCGACACTGCGGGCATAGAGAAGCGCGGTATGGCGCCGCTCAAGAGCCAGCTCGATGCGATCGCCGCGCTGAAAGACAAGGGCGCCTTGTCGGCAATGCTCGGCGCGACGATGCGCGCCGACACCGACCCCCTCAACGCGAGCAATTTCCAGACGGAGAATCTGTTCGGCCTGTTCGTGACCCAGGATCTGAATCGGCCGGACACGACCATTCCCTATCTGATGCAGGGCGGGCTCGGCCTGCCCGATCGCGATTATTATGTGTCGGCCAAGCCCGAAATGGCCGAGCTGCGCACTGGTTACAAAGCCTATGTCACCAAGCTGCTGACCTTGGCGGGGATCAGCGATGCCGCTGCGCGCGCCGACCGCATCATTGCACTCGAGACCAAGATCGCGAACGCGCATTACGACATCGTCACCAGCCAGGACGCGCACGGCGCCGCATCATGGAAGCGCGCGGATTTCGCGACGAAGGCGCCGGGGATCGACTGGAACGCCTATTGGAACGCGGCATCCCTGCCGTCGCAGCAGGACTTCATGCTGTGGCAACCGGGCGCGATCGTCAAATTGTCGGCACTGGTCGGCAGCGAACCGATCGCCGCGTGGCAGGACTGGCTGACCTTCCACACCATCAATCAGGTGACGTCGGTGCTGCCACAGGCGATCGACGCCGCCTCGTTCGATTTCAACAGCAAGACGCTGAACGGCACACCGCAGCAACAGCCACGTGACAAGCGCGCCATTGCATCGGTCAATGCGCAACTCGGCGATGCGGTCGGGCAAATCTATGTCGGCAAATATTTCTCCGCCGCATCCCGGACCGAGATCCAGGGCATGGTCAAGAATATCGTCGCCGCGTTCGACAACCGCCTGGCCAAGCTCGACTGGCTCGCGCCGGCAACCAAGGAGGAAGGGCGCAAGAAGCTGAAGGTGCTGATCGTCGGGGTCGGGTATCCGGACAAATGGCGCGATTATTCGGCGCTGGAGATCAAGGCGGACGATCCGGTCGGCAATTTGCAGCGCGCACGGCTGGCCGAATATCGCCATCAGATCGGCAAGATCAGCAAGCCGGTCGACCGCAACGAATGGTGGATGACGCCGCAGACGGTCAACGCGGTCAACCTGCCGGTGCAGAACGCGCTCAACTTCCCTGCCGCGATCCTCGAGACGCCCTATTTCAACGCCAAGTTCGACGCGGCGGCCAATTACGGCGCGATCGGTGCGGTGATCGGACATGAGATCAGCCACAGCTTCGACAATCTCGGGGCCGATTTCGATTCGACCGGGCGGCTGCACAATTGGTGGACCCCGGCCGATCTCAAGCATTTCGAGGAAGCGGGCGCAGCGTTGGTCGCGCAATATAATGCCTATGAAGCGCTGCCCGGGCTGCACCTCAACGGCAAGCAGGAGCTCGGCGAGAATATCGCGGACGTTGCGGGCCTCACCGCTTCTTACGAAGCGTATCGCGCTTCGCTCGGTGGCAAGGAAGCGCCGGTGATCGACGGGCTGACCGGCGACCAGCGCTTCTTCCTCGCCTTTGGCCAGAGCTGGCGCACCAAGATGCGCGAAAAGGCACTGCGCGCGCGGATCGCGACCGACGTCCATGCCCCGGCACCGTGGCGGGTACAGACGGTACGTAACCTGGATGCCTGGTACACCGCGTTCAATGTAAAAGCGGGCGAGAAGCTCTACCTCGCGCCGGACAAGCGCGTGAAGGTCTGGTGATCGACTGAGCCTCGTGCGGCGTCGACCCGACCGGGTCGACGCCGTCGTTCAGAAACGTTTGGTCAGCCCGAGGCCAATGGTGCGCGGCCGGTTGGCGTTATAGCTCACATCGGGCGCGTTATAGGGGCTGTTCGCATTCTGGAATGTGCGCGAGGTCTTGAAGCGGGCATCGAACAGATTGTCGACGAACAACCGCGCGCTCCAGCTCTTGCCTTCGAGTCGCACCGACACATTGGTCAGCCAATAGGCATCGAGCGGCAGATATTGCCGATTGAAGGCGGCCGCCGCGACCGGATTCCCGGAGACCGGATCCCTGACCGGCTTATAGCGCCCGAAATCGGCATAGCTGCCGCTTGTATAAGAGGTGAGCCAGGCGAAGCCGGCCTGGAGGTCGCCGGACAGCTCGGTGCTATAGTCGGCCATCCCCGAAACGGCATGACGCGGGACCAGTGGCATCCGCTCGTCCTTGAAGCCGATCCCGGTGATCGTCTGGGTCAGCTTGGCATCGGTATAACCATAGCCGAGATTGAGCGAGAGCCCGCGGATCGCGACATCGCGTGCGTTGAGTTCTATTTCGAGGCCCTGTGACACCGCCTTGCCGGCATTGCCGAGATAGGCGAACCCCAGCGGCGTGCGCACCGTGGTCTGGATATCCGACCAGTCGATGCGGAACAGCGCCGAGCTGACATAGAGCCGATTCTGCAGCAGCGAAAATTTGCCGCCGAGCTCATAGCTGATCAGGTCGTCCGAGGCATATTGGCGTCCTTCGGGGGAATGCCGGTATTGGGCGTGGTCAGGTTGAAGCCACCCGGCCGAAACCCTTGCGCGACCGTGACATAGACCAGGCCGTCCTTGCCGAACTTGTACGAACTGTTGAACCGCCAGACGCTGCCCTTTTCGTGGTAACGGCCGCCGGAGAATTCACCGGGCAGCGGCGTGGTGCGCCCCAAGCCATTGGCGTCCCGTGCATTCGGGCCGAACCACTGGTCGATCGAGTAGAAATCGCCCGTGCTCCGGACGTCGAAATAGCGGCCGCCGACCGATACCTGCCAGGAGTTGGTGAATTGATATTTCAGCTCGCCGAACACCGCGAACTGGCGGGTCTTCGTGTCGCTCTGATAGGTATATTCCTTGTCGTCGTTCAACTCGGCGCCGATGATGTTCTGCTCGAACGCGGCCTGGCCGGGGAAGGGGACCGGCACCAGTTCCTCTTGGTCCTCATGTACGCGCTTGTTGTTGTAATAACCGCCCAGGATCCAGTTGAACGGGCCGTCCGAACTCGACACCAGCCGCACCTCCTGGGCGAAGCTGTGCGATTTGGCGCGGCGGTTGGTGATCACGTTGAATGCGGGAATATCGGCCGGATCGAGGAAGCTGCCGAAGATGATGTCGCGAATGCCCAGTGTCGAATCGCTGCTCGAGCGCTGGCGTTCGTCGACATAGGATGAACTCGACGTCAGATTGGCCCAGCCGAAATCATAGCCGATCGTCAGGTTCGCCAGTTGAGCGGTGTAGCGCGTATCGCCGGGGAAATAATAATCGGCGGTGTATCTCGGCTGGGATTCTCGCTGGCCGTATGAATCGCCATAGCGCGCCTGCTGGCGATAATAAGAGAGGCTGATGTCGAGTTTCTCGACCGGCTTCATCAGGATCGCGAGATGGGCAGAGGTCGTCCGGTCGTCATTGATGTTGTCGGTGCCCAGCCGGACGTTGTCGATGAAGCCCTGATTGTCGAAACGCCCCGCATCGGCGCGCACCGCGACCCAGTCGGCCAGGGGTATGTTGATCATCCCGGTGACATTGTAGTTGATGCCGCCATGGCGGGTCGTCGACAGCTCTGCGCCGACTCTGCCCTCGATCGCCGTCATGTCCGGTTTTTTCGAGATGTAGCGCAACGTGCCGCCGATCGCGCCGCCGCCGAACAAAGTTCCCTGCGGGCCGCGCAACACCTCGACGCGCTCGATATCGACCAACTTCAGGTCGAGCGGCGTGCCGCGATAGGGCATGTCCATCGGGACTTCGTCGACATAGACCGTGGTGGTCGGCTCGAGCCCCGCCTCGCTGCCGGTACGCAGGCCGCGCAGCACCAGCTTGACGCCTTCGCGCGGTCCGTTGTCGGTGAAGGAAAGTCCCGGGACAGTACGGGCGAAATCGGTGATGTCGGTCGCGCCGGTCTTTTCCAGCGTATCCGCGGAGATTGCCTGGATGTTGAACGGCACGTCGCGGACCGTCTCGGATCGCCGCGTCGCGGTAACGACGATGTCATCGACGGCCTGCGAAGCCTCCGTCGCCTGTGTCTCCGCCGGGCCGGCGGCTTGCTGCGCGATCGCCGGGCCGGCCAGCGCCAGCGTCGATACCAACGAACTCAATCCGGCACCCAATATCCGATACCGTTTCGTACGCTTCATGCGGTCCTGTGTGATCATGGCTTTCCCTTTGTCCCCGTCGCCTGGACACGCCCTGATCTTGGTGAGGGTCGCGTCGCCTCGAATGGCGATGCTAGATTTATGTCATTGAGTCGATAAATGTCAAATTAGTAACATAAAGGCGACCGGTTGGGCGATCTGCCGCAGGAATTGCCATGCTGGCGGCAGCGCGCGCGCTGTTCTAGGAGGGGCATGTGATTGGAAATGGGGGAGAGATGGTCAGTGCCAGGTGATGCCGACACGTCGCACGATCTGCTGAAGCGGCTCGAGGATCGCCTCGACAGCTTCACGCCCGCGGAGCGGTCGATCGCCAATTTCATCCTCACCAATCGCGGCGGGATTGCGTTCGAGTCGGCCAATTCGATCGCCGAGAAGCTGCAGGTCAGCGCGACCACGGTCGGCCGCTTCTCGCGCATGATGGGGTATCGCCACTTCAAGGAGCTCAAGGCCGGGCTGCGCATGACCATGTCGGGCGTGCCCTGGCTGGTCGGTGATCAAGTGACCGAATTCGTTGGCGCGCGCGACGGGAGTGGCCGCGATAAGCGCAGCCTCGAGCTCGAACTGGCCGGGATCATCGAAGTCTATGCAATGGCCGAGAGCGAGACGTGGAAACGGGTGGTCGCATTGCTGGCGAACAGCCGCCATGTGCATGTCGCGGGATTCCAGACCGAGCGCGGTGTCGCGGCGACCTTGGCCCATCTGCTGCAATATGCGCGCGAGGGCGTCAGCATCGTCGACACCACGGCCGGCAATTATCACGAGATTTTCGCCGCCGATCCCGCTGATCAATGCCTCGTGCTGGTCGATATGCGGCGCTATTCGGAACAGGCCTATGAACTGGCGACACGGGCCAGCCGTGAAGGCATTCCGGTGGTGATGCTGACCGACAAATTCTGCGACTGGATCCGCAAATTCACCAATGACGTCATCGCCGTGCCGACGGAGGTGGAGCTGTTCTGGAGCTCACAGGTTGCACTCGGCTGTGCGGTCAATCTGCTGGTCAATGACGTGATCGGCATGCTCGGCACCAAGGTGGAAAAACGCCTCGAACGTCTGTCGGAGCTCTATCAGGCGCATACAGGGCATGTCGGCAGCTCGGCCAAGCGCAAGCCTGGCCGGTCATAGCCGACCATACTCTCCTTCAGATCTGTAATTTCCCTGCTTCCCCGGCGAAGGCCGGGGTCCAGTTGGAAGACAGGAGTAAACTGGCGTCTCACGTCACCGCAGGTGCTCCTCGCCTGGACCCCGGCCTTCGCCGGGGAAGGGCCTGAAGAGGCACCTCCGACCTAGCCCATTCTCCGCCGTCGCCGCAGGCCGTAGAGAATATAGACCGCACCGCCGATCACCAGCCAGAACAGTAGCCGGACCCAGGTGTCCCCCGGCAGGGTCCACATCAGATACAGGCAGGCAGCGATGCTGAGGACCGGTGTCCAGGGATAGAGCGGCACGCGGAACGGACGCGCCGCCTGCGGTTCACGCCGGCGCAGGATGATCACGCTCACCGCGACTGTCACGAAGACGAACAATGTCCCGATCGAAATCAACTCGCCCAACAGGCTGAGCGGCAGCAGACCGGCGGCCAGTGCGGCGATGGCGCCGGTTACCAGCGTGCCGATCTGCGGTGTGTGCGATGCCGCGCGGACCCGCGTGAACGCCGCCGGCAGCAGGCCATCGCGCCCCATGGCGTAGAAGATGCGCACTTGTCCGAGCAACGTGACGAGCAGCACCGAGATCAGCCCTGCGATCGCAACGAAGCCGACGATCACCTTGGTCCAGACAAGCCCCGCGCCCACGCTGTTGAGCGCGACATAGACCGGGTCGGCGACATCGAGCAGGCGGTAGCTGACCAGTCCGGTGATCACCAGGCCGACCAGCATGTACAGCAAGGTCGTTACGCCCACCGAGGCGAGCAGCGCGCGGGGAACGGTGCGCTGTGGATTGCGGACTTCCTGCGCCAGCGTCGAGACGGCATCGAAGCCGACATAGGCGAAGAACAGCACGCCCGCACCCTGCATCACGCCCGACCAGCCGAAGCGCCCGAACACGCCCGTATTGTCGGGGATGAAGGGCGTCCAGTTGGCACGGTCGACAAAGGCGAAGCCCGTCACCACGACCAGCAGCATCGCGCCGATCTTGGCGACGACGATGATATTGTTGACCCGTGCCGAGAATTCGGTGCCACGCAGCAGGAGTGTCGTGCAAAAGAGCGTGAGCAGCACGGCGGGCAGATCGACGATCGCCCCTGTCGCGACCAGATTGCGATGCGGTGAGAGCGCAAAGGGCGCCTGGGTGAAGAGGGCAGGAAGGCCGACACCCAGATCATGCAGCGCCGACTGGAAATAGGCCGACCAGCCGATCGCGACGAGCGTCCCGGAAAAGAGATATTCGAGCAGCAGGCACCAGCCGACCATCCAGGCCGCTGCCTCTCCCATTGATGCATGGCTGTACGAGTAGGCGCTGCCCGTGACGGGCATCATCGCGGCGAGTTCGGCGTAGCAGAGCCCGGCAAGCAGGCAGACGACGCTGGCGATCAGGAAGGAAAGCGCCACCGCTGGTCCGGAATGCTGCGCAGCGACGGTTCCGGTGAGCACGAAGATGCCGGCGCCCACCGTGCTGCCCACGCCGAAACAGGTCAGCGCGAACAACCCGATATTGCGCGATAGCCCCTCGCCATGTCCTGCCCGATCACCCTGCAGCGCCGCGATCGCCTTGCGCTCGAACGGTTTCATGCTTGCCCTCGTTGATGCACGTGTGGTGGCGCCGGCGGAAATTCGGATGGAGATTGGATCGGTGTGGTCATCACGCATGCCTCCCGGTTTGTCATTGGCTGAATGTTATTTTTATGTCAGTTGACACTTCTAGCAATAATTATAACTATAAAGCCAGAGCCGGATAGCCGGCCGTGCCCAATTGCCGCAGGAAAGACCGAACCGGATGATCATCCCTGGAAAATATCTCCTCTTCCTGGGGGCGGCGCGCGATCCGCTGGATGCCAAGACCGCATACGGACTGGTCGACTGGGCGCCTGAGCGATGCGCCGGGCAATGGCGCTTGCCTGATTGCGGCATCGATCTGGGGCTCCCGGACCTGGCGTTCGGACAGGCACATGCCGCCGGCGCTGAGACATTGGTGATCGGCATCACGCCCTTTGGCGGCGCGATTGCGCCTGAATGGGTTGCGCCGATCGTCGCCGCGCTGGAGGCGGGGTTGAATGTCGCCAGCGGAATGCACGCGCGACTGGAAAGCGTGCCTGAAATCGCCGAAGCAGCCCGCGCCTCGGGCGCGGCGCTGTTCAATGTCCGCACGCCCGGCACGCGCTATGCCGTCGGATCGGGGCGCAAGCGGACCGGCCGGCGTATGCTGATGGTCGGCACCGATTGCGCGGTCGGCAAGAAATACACTGCGCTGGCGATCGCGCGCGATATGTCGGCGGCAGGGCTCAAGGCGACTTTCCGCGCGACCGGCCAGACCGGTATCCTGATCGCGGGGCAGGGCGTGCCAATCGATGCGGTGGTCTCCGACTTCGTTGCGGGAGCGGCAGAAACGCTCTCGCCCGACAATGAGACGGATCACTGGGACGTCATCGAAGGGCAGGGGTCGCTGTTCCATCCCGCCTATGCGGGGGTCGCGCTCGGTCTGATGCACGGCTCGCAGCCGGATGCGATCATCCTGTGCCACGCAGCCGGTCGGACTCATGTCGACGGTTATCCCGATTTCGCGCTGCCGGATTTCGCCGAGTGCATCGAGACCAATCTCGGTATGGCGCGCCTGACCAACCCGATGGTGCGCTGCGCCGGCATCAGCATCAACACGCGGGTCCTGCCGGCGGAAGCGCGCGTGGCGCATCTGCAAGCCATTTCAGACCGCTTCGGGCTGCCCTGCTTCGATCCGGTTGCAACCGGTGCGGGCGCGCTTGTCGCGCACATCGCCAAAACCTTCGACTGAGTTTTTCTGCCCGGCGCTGGCCGGTGTGTCGTCCAATCCGGAGTGCAACGATGGATATCGAAGTCCGTGTCGAGACATGGCCATTGGCCAATCCGTTCCGCATCACCGGGCGTACCTATACCGAGATCGACCTGGTCGTCGCGGTGGTTCGCGATGGCGAACATGAAGGCTATGGGGAAGCCGCCGGCGTCGATTATCTTGGCGAAACGCCGACCAGCATCGCCGCCGAAATCGAAACAGTTCGATCCGCCTTTGCCGGCGGCATGGATCGTACGCGTCTGCAGTCGCTGTTGCCGATCGGCGGCGCCCGCAATGCGCTCGACTGCGCGCTGTGGGATCTGGAAGGGGCCCGGTCACGGCGCCCGGCCTGGCAGGATGCGGGCGTGACCCGGCCCAAGCCGTGCCTTACCACCTGGACGATCGGTGCGGATGCGCCCGACCTGGTTGGCGAGCGCGCCCTGGCCTTTGCCGATGCCCGCGCGATCAAGCTCAAGCTCACTGGCGACGGCCTCGACGCCGAACGGGTGCGCGCGGTGCGCGCGGCGCGGCCCGATGTCTGGCTTGGTGTCGACGGCAACCGCGGCTTCACCCTGGCCGGGCTCGAAAAGCTGATGCCGGTGCTGGTCGACGCCCGCGTGTCGCTGGTGGAGCAGCCGCTGTCGGTGGATCTCGATGCCGATCTCACTTCCTTCGCTTCGCCGATACCGCTTGCCGCGGACGAGAGCGTGCAGGGGCTGGCCTCGCTCGAGGCGCTGTCGGACGCGTTTTCGGTGATCAATATCAAGCTCGATAAATGCGGTGGCCTGACCGAGGCGCTGGCCATGGTCCACACCGCGCGCGCTCGAGGCATGGGGGTGATGGTCGGCAATATGCTCGGCACGTCGCTTGCCATGGCGCCTGCCTTCATCGTCGGTCAGTTCTGCGATGTCGTCGATCTCGATGGCCCGGTGCTGCTGCGGCGCGATCGCGTGCCGGGCGCTCAATATGGCGACGGCATGATCTGGTGCCCCGACGACCTATGGGGCGGTCCGCACAGCGGCGCGTCGGCCGGCCTTCACGCTTGAGCCAATCGAACAGCAATAAAAACCGCAAAGGGGATAGGGCAATGTTGAAGCAGGTTACGATTCTAAGCGCGCTGGCAACGGTCCTAGTCGCGGCGCCGGCGATGGCCGCGCCTGACCCGGAAACATTTCGCAAGCAACTCGATGCCTTTGTCGAATCCGAGATGCGGGCTGAAAAAGTGCCCGGCGTCGCGGTGGCGGTATTGCGCAAGGGTGAGATCATCGTCGCCAAGGGCTTCGGCAAAGCGACGGTCGAGCATGATGTGCCGGTAACCACCGACACGATCTTCCAGTCCGGCTCGGTCGGCAAGATGTTCACCGCCGTGGCGGTCATGACATTGGTTCAGCAGGGCAAGATCGGACTCGACGATCCGATCAGCAAATATCTGCCCGATGAGCCCACAAGCTGGCGCCCTATCACCATCCGGCACCTGCTCACTCACACCTCGGGCGTGGCCAATTACAAACCCGATTTCGACTATCGCCGCGACTATAGCGATGACGAACTGGTGAAGCAGGCTTATGCGCTGCCGCTCGATTTCGTGCCCGGCGCGCGCTGGAACTACAGCAATACCGGTTATGCGCTGCTCGGCATCCTGGTGAAGAAGGCGTCGGGGCAATCCTATCTCGATATCCTCGATCAGCGCGTGTTCAAGCCGGTGGGGATGAAGACCGCGCGCGGGATCAGCGACGCCGATATCGTGCCCCATCGCGCGTCCGGCTATCAGCTGGTCGAAGGCGCACTGAAGAACCAGGACTTTGTCTCGCCGTCGCTCAATGCCACGGCGGATGGATCGCTCTATTTCTCGCTCAACGACATGATCGCCTGGGCGCGCGGCGTCGAACAGGGCGCTGTGATCGGCAGCGCCGGCTGGCAGCAGGTCTACACCCCGGTAAAGCTCAACAGCGGCAAGACCTATCCCTATGGCTTCGCCTGGCGGATTGACCAGGCAGGCGGGCATCCGCGCTATCATCATGGCGGGGCCTGGCAGGGATTCCGCACCTATTATTCGCGTTATCTCGGCGACGATCTCTCGATCATCCTGCTGACCAATTCGGCGAATACGAAGCTCGACACCTTTGTCGATGGCATTGCCAAACTGTGGGACGGCAAGCTTGTCGCAACCGGTCCACGCCCGGCGCCGGAACCAGCGGCAGAGCGTCGCCTCACCACATTGATCGAGGCGGTCCGTGGCGGCACGCTGCGCCAGCAGGACGTGCCGCTCGCCGGCGAAGGCTTTGCGGACCTGGCGAACAAGTTTTTCGGACCAAGGCTCAAGGAACTGGGCCCGTTGACCAAGGTGGAGCTCACCGAACGGCACGAGCTCGGCGACGACATCAACTACAGCTACGCTGTGTCCTTCGGCGGTCGCACCATGAAAGCGCATCTCGCGATCGCGCCTGGGGACAAGGTGTCCCAGTTCATGATCATCGAATAGGCCAGGGGGAACAGGAACATGAAAACGGGCAGGATTGGCGCCGGGCGCCGTTGCGTCGAAATACTATACCGGTCATGTGGCCGCGTCTTGGTGATGGCTGCGATCCTCGCGGCGCCGGCCGGTACCGCTGGCGCGCAGACATCGAAATCGACGCTGATCACTGGCGCCAGCGTGGTCGATGGCACCGGCGCGCCGGCGCGCCCTGCATCGGTACGGATTCAGGGCGACCGGATCGTCGCGATTGGCGAGTTGAAGCCGCTCGCGGGGGAACAGGTGGTCGATGCCAGCGGGCAGGTCCTGTCGCCGGGCTTTATCGACACGCACAGCCATCACGACCATGGGCTGTTCAAACAGCCCGACGCGCTGCCGGTAACGAGCCAGGGCATCACCACGATCATTGTCGGGCAGGATGGCGGATCGGAACTGCCCTTGCCGCGCCTGTTTGCGCGGATGGCGAAGACGCCGGTCGCGGTGAACATCGCCTCCTATGTCGGGCATAATTCGATCCGCGCCCAGGTACTGGGCAAGAATTACAAGCGCGTTGCCACCGCTGCCGAGATCGATCGGATGCGCGCGATCGTGCGCGCCGGGATGCAGGCCGGCGCACTCGGCCTGTCGACCGGGCTCGAATATGATCCCGGCATCTACGCCACCAAGGACGAGGTGCTGACGCTTGCGAAAGAGGCAGCGAGGAGTGGCGGGCGCTATATCAGCCATATCCGCAGCGAGGATCAGTATATCTGGGCGGCGCTCGACGAGATCGTCGAGATCGGGCGCGCGACCGGCATGCCGGTGCAGGTCTCGCATATGAAACTCGCCATGACCGACTGGTGGGGGCAGGCGGATCGCTATCTCGGCGTGATGGACCGCGCGCGCGCCGCGGGCGTGAACATCACCGGCGACGTCTATCCGTATGAATATTGGCAATCGACGCTGACGGTCATGTTTCCCAAGCGCGATTTCGCCAATCGCGAGAGCGCACAGTTCGCGCTCGACCATCTGGCGCCGGCCGACGGCCTGTTGCTCTCGGAGTTCAGCCCCGACCGCAAGCTGGTCGGCAAGACCGTGGCCCAGGTCGCGGTGCAGCGCGGTATTGATCCGGCCGTCGCGCTGATGCAATTGATTGCTGAATCGCAGGTGCCCGGTGCGGAGGAAATGGTGATCGGCACGAGCATGCGCGCCGACGATGTCGGCAAGCTCATCGCCTGGCCGTCCTCGAACATCAGCAGCGACGGTCAGCTCAACGACCGCCACCCGCGCGGCACAGGCTCCTTTACGCGCGTGCTGCGCCAATATGTCCGTGAACAGCATCTGCTGACGCTCGAACAGGCGATCAACAAGATGACCGGCGCGGCCGCGGCACATATGGGGCTCGCCGATCGCGGCGTCATTCGCCCCGGTGCGCGCGCCGACCTGATATTGTTCGATCCCGCCACCGTTGCGGATCGCGCGACGAGCGAAAACCCCTCGGCCCAGTCGGTCGGTATCTCACGGGTCTGGGTCAATGGTGGACTGGTGCTGAAGGATGGCAAGCCGACCGGCACCCGGACCGGCCAGCCAGTGCGGCGCGCCGTGGCGGAAAAGTGAAGCGGGCAATCGGTGCCGGGTGAGCCGGCACCGATTCAACCCTGACACAGATCCTGACAGCGTGACGGCGCAAGGAGTGCCGGTCGGTATTCCGGCCCGCTCTTTGACATGAAAAGAAAATATCGAGTGCCTCACCCCGCTGTTTTGGCAGGAACAGCGGTGACCTGACCCCTGTTATCTCTTGGCGCCACCCCTGTTATCGGGAACAGGGGTGGGCGATCCAAGTTACTGTAAATTATCGAGGAATCTGCGTTCCATGTCCAACATAACAGGGGTGCGCTTTTTTTCGGAAAGAACAGGGGGCTAACCGGGCCTGCGACTCGCATCGTGGCCGCCATTGAATGTTGATCGGTACTGGTTCTTGTCGACCGGCGAACCTATCTCCGGCGCGGAGGCGCATTCCTTGCGCCCGGAAAGGTCATCATTCGTGCCAGGTACCGAACCGCTTCAGCGGCGCTATGCCGCATTCCTGTTCGATATGGACGGGACGATCCTGACATCGATCGCGTCGGCGGAGCGGGTCTGGACGGCCTGGGCGCTGCGTCACGGCCTTGATGTTGCGACCTTCATTCCGACCATTCACGGTGTGCAGTCGGTCGAAACGATCCGGCGACTTGGGCTACCGGGCGTCGATCCGGTTGCCGAAGCGGCGGAAATCACCCGGCTGGAAATGGACGATGTCGATGATATCGCGCCGATCCCCGGGGCGGCCGCTTTCCTTGCGTCATTGCCGCTGGACCGGTGGGCGGTGGTCACATCGGCGCCGCGCGGACTTGCTCTGCGGCGCCTTGCCGCCGCCGGTTTGCCCACGCCGCCGCTGCTGATCGCGGCCGAGGATGCGGCACGCGGCAAGCCGGCGCCGGATTGCTTCCTGCTTGCCGCTGACCGGCTTGGCGTTGCGATCGACGAATGCCTCGTGTTCGAGGATGCGCCGGCCGGGATTGCCGCGGCGGAGGCGGCGGGGGCGGATGTCATGGTGCTGACCGCGACCCATCGTCATCCGGTCGAGACGGTTCACCCGCGAATCGCCGGTTATGAGCTGATGGCTTTGGATCCGGCCGATTCCGACCGTCTCGGTTTCCTGCCCGTCGCGGCCTGACCCGGCTTAGCGCCCGGCCAGTTCCTTGTTGATACCCAGCGCCACCAGCGTGCCGATCGCGCCCGACAACAGATAACCACCCGCCGCGAGCAATCCGAAATTGGCCGCGAGCAGCAACGCGACCAAAGGCGCGAAGCCGGCACCGACCAGCCAGGCAAGGTCGGAGGTCAGCGCCGCGCCGGTATAGCGGTGCGCGGAGGAGAAATTACCCGACACCGAGCCCGAGGACTGGCCGAAGGCGAGGCCGAGCAGCACAAAGCCGATGATCATGAAGGCCAGCTCGCCCGCGTCGCCGCCATTGAGCAGCTGCGGTGCGAAGCCGCTGAACGCCGCGATCCCGGCAGCGGATGCGCCAAGCACGGTGCGGCGTCCGAACCGGTCGGCAATCACGCCCGAGGCGATCACTGCGACCACCCCGAAGGCGGCGGCGATGATCTCGATCACCATGAAGCGTGCCGGGTCCTGATGCGTGAACAGGAACACCCAGGACAGCGGGAACACCGTGACCATGTGGAACAGCGCGAAGCTGGCGAGCGGTGCGAACGCGCCGATCACGATGTTGCGCCAGTCGCTGCGCACCGTGTCGATCACGCGTGATGGCTGCAACTCGCGGCTCTCGAACAGATTGGCGTAATGCGGCGTGGAAACGATGCGCAGCCGCGCGAACAGCGCCACGACGTTGATCGCGAAGGCGACGAAGAAGGGATAGCGCCAGCCCCAGTCAAGGAAGTCGGCACTGGACAGGGTGGTCACGAAAAAGGCGAACAGCGCGCTCGCCACCATCAGGCCGAGTGGTGCGCCGAGTTGCGGGATCATCGCGTACCAGCCGCGGCGATTGGCCGGTGCGTTCAGTGCGAGCAGCGAGGCAAGCCCGTCCCATGCGCCGCCCAGTGCGACACCCTGGCCGAGGCGGAACAGAGCGAGCAGCACCGCCGACCAGATGCCGATCGTCTCATAGCCAGGCAGGAATGCCATCGCTGCGGTCGACCCGCCGAGCAGGAACAGCGCGACGGTCAGCTTGGTGCCGCGCCCCATCGCCGCGTCGATCCACAGAAATGCCAGCGATCCGACCGGCCGCGCGACGAAGGCGAGCGCGAAGATCGCGAAGGAATAGACCGTGCCGGTCAGGCGGTCGACATAGGGGAAGACCAGGCTGGGGAAGACCAGCACCGAGGCGATCGCATAGACGAAGAAGTCGAAGAATTCGGATGTCCGCCCGATGATCACGCCGATGGCGATCTCGCCCGGCGCGACGTCGCCGTGACGCGCATTGATCGCGCGGGCGTCGCGTTCGGCCGTACCGGATGTCGGGGCCCTGGATGTCGGGGCGATATGCGCGGTCATGAACGATATATCCTGATGGGCGGCGGGTGGAGAATGCCGATCACGCACCCTTATGCGCTTATCCGATCGTTTTGGGGATTGGACAAAATGTCCAATGTTGCGCTGCAGCGCGAAGGCGTAGCGGGCGAGCATGCCAAAGCTTTCCCGCATCGTCCGCTTGTCTGCCGCGACCGCCGTGCTCCTGCTGCTTGGCGGGTGCAACTGGGTCGTGATGAACCCGATGGGCGATGTCGCGGTGCAGCAGCGCAACCTGGTGGTCATCGCCACGGTGTTGATGCTGCTCATCGTCGTGCCGGTGCTTGCCTTGGTCGGGCTGTTCGCCTGGCGTTACCGCGCGTCGAACCAGGAGGCGCGCTACGAGCCCGACTGGGATCATTCGACTGAGCTCGAACTGGTCATCTGGGCAGCGCCGCTGCTGATCATCATCTGCCTTGGCGCAGTGACCTGGACCGGCACGCATCTGCTCGATCCCTATCGCCCGATCGAGCGCATCGCGCCGGGTCGAAAGGTTGCGCCGAACGTCAAGCCGCTCGAGGTGCAGGTCGTCTCGCTCGACTGGAAATGGCTCTTCATCTACCCCGAATATGGCATCGCGACAGTCAATGAACTCGCCGCGCCGGTCGACCGGCCGATCATGTTCCGGCTCACCTCATCCTCGGTGATGAACGCCTTCTACGTGCCGACGCTCGCCGGCATGATCTACACCATGCCGTCGATGGAGACGAAGCTCCACGCCGTGATCAACAAGGCCGGCGACTATGAGGGCTTCTCATCGAACTATAGCGGCGCGGGCTTTTCCGGCATGCGCTTCCGCTTTCATGGGCTGAGCGACGCGGACTTCGCGGCATGGGTCGCGCGCAACAAGGCGGCCGGCGGCGAACTTAGCCGCGCTCGCTACCTGCAGCTCGAAAAGCCGACCGAGAAAGTACCGGTAATGCGCTTCGCCACAGTCGCGCCCGGCCTGTTCGATGCAGCGGTCGGGCAGTGCGTCAAGCCCGACACGCCGTGCATGGCCGACATCATGATGAAGGACGCGGGCATGGCGGGGATGAGCCATATGTCCCCGCCGGCGAAGGAGCCCGAATCCCCGCTGACCACTGCCGCGCCAGGCAGCCCGCCGCCGGCCGACCCTGCGCATGTCGATCACCGCTCGCATGGGACGCCGTCGCACGCCGCGCCGCCCAAGCAGCCCGCCCTCTAATTGGCCATTCCAATGCAGATCTCACCCTCTTCCGTCAGCCCGATCTTCGGTCGCTTCACGCTGGAATCGCTGCCGCTGCACGAACCGATCGTCGTCGCGACCTTTGCCGGCGTTGCGCTGGGCGGCATCGCGCTGCTTGGCGCGCTGACCTGGTTCAAACTCTGGGGCTATTTGTGGCGCGAATGGTTCACCACGGTCGATCACAAGCGCATCGGCATCATGTACATGATCCTCGGGCTGGTCATGCTGCTGCGCGGCTTTGCCGATGCCGTGATGATGCGGCTGCAACAGGTGATGGCGTTCAACGGGTCGGAGGGATATCTCAACGCGCATCATTATGATCAGATCTTCACCGCGCATGGCGTGATCATGATCTTCTTCGTGGCGATGCCGCTGGTCACGGGCCTGATGAACTATGTCGTGCCGCTGCAGATCGGCGCGCGCGACGTGTCCTTCCCGTTCCTCAACAATTTCAGCTTCTGGATGACCGCGGCCGGCGCGATCACCGTGATGATGAGCCTGTTCGTCGGCGAATTTGCGCAGACTGGCTGGCTCGCCATGCCGCCTTTATCGGGGATCAGCTACAGTCCCGGGGTCGGGGTCGATTATTATATCTGGTCGCTGCAGATCGCCGGCGTCGGCACGCTGCTATCGGGCGTCAACCTGGTCGCCACGATCGTGAAGATGCGCGCGCCGGGCATGACCATGATGCGCATGCCGATCTTCTGCTGGACCGCGTTGTGCACCAACATCCTGATCGTCGCGGCCTTTCCGGTGCTGACCGCAGTGCTCGGGCTGCTCTCGCTCGACCGTTATGCCGACACCGCGTTCTTCACCAATACGCTCGGCGGCAACCCGATGATGTATGTGAACCTGATCTGGATCTGGGGCCATCCGGAGGTCTACATCCTGATCCTGCCCGCATTCGGCATCTTCAGCGAGGTGACCTCGACCTTCTCGGGCAAGCGGCTCTTCGGCTATACCTCGATGGTCTATGCGACCGCGGTGATCACGTTGCTCGCCTATGTCGTGTGGTTGCACCATTTCTTCACCATGGGGTCGGGCGCCAGCGTCAATTCCTTCTTCGGCATTACCACCATGGTGATCTCGATCCCGACCGGCGCGAAGATCTTCAACTGGCTGTTCACCATGTACCGCGGGCGGATCCGCTTCGAGCTGCCGATGATGTGGACCATCGCGTTCATGATCACCTTCGTGATCGGCGGCATGACCGGCGTGCTGCTCGCCGTGCCGCCGGCCGATTTCGTGCTGCACAACTCGCTGTTCCTCGTCGCGCATTTCCACAATGTGATCATCGGCGGCGTGTTGTTCGGCCTGTTCGCGGGGATCAATTACTGGTTCCCCAAGGCGTTCGGTTTCCGGCTCAATGAATTCTGGGGGAAGGTCTCCTTCTGGTTCTGGGTGCTCGGCTTCTATTTCGCCTTCATGCCGCTCTATATCCTCGGCCTGATGGGCGTGACGCGGCGCCTGCGCACCTTCGAAGATCCGAGCCTGCAGATCTGGTTCGGCATCGCCGCGTTCGGCGCGGTGCTGGTCGCGATCGGCATCGGCGCGATGCTGATGCAATTCTATGTCAGCATCCGCGACCGCGAGAAGCTGCGCGATGAGACCGGCGATCCGTGGAACGGCCGCACGCTCGAATGGGCGACCTCCTCGCCGCCGCCGGATTACAACTTCGCCTTCTCGCCCGTTATCCATAATGGCGATGCCTGGGCGGACATGAAGCAGCGCGGTTATGTGCGTCCGACCCAGGGGTTCAAGGCGATCCATATGCCGAGCAACACCGGCACCGGCGTGATCATCGCTGCGCTCAGCGTCGCCTTCTCGGTCGGCATGATCTGGTATGTCTGGTGGCTGGCGGCGCTCAGCTTCGTCGCGATCCTTGCCGTCTCGATCGGCCACACCTTCAACTATCGCCGCGACTTCCACATCCCGGTGGAGGAGGTCATCGCGACCGAGGACAAGCGCACGCGACTGCTCGCGGCGGGAGCGGCAGCATGAGCGCGACGATGACCGAGACGCACGCTAGCGACGTCTTCTATCTGGTCGACGAACATGACCATCCTGAGGGCTCGAGCACCATGCTCGGCTTCTGGATCTATCTGATGAGCGACTGCCTGATCTTCGCGATGCTGTTCGCGACGTACGGCGTGCTCGGCGCGAGCTATGCCGGCGGGCCCGGGCCACGCGAACTGTTCGACCTGCCGCTGGTCGCGCTCAACACCACGATGCTGCTTTTCTCTTCGATCACCTATGGCTTCGCGATGCTGGCGATGACCGAGGGCAAGGTGCGGGGGACGCAAGCCTGGCTGGCGGTCACCGGCCTGTTCGGTCTCGCCTTTCTGGGAATCGAGATGTACGAGTTCGCGCATCTCATCCACGAAGGGGCGGGGCCGCAGCGCAGCGCGTTCCTGTCATCCTTCTTCACCTTGGTCGGCACGCACGGCCTGCACGTCACCTTCGGCCTGATCTGGCTGGTGACACTGATGGTCCAGGTGAGGATGAAGGGGCTGATCCCGGCCAATCGCCGTCGGCTGATGTGCCTCAGCCTGTTCTGGCACTTTCTCGACGTCATCTGGATCGGCGTCTTCACCTTTGTCTATCTGATGGGAATGCTGCGATGAGCGCCTCCGCCGACGGCCACGCCGACACGCACGGCCATCATGACGATGAGGAAAGCCATGGCACCCGCAAGGGCTATATCATCGGCTTCGTGCTCGCCGCGGTCCTGACCGCGATCCCGTTCTGGCTGGTGATGACGACGCCATTCTCGAAACCGGTGATCGCGCTGATCATCATGGGTTTTGCCGCGGTGCAGATGGTCGTGCACATGATCTTCTTCTTGCACATGAACCGGCGGGCGGAGGGTGGCTGGTCGATGATGGCGCTGCTGTTCACCGTAGTGATCGTCGGTATCGCGCTGAGCGGATCGCTCTGGGTCATGTATCATATGAATGCCAATATGATGCCGATGCCGCAGGCCATGGACTCGATGTAATGACGCGGCGCGCCACCGGCGCGCGCGTCGCCGCAGGGGTGGTGGCGCTGCTGCTGCTCATCGTTCTGCTGGTCGCGCTCGGCACTTGGCAGGTGAAGCGGCTGGCCTGGAAACGCGACCTGATCGCGCAGATCGACGCTCGCGTGCACGCCGCCCCTGTCGCTGTACCCGGGCCCGCCGCCTGGCTGGAGATCGATGGCCCGCGCGCGCAATATCGCCGCGTCCGGCTCACCGGTCGGTTCCTGCCGGTACCGCCGGCGCTGGTGCAGGCCGCCACCGTCCATGGCGCGGGCTGGTGGGTGATGGCGCCAATGCGGACAGAGCAGGGGTTTGTCGTGCTGGCCAACCGCGGCTTTGTGCCGACGCGCGCTGTCGCGCCGCCGTCCCTGGGGCCGGTCACCCTGACCGGGCTGCTGCGTATCACAGAGCTGGGCGGCGGCTTCCTGCGCTCGAACGACCCGGCGCGCGACGCCTGGTATTCGCGCGACGTCGCCGCCATTGCCGCAGCACGCAAGCTCGGTGTCGTTGCGCCCTATTTCGTTGACCTGGATGCGGCTTCCGCGCCCGCGGGTGGACCGATCGGCGGCCTGACGATCGTCGCTTTTCCGAACAACCATCTGGTTTACGCGATCACATGGTATGTGTTGGCGATGATGGTTGCCGGTGCCCTTGTCGTCTTCCTGCGCGCGGATCGCCGCACGGCACCGCGATGACTGCGCTCGTCACTCCCCGGGCGCTCGCCCCGGCCGACGCCACCGCATCGCAGAACATGCTGCAGCTGGTGCAGTTGCGCTGGCTGGCGATCGCGGGGCAATGCGTGACGATCCTGCTCACCCATTATGCCTTTGGCATCGTGCTGCCGATCGTGCCGATGCTCGCCGTGCTTGCCGGACTCGCCCTGCTCAATGCGGTCAGCATGCTGTGGCTTCGCTCCGGGCGGCCGATCGACAACCGTGCCTTGCTCGTCGCGCTGTTGCTCGACGTGCTGTGCCTGTCGGTGCAGCTCTATTTCAGCGGCGGCGCGACCAACCCGTTCGTCTCGTTGTTCCTGCTTCAGGTCGTGCTGGGTTCGGTGTTGCTCAAACAGGGATCCACCTGGGTGGTGGTGGTCGTGACCAGTATCGCCTTTGCGCTTTTGACGATCGTCTACCGGCCGATCGTGCTGCCGGACGATTATCGCACCTCGCTCTTCCAGCTCCATGTGCAGGGCATGTGGGTCTGCTTCGCGCTGGTCGCGGTGCTGCTGGTGATGTTCGTCACGCGCATTAACCGCAATTTGCGCGCGCGGGATGCACATCTGGCCGCGATGCAGCGCCAGGCGGCGGAGGAGGATCATATCGTCCGCATCGGCCTGCTTGCGTCAGGTGCCGCGCATGAGCTGGGCACGCCGCTCTCATCTCTCTCGGTGATCCTTGGCGACTGGCGCAGGGCGCCCGGCATCGCCGGCGATCCCGATCTGGCCCATGATCTCAGCGAGATGCAGGCTGAGGTACAACGCTGCAAGGCGATCGTGACCGGCATCCTGCTGGCGGCGGGCGAAGCGCGGGGCGAAGCATCGACCGTGACCAGCGTGCGCGCCTTTTTCGGCCGGGTCGTCGCCGACTGGCAGGCCGCACGTGGCTTTGCCGGGCTGCGCTATGACGACGCCTTTGGGGCCGATGTGCCGATCGTTTCCGACACCGTGCTGCAGCAAATGGTCTTCAACCTGCTCGACAATGCCGCCGAGGCTTCATCCGAGGAGATCCGCATCGGCCTGGCCCGCGATGGCGATATGCTTCTGGTCACGGTCGCCGATCGCGGATCCGGCTTTGCCACAGCGACGATCGAGGCCATCGGGAGGCCGTATAACTCCACCAAGCGCACGGCAGGCGCGGGATTGGGACTGTTCCTCGTCGCCAATGTGATGCGCAAGCTTGGCGGCACGATGGAGGCGCGCAACCGGCTCGGGGGCGGTGCCGAAGTGGTGCTGCACCTGCCGCTCTCGGCACTGGCGTTGACGGAGTAGGATCATGGCGACTGAGCCCTTGCTCTTCCTGGTCGAGGACGATGCGGCCTTTGCCCGCACGCTGCAGCGTTCGTTCGAGCGGCGCGGCTACCGTGTTGCGCTGGCCGCCGACCCGGCGGAGCTTGACCGGTTGCTGGCCGCGGAGACGCCGGATTATGCCGTGGTCGACCTGAAGCTCGGCCAGGCATCAGGCCTCGCCTGCGTACAGACATTGCATGGCCATGATCCCGAGACGGTGATCGTCGTCCTGACCGGCTATGCCAGCATCGCGACGGCGGTGCAGGCGGTCAAGCTGGGTGCGACATCCTATCTCGCCAAGCCGGCCGATACCGACGACCTGGAAGCTGCGTTCGGCAAGATCGGCGGCGATGTCGATACGCCGATTGGCGTACGACAGACCTCGATCAAGACGCTGGAATGGGAGCGGATCCACAAGACGCTGGCGGAAAGCGACTTCAACGTCTCGGAAACCGCGCGTCGGCTGGGCATGCATCGCCGAACGCTGGCGCGAAAGCTGGAGAAGCGGCCGCTGCGGTGACTATCCTTCGGCGAGGCTCTTGAAGGCTTTATTGAGGGTAGGCGGCGGCCAGGAAAAGGCGATCGCGGTCTCACCCGAGACATCGCCAGTTGATGTATAGCGCCGTTCGATGATCTGGCCCTGGCCGCGATTGTCGATCGCGACAACCGTGCTGCAGCGCGTTCCATAGACCGGATTGCGGATGAAGATCGGCGAGAGTTGCGGCTCCTGCGGCACGTCGGACGGGGTCGCCGGATTCAGGCCGGCTGCGGGGAGCGCGTCCTCACCCAGGCCATCGAGCAATCCGGCCGGCTCGGTCGCATCCTGGACGATCCAGTCGAGCAGGATCTGTTTGAGACGGAGCGTCTTGGGCCAGGGTTCATCGAGTGTGCCGTTGGACAGACCATAGAGTCCGGGAGCGAGGAGGCTGCGGACCGACTCGGGCCGGTTCGACAGGAACATCGCCCGGTGCTGGTCGGCGAGGATCAGGTTGAACGGATTGAAGTCGGAGAGCAGCGCCCGGTCGGGATCTGCATATTCCCCCGCAGCAGCAAGGAGGTCAGTGACCAGTGCGCCACGCGACGACCGGTCAGCCCGGGGCATGCCGTGCCCACGGAGGTTGGTAACGACGGCGAAGCGGCCTTGCTCGGAAACCCCCAGCCACGTCCCGCCCGATTGCAAATCACGCCCTGCGATCAGCGGCAGAGGGGCACCCCAATTTGCTAACGGCGCTGCCGGGCGCGCGTGCAGCTCATCGCGGTTGCCCGCCATCACGAGATGCCAGCGAGGATGCGCTTTCCAAGCAAGGGCAAGGACACACATGCTGTGGTTAATAGCGAGGGAATGCGCGACCGCGAGCGATATCTGCTTTCATGCGCTGCGCAAATCGGCGTGATGGTCTATAGATCGCTCTATACAGGAGCAACGCGACGGCCATGGCGACACACGAGACCAAGATCCGTTTCCTGCGGGCGGCTGGAGAACTTTTTCGCGCCCAGGGCTATGCCGGCACCGGGCTCAAGCAGATCGTTGCCGAGGCCGGCGCGCCGTGGGGATCGATGTATCACTTCTTTCCCGGGGGCAAAGAGCAGCTGGCGGTCGAGGCGATCCTGTATGCAGGCGAGCATTATGGTGAGCGGATGAAGGCCGCGTTCGAGCGAGCCGGCGATCCGCGCAGGGCGATCCAGGGCATCTTCGCCAATGAAGTTCAGGTCCTGAAAATGTCCGATTATCGTGACGGGTGTCCGATCGCCTCGACCGCCATCGACGTGGCGAGCACCGTCGAGGCAGTGCGATCGGCCTGCGCGACAGTGTTTTCCGACTGGCTGGAACTCATCGCCGAACCGCTTGGCCGGGCCGGCCTGCCACCGGCAAAGGCCGCGGTCTGCGCGCACTTTGTCCTGTCGAGCCTGGAGGGTGCGATCATCCTGAGCCGTACGCTTGCGTCGGGCGAGCCGCTGGTATCGGCGGGAGGGATGGTTGATCTCGCGTTGGAGCGCGCTCTGGCAGGCGAACGCTAGGGACCAAACCTCTGCATGGCGGCTGAGGTTATGTGACAATGCTGGTTTCGACAATCAGAAAGAGCGCGCCGGTATCGATCCGTCAAGCGACGCCCTGCCCGATCCTGTGTGATGGTTGAATCGCGGCCGGCGCTCTGATCGCAGGCGGGGCAGGGTGAGATATGTTACACCGGTCGTGTAACATATCTCAGGCCGTTGTTTTGGCGGGTCATTCTATAATATCGTAATATATCAGATGTTAAGAGCTGGATTTAATGCCCGCTGAGTCGGGCGCAGGTTTGCTATATAAAAATAGATAGATCGATCTATATATTCTATTTATACCAATCCCTGGCGACAGCGTCGCTTCACTCCGTTCGAGGAATTGCTCATGACTGCAGGAGAATTACCCGGTGATGCCGGACCTTTGGGCGCGCTGATCCTCGCGGCGGTAGCGGGTGGCGGCTTGGGCGGCGTGCTGGACATCGGTGCGGCCTGCCTGATGTTCCGGCGCGGACCGGCCACCATTTTGCAATCGATCGCCAGCGGTCTGGTTGGGCCGGGGCAGGCGTTCGGTGGCGGCGCCCCCATGATGGTCCTGGGCGCCATTGCTCATTTGCTGATCGCGATCATCGTGGCGTTCGCGTTTATTCTCCTGGCTCAGCGCTGGCCCCTGCTGTGGAGCAATCTCTGGATGGGCGCGGCGGGTCTCGGGGTGGCGACATATCTGGTCATGAACCTCATCGTCGTACCGTTATCGCGCGCGCAGACGCCGCCGGCCACACCCATCGCTGTCGTCATCGGGGTCGCGGTGCATATCCTGGTGTTCGCCTTGCCCATCGTGTGGGTGACCCGCGCGATCCTGCGTCAGGTGCCGGCTGCCTGACCAAAAACAAGGAGCCATGCTCATGACGAAACAACGGATTCTGCTGATGGAGCTGGATCCAGGGCATGTGTGTTTCAGTGCCGAACATGGGCTGGACGCGCAGACTGTCCGGGGCCGCCAATGATCCGTCATCTGCCTGAGGGCCAAGGCCAACCCCGTCGCACAAGCGGACAGCCTGTTCGAACGCGCTAGATCGCCCGTCCGGAAGTCCCGAGCCGTTCACGGGCAAGGTCGAAGTCATGCAGCGCCTGAGTAGCGGACCCCAGCACTGCCGCCCGTTCATGAATGCTGGCATCCAGGAACGGCCGCTCCAGCGAGAGGAAGCGGCGCGGCGTCATGCCGAGGAACGCCTTCGCATCGCGCAGGAAATGCGACGCATCATGATAGCTGGGATCGATGGCCGAGTAATCGCGCCGGTCCGTACTGGTCATCAGCTTGATCAGCGAGCGCAGAAACCGCGCGCGCATCAGCAGGACCTTTGGGACAAATCCGAAATAGCGCGTCGCAATCCGGCGCAAGCTGTGGGTCGAAATGCCCAGCCGACGCGCGACGATGGCGACATCGATCACGCCTTCGACCATCAGCAAGGCAGCGAATTCGCGGATCAGCGGTTCGTCGGGATGAGCCAGGCCCAGCAGCGGCAGCAACAGGGCGTCCAGCAGCGGTTTGACCATCGGCCCACCTTCCGAGCCTCGCAGTTCCTGAGTCAGCCGATTCGAGAAGCCGTCCCCCATCGCTTCCGACAGTGGCACCACCCGATTGTGGAAATCTTCCGCGGATCGCCGGGACAATCGCGCCCACCCCAGTGCACTGACGCCGATACCAATCATCACGCCGCCATTGGTCGTGGCTCTGATCGCGCGGCTGGTGGGGCCGAACAGGCTCGCCTCGGGCAGGGGCGAGAAGATGCGGCGGCCGATACCGATCTCGATCGGGCCGGCGTTCAACGTAACGCGGATATTGGCGGTACCGGGCAGAAACCAGTCAATCTGGTTCATCGCTGCGGCGCCGCTCGCGCCGTAGACATGATAGCCCGTGATATGATCGATCAGCTCAACGCCGGGCTGTTCATATCGGACGATCATGCCTGGTGGCAGCAGTGATGCTTCAAGGAAATGGGACTCGCTGGTGCCGCGCTGACCGAGCGCCGTGATGGTCATTTCGAGCGCCTCCCCCGAGTCGCGGCCGATGTCGGCCAAAACATCCAATATGGCAGTTTAACCCTAGTGTCCCTGCGCCAGATCAAGAATCCTCAAAAGATTTGAAAGGGTTCCGACTCACTCCTGCAGCGTGCAATTTTGGCACATATAGTGCCAATAATTGTAAGGAAATCTATGGGGGTCATGAAAGATCCAGATTGCCGCTTCCCCAAGACAAGCCTTAAGAAGGCGTTAACGAGTCGGGAGGCTCGTGACGGGGAGTGGCGGGGGAATGGTTCGGCGACGAACTAAAAAAGCTATTAACGGCTTGGCATAACCCAACACCACATCATGACGCAGTTGACGAAGAATGGTCGCTTCTTCGAACGGCTGGCTATGCCCAAATAAAATAGCTCGGATGTTCCGATGCTATAATTTCATGATCTATTGGAGTACGAAAATGAAGAAGATTCTTATTGTAGCCGCCGCTTCGGTCATCGTCTCGGCAACGCCTGCTCTCGCGAACACCGCGAACACCACCATCTATGCCCAGGTCGCGCCGGTTTGCACCATTTCGGCACCTGGCACGACGGCCATCAACCTCAGCGGCACGACAGCGGTCGGCGACGTGACGGCACAGTGCAACAACGCGGCTGGCTTCACCGGTTCGGTGTCTTCTTTGCACAACGGCCATCTGGCTGATCAGAACGGCGTGAGCGCGACCCAGTATCCGTACACGCTGACCCTCGGCGGCTTCGGTGCGGTTCCGCTGAACGGCACCACCTCGATCAACAGCGCGCAGCTCGGCGGCAATGCTGCCCTGATCAATGCGACCACGTTTGCAATGTCGGTCAACGTCGCTGCACCGAACGGCCCGGCCTATGCCGGCACCTATCAGGACACCATCTCGTTCACGCTCACCGCGAACTGAGTTGGCGAGAGGGCGGCCTTCGGGCCGCCCTCTACCTTTTGAACCAGGAATTTGCCGGTGCCGCTGTTCTTCCTGCCAATGGCCGCCATCGTGACGGCCCAGGTCCAGCCTTCAGCGACCGCCACTACTGTGATCTACGGGGTGGTGGCGCCGGTGTGCACGGTCGAGGTCGCGTCGCCATCGGCGATCGTCAGCCTCGACATCCGCGGTGCGCAGTCGATGACGCCGGTGATCTATCGCTGCAACGACACCAACGGATTTACCAGGCAGGTCTCTTCGCTGAACGGCGGCGCGCTGGTGCGCGGCGATCAGCGGATCGGTTACCGCCTGTCGCAGGACGGCGACGTCTCGATCGCGATTGCGGACACGACGCTCACCGCGCCGCTCGTCTCGCGGATCAGCGGATCGGCGTCCGTCACCGGAACGTCGGGCATGCTGAGCATCACGATACCGGTTGTGCCGGGGCGGCTGGTCGCCGGCGATTATACCGATGTCATCACCATAGAAATCACCCCGAACTGATTTTCCCGGGGGGAGAGCCGACCGTGAAGAGTAAGTTGAAGCGCCTGATCGTGGCGCTCGCCATGATGTCGTTGACCGCAAGCCCGGCCCTGGCCGTGCGCGTCCAGCCGATGGCTTATGACCTTACTCCGACGGGGAGCGGCGCCTCGAAGGATTTGCGGGTCGAAAATACCGGTGACAAGCCGATGCCGGTCGAACTCAAGGTCGAGCGCCGGCAGATCCTGCCCGATGGCAGCGAAAAGCGTATACCGGCCGAGGATGATTTCCTGATCTTCCCGCCGCAGGGGATCGTTCCGCCCAACGGCTTCCAGACCTTTCGCGTGCAATATGTCGGCGATCCGGCGATCAAGAAGACGGTGCTTTACGTGGTCACGGTAGTCCAACTGCCGATCGACACCAGCGGCGAGAAATCGACCGGCGTGCAATTCCTGTTCAACATGGGCACGCTGGCGGCCGTGTCGCCCGACGGCGCCAGGCCGCAGCTCGAGATCATGGACGTGAAGCCTGCCGTGACTGCGGCCAAGTTGCGTATCGAGGTGAAGAATTCCGGCAATGGTTATGCGCGGCTGCGCAACGGCGTCTGGACGCTCACCGGTGGTGACGGCAAGGTCGAGACGCTGGAAGGCGAGGCATTGTCCAATGCACTGGCCCAGCCGCTGATCGAACCCGAAACCAGCCGCATCATCGAGCTGCCGGTCAGTGCCGCGTTCGTCCGCGCGGGGGCCAAGGCGAGCTTCTCGCTGCAAACCGCCGCCAAATAGTCGCGGACGAAAAGCGTGCGCCCTGTCCGTTCCCTGATGTTGTCGACCAGCGCCGTCGCGATCATGTGGTGTGCGGGACCGATAGACGCGCAATCCAGGACTGCAGGGTCGATGCCGCCCGCATCGACCCCGCTGGTACCTGGGTCGATGGCGGCTTCGCCGCAGACTAGCCCAGCGCCGGTGCGTGCCGCCCGGCGCGTGAAACTGTCGATCGGCCTGACGGTCAATGGCGCACCGGCCGGCGAAGTGACGGTCGATACCGACGCCGCAGGGGACGCATCGGTCGATACGATTCAGCTGCTCGCCCGGCTCGAAAAGATCGTGTCGCCCTCGATCCTCGACAAGCTGAAACTGCGCATCGCCAACCGGCCGTTCGCGCCGGTGGCGGAGCTGCGCAGCGACGATATTCCGTTGATCTTCGACCTGGCCGGGCTGCAGTTGCGACTTGATCTGCCGGTCAATGCCCGCGCGACCAATGTCATCTCGATCCAGGACCGCAGCTCGCTGGGCCTCGCCGCGACGGCCGACCCGTCCGACTTCGCGGCCGGCGCGACGTTCACCTTGTCGCAGCGCCTGCAGCATAGCCGCGGGTTCGGCGGCATCGACCGCGACCCGGCGCTGCTCGCCGTGCGCGGCTTTGCCAATTATGGCGGCAAGGACGGGGTCTATCTCACCTTTCTCGGCGGGATCCGCGAGAATAACCGTATCTTCCGTCGCGGCACGACATTGTTCCACGACGATGTCGAAAACGCCGTGCGCTTCTCGATCGGTGATCTCGATCCGCAAACGACCGGGTCGTATCAGGTTTCGTCCAACCTGCTGGGGATCGGCGTCGAACGGTCGTATCAGGACATTCAACCCTATCGCAATCTTCGCCCGGCCGGACGGGGCGGGCTGACGCTTGAGCGGCCGTCGCGGGTCGATGTGATGGTCAATGGTGCGCTGTATCGCACGCTGACGCTGCCGGCCGGCCAATATGACCTGCGCGATTTTCCGTTTCTCGATGGGCTGAACGACGTCCAGCTCAATGTGACCGACGATAGCGGGCGCAGCGAGACGCTGAACCTGTCATTCTTTTCCGACACGCTGCTGCTTGAGCAGGGCGTATCGATGTTCTCGGCCAATATCGGGCAGCAGCAGGACAGTTTCTCGCAATTCTCCAGCACCCGCTATCGCCATTCACCGATGTTTTCGGGTTATTATGTTCGCGGCATGACCGACTGGCTGACGCTCGGCGGCAGCGTGCAGGCGGATCGCGCCAATGCCCTGTTCACCGGTCAGGCCGTGGTGGGCACGCCGTTCGGCGTGTTCGGGGTGGAAGGAGCACTCGATCGCAGCGATGTCGAGAAGCTGCAATATTCCGCCCTGATCAGCTACCGGCTCAACAGCGTGTCGAGCACGGGACGGCAGAATCTGCTCGCAGTCGACTGCGTCACGCGTTCCGCCGCCTTTTCGCCGATGACCTTTTCCGACGATCGCCCGAACACCTATCGCTACGAAATCAATGGTCGTTATCAGCGTGCGCTGAGCGAGAAGCTCTATGCCACCGTCGGCGCCGGCTATAGCAAGGGCCGCGATCCGTTCGGCGACCTGACCACCGCCAGCGCTGGCCTGTCGCGCAGTTTCGGCCGGATTTCCACCAGCGGGACCTATAGCTATCGCAAGGATGATCGCGGCACCGATCACCGGGTCAGCCTGTCGCTCAACATCCCGCTTGGCCGCAATCAGTCGGTGCGTACCAATTACAATTCGGAGCGCAATCGTGTCGCCGCCGATTATTCGCTGATCGGCTATGAGGGGCTGGGGCAGACCAGCGCCGAGGCGTCGGTTTATCGCGAGGACGGCGGGCGCGGCGCGAACGTCGTGGTCGAACATTATTTCAACCGCTTCCGCGCATCGGTGGTCCATGATTACCAGAGTATCGACGGTCAGAAGACGCAGACGTCGGATATCCAGCTGAGCTTCGGCATTGGGTATAGCGACGACCGCCTGGCGCTCGGGCGCGACGCGGATCGCGGCTTCACTATCGTCGCCGGGCATCCGACGCTGAAGGGCGCGCAGGTCGAGGTGAGCAGCCGCTACAGCCTTGGCCCCGCCGCCAGGACGGGAGCGCTGGGCCCGGCATTGGTTCCGGTACAGCGCGGCTATCAGCCTGACGTGCTCGAGGTGAAGGTCGCTAACCTCCCGCCCGGTTACGATATCGGTGCCGGCCGGATCGACATCCTGCCCGGCGCGGCGAGCGGTTATCTGTGGGAGATCGGCTCGGCTGCCTCGCATACGCTGATCGCCTCGCTGGTCGACGGCAAGGGAGCCCCCATTCCCTATGTCGCCGGGTTGCTGACGCCGGTTTCCGGCAAGGGCGAGGCGATCCAGTTCTTCACCAACAGGACGGGTCGGCTGGTGGCGCAAAAGCTTGCGCCCGGCTCCTATTCGCTGCGGCCGGCGGGAGCCGCCGCGCCGATCGCCACGGTGACCGTCGCCGAGGATGCGGCGTCGATCGTCAATGCCGGTACCATCGTCGTGAAGGACTATCAGCCGTGATCAAGATCTGTTCGCTGCTCGCAGCGCTCGTCGCAATCACCGCCGCCGCCCGGGCCGAGGCCACTTGCACGGTGACGGGGCGCACCGTCACGCCGGTGGTCTCGCTGACCTATAACCCGTTCGCGCCGTCGAACGAGGTTGCCGACATCAACGTGGAGCTCTCGAATTCGGGCGATACGGCTTGCACCGTACGCCTGTTCGCCAGACCTTCGACCGGCGGCAGCTCGCTTCTCTCCGGTGCTGACCGGCTGCTCTATCGCGTCGATAATGGCGGCGCGGGTGGTGGCGGCGAAGCCGGAGAGATCGGACCGTTTTCCTTGACGATCGGGGCGAGGCAGCAGCGCATGGTCGGCATCCATATCATCATACCGGCGCAGCAGATCATGCCGCGCGGTCTGTATCGGACCGACCTCGCGCTGCGCCTGGTCGACGATGCCAATGGCGAACTGGCCCTGATCAGTCCCAATGCCAGCCTGAACGTTGCGGTGCCGGCACGGATCGAAATGAACATTTCCGGCGCGGCCGCCAGGGGCAGCGGCGGTCCGCTCTCGATGGCGCCCGCGTCGATCAATTTCGGCGAAGCGCATAGCGGGCAGAGCGAGCGCGTATTCGTCAATATCTGGTCGAACGGCAGCGTGACCGTTGCCTTGTCGTCCGAAAATGGCGGGGTGCTGCGCCATATGGAAAATGCCACTCTCCCGCCGATCAGCTATAGCACGCGCTTCGATGGCCAGCCGATCAACCTCCGGTCACCGGTGGCGCTCACGCGCAACCCACCGGCGACCCTGTCGGGTGGCGCCTATGAACTTGCGGTCACGCTTGGCGACATTCGGCGCAATTATGCCGGGCAGTATAAGGATGTGATCACCGTCTCCATTTCGGAGAATTGATCGGATGCAGCCCTAATCCGCGATTAACCCTGTCTCGCAGGCTAATTGGCATAGTCTGGGCCTTAAGGGTCTCTTCGGAGGCCATTCATGCGCAAGATCATCACAGCATTTTTCCTGGTGTCGGCGATTGTGCAGGCACCGGTCGCTTACGCCTCCACGGCGACGCTCAGGCTGGTTGCCCATGTGCCTGTGATGTGCGCGGTCGATTTCAGCGGCGCCCGGTTGGAGGCCAACCGCATCGTCATCTCCGTGCACCGGATGTGCAACACGAGCCATATCGTCTCGGTCAGCGTGCCGGGGAACGATGCGGGCGATGTGCGCGTCAGCTATGCCAATACTCCGGTCCTGGCAGGCGGCACGGTGGATCTGGTTCAGCCGGAGCGGTATTTTGATGATGTCGATGAGATCACGATCGAGAGCCGCAGCAGCGATCCTGATCAGTTGCTGACTCTTGCACGGAACATCAACGTTGCGGTCTATCCGTCCTGATGCTGCCAACCGGCTGAGGACGGCGACCTCCTTCCTGCCGGGCCAGCACCGGATAGGAGAGGTATTTCGCCGCCAGCGGGCCATAGACACGATCGAGTCCGGCGTGCGTGGTTTCGAACTGGCGGCCAAAGACGATTGCCTGTGGTTCGGGTCGCAGGTTAACCGGCGGAGAAATTGTCAGCGCGTATTCCGTCAACGACGCTGTCGCTTTTCGTTTGGGCGAAAACCCGCGCGCCACCACCCCCGGACTGATTAGCCCGCCATAGAAGAAGCCCCATATCGTATCGGCCATGCGCGGTCACGAGCTTCGCGAAACGGGCCATGGCAGCGGGCGCAAGATTCTGAGCGTGCTCGATGTGAAAGCGCCGTTCGCGTGCAGCGCTGCCGTTTCACCGTGAAATCGCTGGTGACCCCTACGAGAATCGAACTCGTGTTTTCGCCGTGAGAGGGCGACGTCCTAACCGCTAGACGAAGGGGCCGTGCAAGCAGAGGCGCGGCAAATAGGGCGAGGGCGGGGTGGCGTCAAGCAGCCCATCGCATAAGGCCATGGAGTCAGCCGCCGATCAGGCCGACAAGATTGATCATCGCCCAGGGCGTAGCGAGCCCCGGCATGGTTGCGACATAGCGTGGCACCCAGATGGGCTGGAATTTTGCCTTGAACGAGCGCAGGCCGGAAAAGCCGTACAAAGCCTCGCCATGGCCGTAGATCGCATGGCCGATGCGCGACCAGAGCGGGGCGAGACGACGTCCGTTGAGGCCCGAGAGCGGCGCCATGCCGAGATTGAACCGCGCATATCCGTTCGCCGCACCCCATTGCATCAGGCGCACGAACAGCAGGTCCATCGTGCCATAGGGCGTATCGGGCCAATGCCGCATCAGATCGACCGACAGCTCGGCGCGATTGCGCGTCGTCCAGATATTGGCGAAGGCGATAATCCGTCCTTCCTGCCGTAGCACCGCGCAGTCGAAGCGGGCGAGATAGACTGGGTCGAAGCGGCCGATGCTGAAGCATTTCTCATGCCCGCCCTTGTCGCCGAGCCAGGCGTCCGACACCGCCCTGAGCTGAGGCACGATCGCCGGCACTGCTGCGGCGGGAATGATCTCGAACGTCAGGCCGGCGCTTTCCGCCTTGCGGGTCGAATGGCGCAGCGACTTGGATGCCGGCCCCTCGAGCGTGAAGCTGGCGAGATCGACCTGCGCCTCGTCGCCATATTTCATCACCTGCAGGCCCATTTCGATCAGCAGCGGCAGCAGCTCGTTGCTCGCCTGATAGAAGCACAGCCGCCCATGCGCGGCGTCGCAGCGCGCGCGGATCTGCCAGACGAGCTCGGACCAGTCGGCGAATGCGCCGACCGGATCGCCCATCACCACCCAGGTCCGGCCGCGCACGCGGTACATCAGATAGGCGGCGCCCGAGGCCGCAATGAGGAACTGCTTGTCGCCGGTCAGGGCGAGTGCGGCATCGGCGCGAGACGACAAAGCGAGTGCTGTATCGGCGACCTGGAGCGGCAGGACCATGTTGCCGATCGGCCGGATCGGCGCGCTCAAAAGGCGCCAGCACGCGACCGCCCCGAGCAGCACCGCCGCCCCCATGCTGGCGCGCAGGAAGCGTGGCGCGTTGCCTTTCCAGGCAAAGGCCCACCACAGGTCGTCATGATAGGCGACATGCTTATAGGCGAAGAATCCGGCCCACAGGCTGAGGCCGATCGCGATCGCGGCGGCGGCGAGCCAGGTGCGCTGCAGCGGCGCGTCGAGGATGCCGGCGCGACGATAGAAAGCGGGGCGACAATATTGCAGGATGACCGCGATCACGCCGAGCAGCGTGGCTTCCTCATAATCGAAGCCCTTGAGGAGCGAGAAGACGATACCCCCGGCGAGCAGCAGACGTGCGGCGAGGAAGCCGCTGCGCATCCGCGCGCTGATCGCCGGGGCGACGAGCAGTAGCGCGGTGCCGGCCAGGCTGGCGGCGAAATGCGATGCCTCGACGAACGGCAGCGGGACGATATGGGCAAGCCAGTGAATCCGCCAATGCACGGCTGGCAGCGCGCCCGAGATGAGCAGGATCAGCCCGCCGGTAAAGACCAGCAGCCCGATCAGCGGCGGCGCGAGGTAGCGTGCGCTGCGTTCGGCCAGCGACAGGCCCATCGCGATCGGGCGGCGCAACCTGTGTCCCTCGACCGAGGCGAGCAGCGCCGCCGCGACGATCAGCGGCAGGACGTAATAGATCAGCCGGTACAGCAGCAGCGCGGCGAACACGCCGCCATTGCTGGCCGGCGTGATGGCGAGGATGATCGCTTCGAACACGCCGATGCCGCCGGGCACATGCGATGCGGCGGCGACGGAGACCGCCACCGCATAGGCGAGGAAGAACAGCCCGATCGTCTGTGGCGTTGCCTCGGGCAGCAGTACGAACAGCGCGGCCGAGGACGCGGCAAGGTCGAACGCGGCGACGCCCAGCTGGGCGGCCATGGTCGCAGCCGGCGGAATGGGCAGGGTAAAGCGCCCGACCCCGACCTGCTCGACCCCACGCAGGCGGACGATGAACAGCAAGGCGAGCAGCGCCAGGACAGCGACAGCGACGACCTGTCCGGCGAATGCCGGGATCACGGCGCCGGCAATATCGACCGGCGCGCCGCCGCTGAGCAGCGCCACGGCAGCAACGCCGAGCAAGGCGCCCCAAAAGGCGGCGGAGGAGAGCAGCCCGACCCGCGCGACGGCGCCGAGATCGAGCCCGGCCGAGGCATAGACCCGGTAGCGGGCCGATCCGCCGGTCAGCAGGGTCAGCCCGAAATTATGACTGATCGCGTAGCTGGTGAATGAGGCGAGCGCAGCGGTGCGCCAGGGCAGGCGTATGCCGATTGCACGCAGCGACAGCGCTTCGCTGAGCGTCAGCGACAGATAACTGAGCGCGGTCAGCGCCAGGGCTGCCACGATCTGTATCTGCGGTATCGCGTGGAGCGCGGCGCGGACTTCCTTCAGCCGGACCTCGGCGAGGATCGCACGCAGCGCCGCGAAGCCGAGCAAGGCGACGACGAGCACGGCGAGGATCGCCAGCTCACGCCGATGCGCGCGGCCCCAGGCGAGCGCTTCGCCGATCCGGTCGCGACGGATCAGACGCGGGTCCAGATTTGCGATTTGCAAAACCATCCTCCGATCAGGCAGCCGGAGATTTTGAGGCTGTCGGGCGAGAGCTGAACGATCCGCGATGAAAAACTGCGGCCCATATCGGGGACATACACCGTACCCGACCATTTCCCCGGACCGGTCTCGCGATAGCCGGAGAGCAGTTGCACGCCGACCAGCTGCTTCACCCCGGCCTCGCGCGCATCCTGCTCGGCGGTCGGGGTGGCATGCGCGATGACACCGCACAATTCCCCGCCACAGGCCTGGGTGCGGACCTGGAGCGTGTTCTGTGGATTATGCCACAGACCCAATATGGGCGGAGTCTCGATCGACACCGGGGCGGCGGCGATGGCCGGGAGAAGGGCAAGCGTCATCGCCAGCTGACCGAAACGGGTCATTGCGTCACTTCCTTGAGATTGAGCTGGGGGACATGGGGGCGAAGCGAGGCAATGATCGTGGCGATCAGCCGCGGTTCGTCGCGGTGGAGGAAATGGCCGCCGGGAAGGGCGATAACCCGGGCCGACGTACCCTTCAGGCGAGGGCAGAGACTGTCGGTCTCCTGTTCGCCGTAAATGCACACATAGGGTGCCCAGCCGATGCTTTTCGCGGCCGCCACCGGATCGGCATCGGGCGTGCCGCGATAGGCGAAGCCGGTCGGGTCGGCGCGGTAGAAGACCCCCTGGCCCGGCACGACCAGCACGATTGCGGCGATCCGGCGCCGCAGGTCGGACGGCAACGCCGCGGCGCCGGTGCCGAGCACGTCGGCGCCGAACGACTGGCCGATCAGGATGACCCGCTCGGCGCCGGTCCGCGCCACGACGTCGCGTACTCCTCGCGCGACGATCGCATCGACCTCAACCGGGGTGCGGTGAATGGCGAACAGGGCCGGCGAGCTGATGCCGAGCACCGGGATGCGCCGGATGGCCAGTGCGTGCGACACGCCGCTGCCCATGCCGAAGCGCAAGCCCATATCGCCCGACATGTAGAGCGCGGCAACGGGGACCGGCCCCTTTGCCGCGCTGCCGAAGAAATGATCCGGATCGCTGTCGAAGAAGCCTGCCGCCCAGGCGACGGCGCTGCCGATCACAAGGATGGTCGCGGCCACGATGAGGATCGGGCGCAATATCGGCCGGCGGCGCCGGGTGCTGAAAGAGGATCTGGCCATTGCACATAGGTAACCACAACCGGATTTCAGGGAGATGGCGGCTGGATGACGAATTTGTCATGCAAGTGGCGGAGCAGAAGGCCTAGCGGCACACCGCGCGATACACGTCACGATAGGCCGAGGATTGCCGGTCGGTGCCGAACAGCGCAGCCCGATCTCTTGCCGCACTCGCCAGGTTCCGCGCCAGCCCGGGATCGCGGATCAGGCGTTCGATCGCGTCGGCGATATCGCGTGGCGAGCGGCGCGGGACGAGCAGCGCGGTATCGCCAGTCAGCGCGGGCATGCCGCCAACCCGGGTCGCGATGCAAGGCAGGCCCGCCGCCATTGCTTCGATCAGTGCAGCGGGTGTGCCCTCATGATCGGACACCAGCATGAAGCCATCCAGCGTCGACAGCCAGCGAGGCATGTCGGTGATCGTGCCGAGCCGCCCGACGTCGAGACCCTGTGCCAGGCCAGCCAACTCGGCGGCGCGGGGGCCGTCTCCCGCGATCTCCAGCCGACATGAAAGGCCGCGTCGCTGCAGGATGTGCAGCGCGGCCAGTGCGTCCTGATGGCGTTTGACGGGGTGAAGGCGGGCGGCGATGCCGAGTGTGAAGGGCCTGCCTGCCGGGCGGGCGTGCCCCCCCGCGGCGAAGCGGTCGAGATCGACACCGGTGGCGATGGTCCGGATCGGCTGGCCGGCGAGCGGACGGTAGCGGCGTGCGAGATCGCCGGAGACCGCGGTCACGGCTCGCGCTGCGCGCAACCCACGCGCGACGGGAACCGCCCAGCGCCAGCCTGTGCCGAGTGCGATGTGCAGTGTCGCGACCATCGGCGTATCGCCCAGGCTGCGGCGTGCAAGGGCGGCAGAAACATGGCCCTGGGCATGCAGCACATCGATCCGTGCATCGGTGAGCCAGTCGTGGAGCCGGCGCACGAAGCCGGGATCGCGCCGGTCGATCGCCACCACCGGCGCATCGACCGCGAACTGCCCGGCCGGATCGGTGGCGGGATCATAGGCGATGACGAGCGGATCAATGCCACGACGCGGCGCCTCGCGGCACAGATCGGCGACGATCCGCTCGCGCCCGCCAATGACGAGATTGGGCAGCAGATGCGCGACGCGGATCATCTGTGGCTCAGCGCGCCATGAGGCGCTCCGCCGCCTCTTTCGAATATTTGCGGAATGAAGGCGCGTGCTTCTCGACGCGCGATGCAGCCTCGCAATGGCAATTGGGGCAGTTGAGCTGAAACGCGTCGCGCGCCGCCTCGTGATGCGGTTCCTTGTAGAGAATCTCGCTCAACCGCTTCTCATGCAGATTGCCGAGCGGGAAGGTGACGTAGCACAGCATCACCGAGCCATCGGCGCCGACCCAGAGCAATTTTCGCGCATCGCAGGGGATGCGCATCCCTTCCTGTTTCAGCGCCCAGTCGGCAAAGGCGGCGATCGCCGTGGCGGATTCGGTCAGCAGCTTGGGCCGCGCCATCTTCAGCCGGAGCAGATGGTCGATCACCGCATCGACCGCCGGCTTGTCTTCGGGCCGGAATTGCAGCTCGCGGTCCTCGCCTTCGTCGAAATAGGGCAGCGAGTAATGCACCACATCAATATGGACATTGCCCTGGAAGCGATCGGCAAAGGCGACCATTTCGTCGACCGCTTCGATCGTCGCGGAACGGCGGCTGAGCAGGAAGTTGAACTGGATGTCGAGCTCTTCCGGGCCGAACATCGCGCGGGTGTTGGTCAGGCTTTCGACCAGCCGCTCGAACCGGCCGGGGCGCTGGACATAATCGTCGAACGCGCCCTCCTGACCATAATAGCCGATCGTCACCTTGCGCAGCCCGGCGGCGTGCAGCGCGGCGATCTTCTTGTCGAGGATCAGCGCATTGGTGGTCATGTAGCAGCCGACATCGAGATCATTGGCGATCTGCACCATCTCGACCACGTTCGGGTGGAGCAGGGGTTCGCCGCCATAAAGGCGCACCGCGGGCACTTTCGCCGCAGCGGCATCCTCAAGCAGTCCGCGCACCGTCTCGAGCGGAAGCTGTGCGCCGGGCATGAAGTCGCGCCCATATTTGCAGCCCTTGCAGCGCAAATTGCAATGCGCGGTGATCGCGATGGTGATCTTCTCGGTCCGCGCCTTGATCAGCGACGGCCAGGTGCCGGCCATGGTGCTGAGCATGCGTTCGCTGGCGCGATAGCCGGCCTTCAGCGCAGGGGCGGAGACAGGCACGCTGCGGGCAAGCGAACGGGCGATGCTTTCGATGGTCATGCACAGATCTCGCAAGTAATGGGTTGCGTGCGGGATCGTGCCGCCAAGTCATTAAGAAAACGTGGGGCCGGTCGATTCTATCGAGAGTCGGTTTGCGAGGGCACAACGCCGCCCGCATGCCGCCGGCGCCGGTCATCCACCGCTGTTATTTGGAAAAAAGAAACGACCCCTGTTAAGTTGGATTGTGCATCCGGTTTATCGGTGTTTTTCCAATGTGTTGCGGTCGATTACCGCTGTTATGGATAACAGCGGTCAAATCCAACATAACAGGGGTCGCGCCACCCCTGTTATCGCCATAACAGCGGACGAATTCATCGTCTGATTCAGCATGAGAAAGAGCGTGGCGGAATACGCGATGGTGCTCCGTTCGCCGCCCCGCTGCCATGGGTCGCGCCCGGGTTGAATCGATATGGAAGCCCTAGCTCCATCGGCGCAATGTGCCGAGCCAGATGCGGGCAAGCGCCGGCGCACCCAGGCCGGACAGTCGCGCGCAGCCCGGCGCGCTCTGCGTTGCCGTGCGCCACGGCACACCCGCGCGCCGTGCCTCCGCCGCAAGCCGCCACCAGAGCCGTGCGGTGTGCCACGCGATGCGCCGTCGATCGGACCGACGCGGTGCGTGCTCGCGCAGGAAACGGGCGTGAAGCCGGTCGAGAGTATCGCCGAGCAGGGCAAGCGTCGCTGCATCGTCGACTGGCGCGGCACGCGCGGAGTGACGGACCATCGAGGTGGCGCGCGCCGCCGCCTCGTTTCCGAAGAGTGGGGCATAAGCTTCGGACAGCACCGCAATGGCGGTCGCGTCGGTGCGATCGGCAAAGCGCTTCGACACGCCGCCCGGATGCTCGCGATAGACCAGCAAATCGGCATCGATCCGCGCGATCGTGCCATGGGCGCGGATGCGGTGGTAGAAATCGAAATCCTCCGCGCCGTAGCGGTCGGGCCGGTTGAACGGATCGAGCGCGCGCGCCGCATCCGCGCGGATCATCACTGATGACCAGACCAGCGGATTGCGTAGCAGCAACAGCCAGTCGAGCAGCACGGGCGTGGACGTGCGCGGGCCGGGATGCGGGCGTTCCCTGCCGTGCTCGAGGATCGAGGCGTTGCTGGCGACCAGCACGGTGCCGGGGTGCGCATCGAGATAGGCGACCTGCTCGGCGAGCCGGCCCGGCCGGCACAGATCGTCATGGTCGAGTGCTGCGACATAGCGCCCCCGCGCCGCCGCGAACCCGCGATTGCGGGCAAGGACGGGACCTTCGTTGCAGTCCGGTTTCAGGATGCGGAGGCGGGGGTCGTCGATGCCGGCGAGCATGCTTGCGGTGGCGTCGGTCGAGGCATCGTCGATGACGATCAGCTCGAAATCTGTGAAGGTCTGGGCGAGCACGCTGTCGATCGCGGCGCGGGCGAAGTCGGGTGCGTTATAGGTCGGCATCAGGATGGAGACGGTGGGGGCGGATGGGGCGCGCGACATTTCCACCTAGCCTAGCCCGGTTGTGATCTCGGGAGCCAGTTCAAAGGACAATGCAGGCCGGGGCTGTCGGCGAGCCCAAAAACAGCTCTTGCCGAATCGATAATTCGAGAATATTCGAAATATCGAAACCAGGAGGCTCGAACCATGAAGCGTTTGCATATGCACGTCAGCGTTCCCGACATCGAACAGGCAGTCGCATTCTACAGCACCTTGTTCGACGCGCCGCCGTCCGTCGTGAAGGATGATTATGCGAAGTGGATGCTTGAAGATCCCCGCGTGAACCTTGCGATATCGGCGCGGGCCCGCGCCACCGGCGTCGATCATGTGGGCATTCAGGTCGATAGCGCCGATGAGCTGGCGGCGCTGGCCACGCGCCTGAAGGCGGCGGGCAATACGACGTTCGATCAGGAAGCGACGACCTGCTGCTATGCGAAGTCCGACAAGAGCTGGGTCACGGATACTGCCGGCGTTCGCTGGGAAACCTTTTTCACCATGGGCGATGCGACGTCCTATGGCGAAGACGAAGACATTCCCGATGCGGCGCCCAAGGCGGGGTGCTGCTGATGCTGCTGCCCCTGGCCGTCGAGGCCCTTTCCGCGCTTGCTCATGGGCACCGGCTCGCCGTGTTTCGACTGCTGGTCCGGGCGGGCGCCGAGGGGCTGCCGGCGGGTGAGATTGCGCGGGAAGTCGGGGTGTTGCCGAACACTCTGTCGACGCACCTGACCATTCTCGGTCATGCCGGGCTGGTCCATTCGCGTCGCGAAGGCCGTTCCGTCATCTATTCCGCAAATTATGACGGGATGCGTGACCTGCTCGGTTTCCTGGTCGCCGATTGCTGCGCCGGTCGTCCTGAAATCTGCGGCTCGCTGTTCGACCCGGCGGCGCGTTGCGATGCGGGCGCGAAGGCATGACGGTGGATGCCGTCAAGCCGGGGATGGCGATGTTCGAACGCTATCTTACGCTCTGGGTTCTGTTGTGTATCGTCGTCGGCATCACGGCCGGGCATTTGCTGCCCGCCTTGTTTGCGGCGGTCGGGGCAGCGGAGATTGCGAGCGTCAACATGCCGGTCGCCGTGCTGGTCTGGTTGATGATTATTCCCATGCTGCTGAAAATCGACTTCGGCGCGCTTGGTGCCGTACGCCGGCATTGGCGAGGCATGGGCGTCACATTGTTCGTCAATTGGGCGGTGAAGCCCTTTTCGATGGCGTTGCTGGGGACGATTTTCATCGGATGGCTGTTCGCGCCGCTGCTGCCGGCGGGACAGACGTCGTCCTATATTGCGGGGCTCATCCTGCTCGCGGCGGCGCCCTGTACCGCGATGGTCTTTATATGGTCGAACCTGTGCGACGGCGACCCGGCCTACACGCTGAGTCAGGTCGCGCTGAACGACGTGCTGATGGTGTTCCTGTTCGCGCCACTGGTCGGCCTGCTGCTGGGCGTCGCGGCGATCACCGTGCCATGGAACACGCTGCTGTTGTCGGTCGCGTTGTACATCATCGTGCCGGTCATCGTTGCCCAGATCCTGCGACGGGCGGTCATGGCGCAGGGCGGGCAGGGTGCGCTCGATCGGCTGTTGTCGCGGCTGGGACCGGTATCGCTGGTCGCGTTGCTGGCGACTTTGGTCCTGCTGTTCGGATTTCAGGGCGAACAGATTGTCGCGCAACCGCTGATCATCGCATTGCTGGCCGTTCCCATCCTGATCCAGGTCTATTTCAACGCCGGGCTGGCCTATGTCCTGAACCGCGCCGTGGGTGAGGCACATTGCGTCGCAGGACCATCGGCGCTGATCGGCGCCAGCAATTTCTTCGAGCTGGCGGTCGCGGCAGCGATCGGTTTGTTCGGCCTTCAATCCGGCGCGGCATTGGCAACGGTGGTCGGCGTCCTGATCGAGGTACCGGTCATGCTGTCGGTGGTCGCGATCGTGAACCGCTCCAGGGGCTGGTACGAACGGGGCAACGCCGTCGCCCGGTCTACTATCGCAACACGAGCCAGGCCATGACCGATTTCCCCATTACCATCTATCACAACCCCGATTGCGGCACGTCGCGCAACACGCTGGCGATGATCGAAGCCGCCGGCTACGCGCCCACGGTCATCGACTACCGTAATATGGGCTGGACGCGCCTGCAGCTTGAAGGGCTGTTCGCTGCAATGGACGCGGCGCCGCGAGATGTGCTGCGCGAAAAGGGGACACCCGCCGTGGCGCTGGGCTTGCTCGATTTATCGGTATCCGATGCGGCGATCATCGACGCGATGATCGAACATCCCGTCCTGGTGAACCGGCCTGTCGTCGTGACGCCGAAAGGAACGAAGCTGTGCCGTCCGTCGGAAGCGGTGCTTGAACTTCTGGACAAGACCCCGGCGGAATTCATCAAGGAAGACGGCGAAATCATTCGGTGTCGGCCCTGATCGGCCGAACCGGCAGTCCGCGTCATCCCAGATTGCTTTCGCCCTCTTCCAGCACCTCCACCGCATCCCCAACCGCGATCTCGCCCGGCGCATCGGCAATGGCGTTCTGCCCGAAGACGATGCCGCCCTTCGCCATCCGTCCCATCGCGCGGAGCGTGCTCAACGGGTCGTTCCCCTGCTCCTGTTCGCCGGTCAGCGGGTGCTGCGTGGTGATGACGCAGCGCGTACAGGGCTTGGCGATGCGCAGCGTGACGGCGCCGATGCGAATGCGGCGCCAGCGATCCTCCGCCCAGGCTTGGGTGCCGGCGATGACGATATTGGGCCGGAACCGGTCCATCCCGACCGGCACGGCCAGCTGAGCGTTCAGCGCCTCGAGCGATGCATGGGTGGTGACCAGGAAGGGAAAGCCGTCGGCCAGGCTGACATGGTCGTCGGCATGGGCGTAGCGCGGATCGGCGGGCCGAAGGGACATGTCGGGTTGATGGACGAGGCGTACCGGTTTGCCGAATGCCTCGGAAAGAAACGCCGCAGTGTCGGGCGGCGTGAGGCGTGCGGATATCGTGTCGCGCCAGACCTTGGTCTCGATCGTTGCCGCGTCATCGCCGGGCCGCTCGACGCGATGCGTGCCCAGATCGGGATGAGTGAGGATCAGCGCGTCGCCGTCGAGAGCGACATCGAACCGCGCCATATGCGGCGCTTCGCGCCGTGTCTGGAAGCGGCCAATGTGGTCGATCACCATCCAGCGCCGGTCACCGGCAATGCCGCGCGGTTCGACTGGCGCGCGATCGAGCGGATGGCCGCGCAGGCTTTTTACCGGATAGCGGAAGAGACCGACGATGCGCGGAGAAGGAGACGTCATGACCGGCGTCATAACAAAAGAGCGCGCGGCGTCCATGCCGGAGACGAGCGTTCTTCTGGCCTAAGCTCCCCTGTCGGGAACGACCCGACGGATATTCATGTATCTGATATAAAAAGGCTTATTTTATGCTCGCCGAAGCAATGGCCTGAGACGCGCGATGAGATATGTTACATCGCAGGTGTAACATATCTCCCGCCGTCCATCGCATCGGCCTCGTTTTCATAGCTTCGTCGGCAGCGATTCAACCATCACACAGGGTCAGGCACGCAGTCTTGCCGGACCTGACCCGGCGCGCTCTTTCTCAGTGTCGAAAACGGCCTTGCCATCGTGCCGCCAGCGCAGTGTAACGCGCCGACGATCCGGGAGACTTGGGCTGCGTTGCGCTGTACGCGCGAACCATGAGCCTTTTTTCAAGCCTGCCGCCGCCGTGGAATCTGGTGCTCAGCATCGCGGCCATGACAATTTCCTGCGCATTGGTCCTGGACGCAGGCTGGATGCACGATCTCGTTCGCGGCAGGGACCGGCCTGTCCGGCCCGCGCAGTTCGGCTTGGTCGCGAGCAAATTTACGGAGATGAGCGCCGCGCGGCGCGCGGCCTATCTTGCGATTGTCGTGTTCGGCGTAGCGCCGATGATGATGATCGGGCCGATGGGGGTGCGATCGGCGGTTTCCGGCACGGCATTGCTGCTGCTGGTCGCCGGGGTGGGGGCGGGAGTGTTGCTGCTCTTCTGGGCAGAGCGGAGGGGGCATGCGCGGGTCGCGACATTGCTTGCGTCGCTGCTTTTGGCGGCCGTGCTTGTGCCCTATATTCTGGCAGGATCAAGCGGCCTGCGGCGCTACCTGATCGTGGTCGGCCTGTTGCTGGCGATCCTGGGGCTGCTCTATCTCAGCATGCGGCTGCACGACCTGATCCTGGGATACCGGCCGCGAACGCGGATCGGCGCGATGGTGCGGCTGGTCGCGGACTATCTTGGCGCATTGGCCGTGATGGTCGGCACGTTCTGGTTCTACCTGCCATCTCACTGACAGGGCCGCCGGGCGCTATCTTGCGCGAGCGAGATGCGCGTCGAAAAATGCGGCGGCCCGCGCCACTGCGAGACGGGATTCCGGCGAATGCGACGCGAGCGTCTGGAAGACGTGTGGCATGCCTTCGTAAATATCGAGCACCGCCTCATGGCCGCCCGAGCGGATCGCCTGATAGTGCCGCACGAAATTGCTCAGGAAGATCTCGCGCGTGCCGCCCTGGATCAACGTCGGCGGAAAGGCCTTCGAATAATCGCCATAGACGGGCGAGACATAGGGGTTCTTCTGGTCGGCCGGTGCCGCATAGGCATCCGCGCTCCAGGAAAGCGACTCGGTGTTGAGCGACGGATCGGCGGCGGCCAGGCTGGTATAGGTGTCGCCGGTGGCAGTGATGTCCGACCAGGGCGAGAGAAGCAGCAGTGCGCCAGGCAGCGGCAGCCCCTGATCGCGCATCTTCAGCACCGATCCGGCGACCAGGCCGCCACCGGCTGAATCACCGAACATGCCGATCGTTGCCGGCTTCGCGCCGGCGGCGATGAGCGCCTTCCAGACGGCCAGCACCTGATCGGTGGCGGTTCGCCAATTGCCCTGCGGCGCAACGGTGTAATCGATCGAGATCACTTCGCGGCCGGCGGCGGCGGCAAGGAGTGCGCCGGTCAGCCGCGACGATTTTGCCGAGAAGGAGACATAACCGCCGCCGTGGACGTAGATCAGTGGCGCAGTACCCGCCTTATAGCTGGCCGGCCGCAACCGGAGGACCGGGATATCACCGATACGATCGGGGGTTTCGGTGATGTTCAGTGGCTTGACGGTTGCGGCGACGAACGGTTCGATCATCGTCTCGAGCCGGTCGTAGGACGCTTTCCAGTCCGCCGGGCTATTGGGTCTGGTCTCCGCCTTGCCCCCTCGCCAGAGCCCGAAAATCATTTTCAGCTCCGCCGCTGCTTCCGGCGAAACGGTGCTGGGGAGGGTGAAGCGAGGGTCAGGCTGGGCTGGTGTCGATTGCGCCAAGCAGGCTGTCGCCGCGCCAAAGGTCAACAATGCGGCGACGAAAACCTTCATATAACGTTCCTCCCGGTTCCAGCCGACCGTCGGTTGCCTGGCCTCAGGCGGCTGCTCGCCGCCGCTCCGCCATTTCGACATTGAGCATTTCGGCCAGCAGAAAGGCAAGCTCCAGGCTCTGTCCGGCGTTGAGCCGCGGGTCGCAATGCGTGTGATAGCGATCGGCCAGCGACTGTTCCGTCACATCGACCGCGCCGCCGGTGCATTCGGTGACGTTCTGGCCGGTCATTTCAGCATGGATGCCGCCGGCGATCGAGCCCTCTGCGCGATGTACGGCAAAGAAGCCGCGTACCTCGGCAAGGATACGCTCGAACGGTCGGGTCTTGTAGCCATTGGCGGCCTTGATCACATTGCCGTGCATCGGATCGCAGCTCCACACCACCGGATGGCCTTCGCGCAGCACTGCGCGGACCAGCTTGGGCAGGCCGGCCTCGATCTTGTCATGGCCGTAGCGCGTGATCAGCGTCATGCGGCCGGGGATGCGCGCCGGATTGAGCGTGTCGAGCAGGCGCAACAGCGCGTCAGGCTCGAGGGTGGGCCCGCACTTCATGCCGATCGGATTGCCGATGCCGCGCAGATATTCGACATGAGCGCTGCCCTCGAAGCGGGTGCGATCGCCGATCCACAGCATGTGTGCGCTGGTGTCGTACCAGTCGCCGGTGAGCGAATCCTGCCGCGTCAGCGCCTGTTCGTAGCGCAGTAGCAGCGCTTCATGGCTGGTATAGAATTGCGTCTGGCTCAGCTGCGGCACGGTCTCCGGGCTGATCCCGCACGCTTCCATGAAGTCGAGCGCCTCGCCGATACGGTCGGCGACGTCGGAATATTTCTTCGCCCATGGGCTGCGGCCCATATAGTCGTGCGTCCAGCGATGCACCTGATGCAGGTTTGCATAGCCGCCGGTCGCGAAGGCGCGCAGCAGGTTGAGCGTCGCGGCCGACTGCGAATAGGCTCGGATCATGCGCTGCGGGTCGGGCTGGCGCCCGGCCGCGGTGAAGTCGATATCGTTGACGATGTCGCCGCGATAGGCGGGCAGTTCCACATCGCCCTGGATCTCGGTATCGGCGGAGCGCGGCTTGGCGAACTGGCCAGCCATGCGACCGAGCTTCACTACCGGCAGCTTCGACGCATAGGTCAGCACCACAGCCATCTGCAGCAGCACGCGGAACGTGTCGCGGATGTTGTTCGCGCTATGCTCGGCGAAGCTTTCGGCGCAATCGCCGCCCTGCAGCAGGAACGCCTTGCCCTCGGCAACTTTGGCCAGGTCGGCGGTCAGGTTGCGCGCTTCGCCAGCGAAGACCAGCGGCGGGAATTTCTCCAGCGCATCGGTCGCGGCATCGAGTGCGATGGGATCGGCATAGGTCGGAAGCTGTCGCGCCTCGGCCTTGGTCCAGCTGTCGGGGGCCCAGGTGCTCATGTCATTCTCCGTGCGTATCGCGATGTACCAGTCGGCATGGGTGGCGATGCCGTTCGCGGCGATCTGGTTGACGACCGGGCCGCTGGCGCGCTTGCCATCCTCTTCCCAGCCTTGAACTGTACTGCCCGGCGCACTGTACCATGCGCCGAACGCCGCCCGGGTGAGCGCGCGTTCCTCGCGGAAGCGTTTGATCTTGAGGCCGGCCATCGTCGTCATGGCGCGGCTATTACCCAGTTGGGGTAATGTGGGCAAGAAGCATTTTCCCCGTCGGGGTAAATTACTGAACCTCAGTCAGTAGCCCGCGGCGAGGTCCACGACATTGTCCATCGGGCGGCCGGCCATGAAGGCGTCGAGATTCTTGAGGAACAGGGTGCCGGCGCGCTGGAACATCTTGGTCTGGCTACGGCCCGACAAATGCATGGTATGGATCGCGTTGGGCGCATTCCAGAGCGGATGGTCGGCCGGCAGCGGCTCGGGGGTGACGGTGTCGAGGAATGCGCCGGCGATGCGACGCGCGGTCAGCGCTTCGATCAACGCGTCCTGATCGACCATGTCGCCGCGTGCGATGTTGATCAGCCAGGCGCTGCGCTTCATCGCGGCCAGTTCGCCGGCGCCGAACATCGCCTTGGTTTCACCGGTCGAGGGCGCGGCGAGGATTACCCAGTCATAGTCGCCGAGTCCGGCGCGCCAGGTCTCCGGGGTCAGCGTCCCGTCGCGGCCCGATCGGGTGACGCCGGTCACGGTCACGCCGAACGCTTCGAGCCGGTCGCCGATCAGCTTGCCGATCGCGCCATAGCCGATGATCAGCGCGGTCGTGTCGAGCAGTTCGACCTGGCCGGGCGCGACGATGGTCCATTCGTGGCGGTCGGCGAGCCGGACGACCTCGTCGAAGCGCTTGGCTGCGGCGAGCACGCCCATCACCGCATATTCGGCCACCGCGATAGCATTGATGCCGGTGCCGTTGGTGACGATGACTCCGCGCTCCCTGAGCAGGTCGAGCGGAAAGGCGTCGAGGCCGGCGAAGATGGTCGAAAGCCATTTGAGCCGTGTGCCGAGTGCCGCGACCTCGCCCGAATGGCCCGAGCGCTGCATATCGACCCAGGCGATATCGGCATCGAGCACCATCTGTTCGGCATCCTCACGCGAGGTGAACCAGGCGACATCGAGGCCGGCGGGCAAATGCGGTTCGAGCAAAGGGCGGGCGAGGGCGGGGAGAACGGCTTTCATGGAGGTGCCATATCAGGTCCTCCCCGGAACGGGGAGGATCAGTTTAGTTTCCAGTCCCAACCCAACGGGTCGCCGTCCATCACTTCAACGCCGGAGGCAGCAAGCTCGTCGCGGATCGCGTCGGAGCGGGCGAAATCCTTGTCGGCGCGGGCCTGTTTGCGATCGGCGAGACGGGCGTCGATGTCTTCCGCGGTCAATGTCGCGGATGCCGGACGGACGCGCAGATCGGCGCGGGTGAGAGTGGTGAGTTCGAGCCCGAGCACCGCGTCGAACGCGGCCAGTGCAGCAAGGCGATCGGTGGCGGGGATATGCTTATCGGCGATCATCTCCTCCAGCACAGGCAGTGCGCGGGGCGTAGAGAGGTCGTCGGACACCGCTTCGTCGAGGCGCGCGAGATAGGTGGCCGCGCTGTTCGCGGTGCCGACCGCATCCGTGCGCAGGCGCTCGATCGCCTGGACGAGGCGCTTGAGGCGCGTCGCGGCGGCGGCGAGATTGTCCCAGGTGAATTCCAGTTCGCTGCGATACTGCGCCTGCAGGCAGAGCAGGCGGTAGGCGAGTGGGTGGTACCCGGCATCGACCAGCACCTGCAGCTTGAGGAACTCGCCGGTCGACTTCGACATCTTGCCGCCGCGATCTACCAGGAAATTGTTGTGCATCCAGATGCGCGCGCCGCTGTCGCCGCACGAGCAGAATGCCTGGTTCTGCGCGATCTCGTTGGGGTGGTGGATCTCGCGGTGATCGATGCCGCCGGTATGGATGTCGAACGGATGGCCGAGATGCTGGTGGCTCATCACCGAGCATTCGAGATGCCAGCCCGGCGCGCCTTTGCCCCAGGGCGAGTCCCATTCCATCTGACGCTGCTCGCCCTCGGGCGATTTGCGCCAGATCGCGAAGTCCTGCGGATGACGCTTGCCGGACACCGGATCGATGCGGCTTTCGCCCCCATTTTCATCGGCGCCCGATACGGTACGAGCGAGGCGACCATAGTCGGGCACGCTGGTCGAATCGAAATACAGGCCGGACTCGATCTCGTAGCAATGCTCGGGCGCGATCTTCTCGGCGAAGTCGATCATCTGCGCGATATGATCGGTTGCGACGGTCCATTCGGCCGGGGGCACGATATTGAGGCGCGAGACGTCGTGCTTGAACGCGTCAGTGTAGTGCGCGGCGATCTCCCAGATCGATTTGGCCTGGGCCGCGGCGGCCTTTTTCCATCTTGTCGTCGCCGGCATCGGCATCCGAGGTCAGGTGTCCGACATCGGTGATGTTGATGATGTGCTTGGTCGGCCAGCCCTTCCAGCGCAGCACCCGGCCAAGCGTGTCGGCGAACAGGAAAGCGCGCATATTGCCGATATGCTGATAATTATAGACGGTCGGGCCGCAAGTGTAGACGCGAACCAGTGACGGATCGATCGGCTCGAACGTTTCGAGCGAGCGGGTGAGGCTGTTATAGAGGGTCAAGGCGGTCATCGCCCTCCCTTAGCGGCGCTCGCCCTATCTCGCAAAGGGGCCCCGGCCGGGGTATCCAGCCGGGGCGGCGACAGGGAAGCGCCGCGCCGTCAAACCGCCAAGACTAAACCGCTAGCGCGCGACCCCGATCAGCACCGAGCCGACATAACCGGCGCTGGTGCTGCCGGTCAGCGTCGGGGTCTGCTGAGCGATCTGGGCCGAACTATTGTCGCTGAAGACATTGTCGGACGAAATTGACGTGGCGGCGAAGTTCGTTGCGCTCGACGGATAGGTCGCCGTGTCGGCGTATATCGCGGTGCAGGCGGCGGCGGGCAAAGCGAGCTGCGAGGTGAGTATGGCGTAACGCCCGCTGGTCGCGGCGGACAGGCTGGAAAAGACCTCGAAATGGATGTGCGGGTAGCGGCCCGAATAGGCGCCGGGGAAGATCGTGGTGAAGGTCACCTCACCATTCGCGTCGGTCACCTGTACGCCACGCAGATAGCTTTCGGCGGCGGCGGTGTAGAGCGAGTAATTGCCCAGCCGGTCGCAATGCCAGAGATAGACGGCATAGCCGGCGAGCGCGCCGCAACTGGCATTCACATCGACGACCTTGAGCGTGATGACCAGCTGAACGCCGGTCGCGACCGTGCTGCTGCTGATGAAGCTGGATCGGATATCGCTGCGCACGATGCCGCTGATGGTCAGTGCGTTGGAGGTCGATCCGCTCGATGTGTTGGTGCCATCGGCCGGGTAGGGGCCGGCGGTTTCGGTCGGGTCGACGATGCATGTGCCGCTCGATGTGGCGGTTGGGGTCGGCGTGGGTGTTGCCGTGCTGGCAGGCGTCGGGGTTGCTGTACCACTGACGACGCTGACGCCGGACGAGGTCGAACCGCCGCCGCCGCAGCCGGCGACCAGTGCCGCGGTGCCCGCCCCGGCGAACCATTTCAGCGCACGGCGGCGCTCGACCATCGCCGCCATGACCTGAAGGTCGTGGGCGAAGCCGCGATCATGGTCTTCGTCGTGATGGTCGTGCTGCATGATTGGCTCCCTTATCGTTTCGGAAGCCGATCTGGCCGTGTCAGGTCACCGGGATATGTCGGGTGGTGACCGAAATGTTGCGGGATGTTGCAGAGTCAGCGGTTCGCCTCGACCGGGAGGCGGACGCGGGCGCGGCCATGCCCGTCATGGCGTTCCAGTGTCACCGTGCCGCCATGGCTTTCCGCAATGCCACGCACGATGGCCAGGCCCAGGCCGGTGCCGCCGGTCGCGCGATTGCGAGAGGGATCGCCGCGCACGAACGGTTCGAACAACCGTTCAGCCTGAACCGGGTCGACGCCGGGGCCGCGATCGTCGATCAGGATATCGGCGATACCGTCCGCGACGTGCCAGGACAGTACAGCGCTCTCACCATAGCGTACCGCATTGTCGATCAGATTGGTGAACAGCCGGCGCAGGGCCTGTGGGTCGCCACGAACGATGGCGCGCTCGCCCGGTTCGAGCGAGACCGGCGTGCCGGCCATATGCATGTCCTCGACCAGCGCGTCGAGCATGCTGCCGAGATCGATTCGCGCGTCGCTGCGCTCGCTCGCCTCGTCACGGGCGAAGCGCAGCAGCGAAGCGATCATCGCGCGCATCTCGGCAATGTCGGCGGCGGCGCGCTCGCGTGCCTCTTCGGGCAGGTGTTCGACGCGAAAGGACAGGCGCGAGAGCGGCGTGCCGAGATCATGTGCGATCGCGGCGAGCATGGTGGTGCGCCCCTCGGCATGGCGGGTCAGGCGCTGGTGCATCGCCGACACCGCGCGGGTAAGGTCGCGGACTTCGCTCGCACCGCCTGCCGGCAGGGTGCCGAGCGGCGCGCCGGCGCGTGCGGTGGTCGCCGTGTCGGCAAGCTGGCGCAGCGGTTTCGAGATGGCGCGGGCGATCCACCAGGCTGGCCCGGCAAGCAGCAGCATGGCGGCGAGCATCGCGCCGAGCGTAACGAGGTGCCAGCGCGTAAACAGTGGCTCCGGATCGGTGCGGACAACGCGCCAGATGCCGGCGGATTTCCAGCCGATGGTGAAGCCGCCGCGAATCTCGTTCCGTCGGTCACCACCCGGTTCGCTATAGAAACCACGCACATCGCGGGGTGCCGCATCGAGCGCGGCGGCGATGATGACATCCTGCCCGATCGATGGCCGTTCATCCGCTCGGGCGACCGGCGCGGCCCCCTCCGTCAGGGTCATGCGGCGCGAGTCGCGCGATTGCGCGCGCGGCGCCTGAAGAAAAGCGGCGATCGACGATGTCTGCATTGGCGCAGCGCGGGGTGGCGGGCCGCTGAAGGTCACTGCGAAGAAGGTCGCGGTGACGACAAATACCGCCGTGACGACCAGCGCGAAGATCGGAACCGCGATCGAGCGGGGATGGTCAGCGCGCGACATCGGCCATGAACATATAGCCTTCGTTGCGCACCGTGCGGATCAGCTCCTCGGCACCGCGTGTGAGCTTGCGGCGCAACCGGCTGATCTGCACGTCGATCGCGCGATCGAAATGCTCCGCATTGGCGCCGCGCGACAGGTCGAGCAGCTGATCGCGGGTCAGAACGCGGCGCGGATGCTCGACCAGGGCGAGGAGCAGGCGGAATTCGCCGTCGGACAGGTTGATGACCACATTGTCGGAGTCGATCAGTTCGCGGCCGACCGGATCGAGGCGCCAGCCGGCAAAACGCAGCCATGGTCGCGCCGTCTGCTGGGCGACACGCTCGCCGCTCTGGTTGCGACGCAGGACCGAACGGATCCGAGCCAGCAATTCGCGCGGATTGGCCGGCTTGGCGAGATAATCGTCCGCGCCCATTTCGAGCCCGACGATGCGGTCGACCTCTTCGCCGATCACCGACAGAATGATGATCGCCGGTGCATTGCGCCGATCGAGTGAACGCAGGATCGACAGGCCGTCCTCGCCCGGCATCATCACGTCGAGCACGACCAGCGCATAGCGCTCGCGCACCATCGCCGCACGCATTTCCACACCGTTGGCGGCGCTGTCGACGATATAGCCATGGTCGCTGAGAAACGCCGCGGTCAGCTCGCGGATGCCGGGATCGTCATCGACGATGAGGAGGCGGGTCTGGAAATCCACGGATTGGGTGGCCTGAAACATGCGAGCGAGGTGCCGGATGAGCGTATCCGCCACGTTGCATCGCTGCAACAAATCGTCGATTGCCGGGCAGTGTTACCAATAGGCCACAGCTTTTGCTGAAGCCTGAGCGTCGGTTTGGCTTGAAACAATCACCGCACGCTGGTAGGGCGCACGCCTTCGCGGCGCGGACCCATGTCTGCGACGCCCTGTATCTATTGATTCGGAGCTGCACCGGTTTATGCAAATCATCGTTCGCGACAATAACGTCGACCAGGCCCTGCGTGCCCTGAAGAAGAAGCTGCAGCGCGAAGGCGTCTACCGCGAAATGAAGCTGCGTCGGCATTATGAAAAGCCGTCGGAAAAGCGCGCTCGCGAGCGTGCGGCAGCGGTCCGCCGCGCCCGCAAGCTTGAGCGCAAGCGCCTGGAGCGTGACGGCGCACGGTAAGTGCCCGGCGGGAGCCGTTTGAGGCTCCCGTTATTGCTCTCGAATTCCCCTATCTTGGTGCCCCTTCCGGTGGCGCCGCGTCAGGATAAGCGCCGATGTCCTCAGTCACTGCGGTTCCGTTGCAGCCTACCAAGCGGCGCGTGCTGGTGTATCTGTGGCTCGGGATTGCGCTGGCTCTGGTCGGCGCCGTTGGGCTCGCGCAAATGGCGCCCGCGGATCCGGTGACGACGTATCTGGCGCAGAACAAGCGTGACAAGGGCGTCGTCGAGACTCCATCGGGCCTGCAATACAAGATTATTGCTCCCGGCAGCGGTGCCGCCCGGCCGACGGACACGGACGTCACGCTGGTCAATTACGAAGGCAAGCTGACCAACGGCACGACCTTCGACAAATCGCAGCAGCCGACGCCGATGCCGGTCGCGGCCGTGGTCCCCGGCTTTTCCGAAGCGCTGAAGCTGATGCCCAAGGGCAGCAAGTATCGCTTCTGGATCAAGCCGAGCCTTGGCTATGGCGATAAGGTAACCGGACCGATCCCGGCCAATTCGGTCCTCGTTTTCGACGTCGAACTGATCGATTTCCTGCCCGAAGCGACGATTCGTCAGATGCAGATGCAGCAGCAGATGATGCAGCAACAGGGCGGCGCACCCGGTGCCGCGCCTCCGGGTGCCGGCGGACCGCCCCCCGGCCAGTAGTTTCCGACCGTTTCGCGCATCCGGCGCATTGTCGATACAATGAAAGAACAGCCGATGGCGACGATTCCTCCCAAGCCCGTCGTGACGCCTGGATCGAAGCCGGGCAATGGCCGCGCGCTGATCTTCGGGCTGATCGGAATCATCATTGGCGTGGCGGCGACGCTGGGCGTCATCAAGTTCATGGACTATTCGCAGGCGCAAGTCGCGTCGGGCGCCACGTTCCTCGCCAAGAATCGCAGCGCCGACAAGACCATTGTCGAGACGCCTTCGGGCTTGCAGTACAAGGTGCTGGCGCCTGGGAAAGGCCCCAAACCGACCGACACCGATGTTGCGTTGATCAACTACGAAGGCAAGTTGACCAACGGCACAACCTTCGACAAATCGCCGCAGCCGACGCCGTTGCAGGTGTCCAGCGTGGTTCCCGGCTTCTCCGAGGCGCTGAAGCTGATGCCCAAGGGCAGCAAATATCGCGTCTGGATCAAGCCGAGCCTTGGCTATGGGGACAAGGCGACTGGTCCGATTCCGGCCAATTCGGTGCTCGTGTTCGATGTCGAGATGGTTGATTTCATCTCCGAAGCGAAGCTTCGCCAGCTGCAAATGCAGCAGCAGATGATGCAGGGCGCTGCCGGCCCGGGTGGAGCTCCGGGAGCCGGCGCAGCGCCGACAGGAGGCGCGCCGAAGCCATAGCTTCGGGCGACCGACCGGGTCAGCGTTCCATCACCTGCTGCGGTTCGGCGATCATCAGGACATGCGTGGCATGGTCGATGAAATGGGGATCAACGGCATAAGTCTGCTCCAGCAACTCAAGGTCGTGGTGGAATGCCGCGTCTTTCGCGTCTTCGGCCGGATTCCAGCGAGGGTCGGGCGCGAAACGGCTGTGGAAGATATCGAGCCCTGAAAGACGCGCGATGTCGATGTGCGGCGCGAACAACGACCGCACTTCGCCAGCATGAAACAGATGCAGGTCGAATTCGACATGATGCCCGTCGCGCAATTCGATCTCGAGCCGGTCGGTACCGCCGTCATGGTGGAAATCGGTTGCCGCGTCCACGCGGTCGATAAAGATCGATGGCGGGCTTCCGCAGGTGCGCACCGTGACGAACAATTTGCCTGTGGTGACACGGGCAAGCTCGGCGGCAACCGACGCACGATGGGCGGCGGAAACATGGTTGAGCACGCCGTTGAGGCACAGGCACAGATCGACCGATGCATCGTCCTCGGTCAACGGTGTGACCAGATCGCGCTCTTCAAAGCGCAGGCTGACGCCGGGGAGTTGACGCAACGCACTCGTCTGGAGCCGCGCAATGGCGATCTGCTCGCCGGAGATGTCGAAGCCGGTCGCGCTGATCTCGCGAATGCCGAGCAGATGCGCGCGCGTGACGATTCGCCGCAGCCAGGTACCCGGCCCGCATCCGGCATCGAGCACCGTCAGCCGCTGCTGACCTGCCTCGGCAAAGGCGACCAATTTGGCTTCGATCGCCTGCCAGACACGGCGATCGCCATAGCAATATCCACCGCCGAAATCGAACAGGTCCGCGGGTGCGCCGTCGGCATAATCGAGATAGCGCGCGCCGGCACGGTCATAGGCATGGGCAATATCATTGGCGACATGCGCGTCTTGCGCGACGCGCAGCTTCAGGATCGTTCGGGCCTGCATGGGGAGGGTGTTTCCGTGGCGGAAGTGCCGATGCGCGATATCGGATCGAGCCGCATGAGGTTGCCATATGGATTTGCGCCGTTCGCATATAGTTCGCGTTAAAGATCGCCTCGGGCGCGCTGCGGCGTCGTGGGATGCGTGATGCGCATTCGCGCTTGCGTCGCGCGCCCTTGCACCGGATCGGCCATAAGCGCACAGCGTCGACAGAGGTGCTGCGATGTTCGACGCGTTCGACCCGATTGTTCTGGCGCGTATCCAGTTCGCCTTCACCGTCAGCTTCCATTTCATTTTTCCGGCCTTTTCGATCGGGCTGGCGAGCTATCTCGCCGTGCTCGAAGGGCTGTGGCTGCGGACCGGCAAGCAGGTCTATCTCGACCTGTTCCGCTTCTGGATAAAGATCTTCGCGGTCGCCTTCGCGATGGGCGTCGTCTCCGGCATCGTCATGTCCTATCAGTTCGGGACCAATTGGGCGGTCTTCTCCGACAAGACCGGGCCGATCCTCGGCCCGTTGATGGCGTACGAAGTGCTGACCGCCTTCTTCCTTGAGGCCGGTTTCCTCGGCGTGATGCTGTTCGGCATGAAGAAGGTTGGGAAGGGGCTGCATTTCGCGGCGACCTGCTGCGTTGCGACGGGCACATTCATCTCGGCTTTCTGGATTCTCTCGGCGAACAGCTGGATGCACACGCCGACCGGGTTCGAGATCAATGCCGCGGGGCAATTCGTACCGGGGCCGAGCTGGGCCGCGATCATTTTCAATCCGAGCTTTCCCTATCGGCTGGTCCACACGGTGATCGGTGCCTATCTGACCACCGCACTGGTGGTCGGAGCGACAGGTGCGTGGCATCTTTTGAAAGCGCGTCGCGGCGAAGTCGCGCGGTCGTCCGGTCCGATTGAACCATCGGTCGTCGCGGCGAATCCTCACCCGACTGCGTCGGGCGAGGCCGCCCGCACCATGTTTTCGATGGCGATGTGGATGGCCGCTGTGGTCGCCCCGGTGCAGATCTTCGCCGGCGACATGCAGGGGCTGAACACGCTTGAGCATCAGCCCGCCAAGGTGATGGCGATGGAGGGGCATTATGACAGCCATCCCGACGGCGCGCCGCTGATCCTGTTCGGCTTGCCCAATGCGCGGGAAAAGCGGGTCGATTATGCGGTTGAGATTCCAAAAGCCTCGTCGCTGATCCTCAAGCACGATCTGAATGCGCCGCTTGCCGGGCTCGACACCATCCCCGACGATCGCGAACCGCCGGTGGCGATCGTCTTCTGGTCGTTCCGGGTGATGGTCGGGCTCGGCATGGCGATGCTCGGTCTGGGGCTGTGGAGCCTGGTCGCGCGGGCACGCGGCAGGCTGTATGACTGGCCATGGCTGCACCGCGCGGCGCTGGTCATGGGGCCGGCGGGTTTCGTGGCGGTGATTGCGGGCTGGATCACCACCGAGGTCGGACGCCAGCCTTTCACGGTCTACAACCTGCTGCGCACGACCCATAGCGCATCGCCGCTTGCAGCACCTGCGGTCGGCGCATCGCTGGTCGCGTTTGTGGCCGTCTATTTCGCAGTGTTCGGTATCGGCACCTGGTATATAGTGAAACTGATCCAGAAAGGTGCCGAGGCCGGTGAACCCGAAATCCAGGATGCCCCGATCCGCACCGCCGGGATTGCTCCATCGCCTGTGCAACATCCGACGGAGGTTCAGCAATGAGCATCAACGCGGATCTCGCGACGATCTGGGCGTTCATCATCGCCTTTGCCGTATTCGCTTATGTCGTGCTCGATGGTTTCGACCTCGGCATCGGCATCCTGTTTCCGGCGTTCGGGGTCGGCGAGCAGCGCGACCAGGCGATGAATACGATCGCGCCGGTATGGGACGGGAACGAGACCTGGCTGGTCCTTGGCGGCGGCGGGCTGATGGCGGCGTTCCCGCTGGCCTATGCGATCATCCTGCCGGCACTTTATCCGCCGATCATCGCAATGCTGCTCGGGCTGGTGTTCCGCGGCGTTGCGTTCGAGTTTCGCTGGCGTGACCCGCGGCATCGCGCCTTTTGGGATGTCGCCTTTACCGCGGGGTCAGTGACGGCTGCGCTTGCACAAGGCATTGCGCTTGGCGCGCTGTTGCAGGGCATTGCGGTCGATGGTCGGGCTTATGGCGGCGGCTGGCTCGACTGGCTGACGCCCTTCACGGTGTTGACCGGGATGAGCGTGGTGGCGGGCTATGCGCTGCTCGGCGCGACCTGGCTGATCGCCAAGACCGAGGGTGGGGCGCAGCGGCATGCCTATCGACTGGCCCGATGGTCGGGAGTCATCACCCTTATCGCGATCGGTGCAGTGAGCCTCGCGACGCCCTTTCTCGACCATGATTATTATAGCCGCTGGTTCCAGATGCCGGGCATCCTGTTGACCGCACCCGTGCCGTTGCTGATCGCGGTGCTGAGCCTGGCTTTCTGGCGCGCACTCGGTCGCGAGGCGCAATATCTGCCGTTTCTGCTGACTCTGGCGGTCTTCGCGCTCTGCTTCGTCGGCCTGGGTATCAGCATGTATCCCTTCATCGTGCCCGATCAGGTCACGATCTGGGAGGCGGCGGCCCCGGTATCGAGCCAGGTCTTCATGCTGATTGGGGCCGGGATCATGATCCCGATCATCCTCGGCTATACCGGTTGGGCTTATTGGGTATTCCGCGGCAAGGTTGGTGCGGACGGCTATCATTGATGGACAGCGATGCCGGCCCGCTCTGGCAGCGCCTCGCCTGGATGGCGGCGATCTGGACGGGCAGCGTCGCGGCGCTGGCGGTTGTCGCGATGGCTATACGATGGTGGCTGAAGGGTTGATCCTAGCTGCGTGACCGATCTCCTCGGCGATCGGATGGTCGGCGTTCACCTCATTCGCCCTGGCGAGCGGATGTTCCAGGCCGCCGCCGGCGAAGACGCTCGGCGCCCAGAGATCGCGCAGCGCAAGCGATCCCCGCTCGACGACATAATAGAATGCATAGCCGAAGCCGACGATAAGCAGCGGCCAGACGACGAACAATGTCAGCCCGTCGCCGATAAAGCCGATGCGCTGGTTCACGATATTACCGATATGGATCATCAGTGGATGGACCAGATAGACGCTGTAAGAAGTGATCGCGACGGTTCGCACAGGCGCCGCGAAGGCGCGCCCTGCGATCGGCCTGCGCCCCGCGACAGCCAGCAACAGCGCTCCGAACAGCGATGCGACCAGGCTCGGCATAAGGACATAGTTGATTTCGCGCGAGCCGCTCGTGCCGATCCAGCACAAGGCGAGCAGGGGAATGACGAGCCAGCGTGCAGCGCGGCGCGCCATCGTCCATAGATCGGGCCGGTATGCATTGAGCCAGGCGAGTGCAAGGCCGAGCGTCAGGCCCTCGAAATGCAGATGCGTGGCGGTGTGGTAGAAGCCGAATGGCGCGACGGAGCCGATTGAGGCATCATGCGCACGTAACAGGAGCGGCGCGATTACGCCGATTGCAAGCAGGAACGGCCTGACCGGCTTGAAGGTTCGCGTCAGGCCCATCAGCAGCGGGACGACCAGATAAAAATGTTCCTCGACGCACAGCGACCAGCTGACGAGGAAAAAGGGCAATTCGGATCCGTAATTCTGCAGGAAGAACAGATAACGCCAATCGAACGCTTCGCCGCGAGCATACCAAACCGCACCCCAGGCAAGCAGCAGGGCGCCGATGTAGGGCGGAATCGTGCGCAGCCAGCGCCGCTTCAGAAAGCGCATCAGCTGCACCCGCCCGGTATCGCGTTCCTCGCGCCAGTAGATCGAGCCGATCAGGAATCCGGACAGGATGAAGAACAGATCGACGCCATACGCGCCGTATCGGGCAAGCCGGTCGAGCCAGAGCGGATCGAGCGGCGACCATTGCAGTAAATGATAGAGCACGACCGAAAGCACCGCCACTGCGCGCAGCAGGTCGAGATTCTGGTCGCGTGTCGGCGCCGCGCTGCTCATTGATCCTGTTTCCCCCGCGGCAATCCTGCCCGATTGCCGACACTTGCCTTATCAAGCGCGACTGCCCCTTCCAATAGCGTTGCAAGCCTCTTACGGCTCGCGGGATAGTGTTTCAGGAACCAGATGCCATGAGTTTCAAGCCACTCCGCAAGGCAGTATTCCCCGTTGGCGGGCTCGGGACACGATTCCTGCCTGCAACCAAGGCATTGCCCAAAGAAATGCTGCCGGTCGTTGATCGGCCGCTGATCCAATATGCAGTGGACGAAGCAGTCGAGGCAGGGATCGAGCAGATGATCTTCGTCACCGGGCGTGGCAAATCGGCGATCGAGGACCATTTCGATATCGCCTATGAGCTCGAAACGACGATGGCGCATCGCGGCAAGTCGATGGATCTGCTTCACCAGACGCGGCTGAACCCTGGCGCAGTGGCCTATGTCCGTCAGCAGGAGCCGATGGGATTAGGCCATGCCGTATGGTGCGCGCGGCACATCGTTGGTGACGAGCCGTTCGCAGTCCTGCTCGCCGACGACTTCATGGTCGGCGAGCCGGGCTGCCTGAAACAGATGGTCGAAGCGTACAACAAGGTTGGGGGCAATCTGATCTGTGCGCAGGAAGTACCCGAGGACCAGACGCATATGTATGGCGTCATCACGCCGGGCGATCGTGACGGCGCGCTGACCGAAGTGCGCGGCCTGGTCGAGAAGCCTCGACCCGGTACGGCTCCGTCCAACCTGTCGGTGATCGGCCGCTATATCCTTCAGCCCGAAGTGATGCGCGTGCTGGAGACGCAGGAGAAGGGTGCAGGAGGCGAGATCCAGCTGACCGATGCGATGGCACGGATGATCGGTGACCAGCCCTTTCACGGCGTGACCTTCGATGGCCGGCGCTATGATTGTGGCGACAAGGCCGGCTATGTGCAGGCCAATCTGGCGGTTGCGCTGGGCCGGGAGGATATTGGCGGGACGGTGCGCGCCTTTGCCGTCGATCTGTTGCGTTGACCAGATAGCCTTAACCTATCCGCGTTAAACCCTGCCGTTCCGGGAAAGGACAGGTTGGGGGCAATGAAGGGCATTATCTTGGCGGGCGGCAGCGGTACGCGCTTGTATCCGGCGACGTTGGCGATCTCGAAACAGCTGCTGCCGGTGTTCGACAAGCCGATGATCTATTATCCGTTGTCGGTGCTGATGCTCGCCGGCATCCGCGACATCCTGATCATCTCGACCCCGCGGGACTTGCCGATGTTCAGGCTATTGCTGGGCGATGGCTCGGCGTTCGGAATCACGCTCAGCTATGCCGAGCAGGATGCGCCGCGCGGATTGCCCGAAGCGTTTCTGATCGCCGAGGAATTTCTTGGCGGACAGCCTTGTACCCTCATTCTGGGCGACAACATCTTCCACGGTGATGGGCTGGGAACGAAGTGCCGCACAGCCGCCGCAGCGGCCGAGGCGGGGTTGGCGACGGTGTTCGCCTATCAAGTCGATGATCCGGAACGCTACGGCGTGGTGTCGTTCGCCGCCGATGGCCGGGCCATGACGATCGAAGAAAAGCCCGATACGCCACTGTCGAACTGGGCACTGACCGGGCTGTATTTCTGCCCGGCCAATGTCGGAGCGATTGCCCGAGAGCTGACGCCTTCGGCGCGAGATGAGCTGGAAATCGTCGATGTGCTTCGTGCCTATCTCGCGGCGGGCGCGCTCGAAGTCGGGAGGCTGGGCCGCGGTTATGCGTGGCTCGATACTGGAACCCATGATTCTCTGCATGACGCGTCATCGTTCGTGCGTACGATCGAGCGGCGGCAGGGGATCAAGATCGCGTGCCCGGAAGAGATTGCCCTCGACCTTGGATATCTCGAACCCGCCGCGCTGATGACGCGGGCGGACTTGCTCGGAAAGACCGACTATGCGCGTTATCTGCGCTATTGTGCTGCGCAGGCGGCATAATGAAGGTCGTATCCAACGCTCCAGAACGGACCGTGCTCGTCACAGGCGGTGCGGGGTTCATCGGTTCGGCCGTGTGCAGGCATCTCGTCGCCGGCGGCCGGACGCGCGTCATCAACCTCGACAAGATGACCTATGCGGCGTCGCATACGGCCCTAGCAGAGGTCGAAGGATCACCGAATTATCGTTTCGTCCAGGGCGATATCGCGGACCGCCGTCTCGTCGCGGAGATTCTCCGCGGGGAGCGGGTCGATGCAGTCATGCATCTTGCGGCCGAAAGTCATGTCGACCGGTCGATCGACGGGCCGGCCGTGTTCATCGAGACCAATATCACTGGCACTTTCCATATGCTCGAGGCGGCGCTCGATCATTGGCGATCGCTGGATGATCAGGGAAAGGGGGCTTTCCGTTTCCATCACGTCTCCACGGACGAGGTGTTCGGCGATCTTCCGTTCGACGACAGCCTGTTCAGCGAAGAGTCGGCGTATCGGCCATCATCGCCGTATTCGGCATCGAAAGCAGCGGCGGATCATCTCGTCCGGGCATGGCATCATACCTATGGCCTGCCGGTGGTGCTGTCGAACTGCAGCAACAATTATGGGCCGCACCAATATCCCGAAAAGCTGATTCCGCTGACCATCACCCGTGCGGCGATGGGCCTGACCTTGCCGGTGTATGGGACCGGGGCGAACGTGCGTGACTGGCTGCATGTCGCGGATCATGCGCGTGCCCTGGAACTGGTCATGACTCGCGGCGAAGCCGGTGCGACATATGTCGTCGGTGGCCGCGAGGAGCATAACAATGTCGCGGTTGTTGCGATGATCTGCGACCTGATCGACGAACGGATGCCACTGGCTACGGGCCGGCGGCGAAACCTGATCCGCTTCGTCGAGGATCGGGCGGGGCATGACCGTCGCTATGCAATCGATCCGTCTCGAATCGAACTGTCACTCGATTGGCGTCCCGAAATCGGCTTTCGGGAAGGTTTGGCGGCGACTGTCGATTGGTATCTGGCGAATCAGGCGATCGATTCGAAATCGGCTTCCGCTTCGTAAAGCCAGTTCAGGAGAGGCGGGTGTCGCCCGGTAAGAGGCGACCCAGACCCTTCGCTCCGGGGCCAATCCGGCTCGGGTTCATCCGTTGGGTCCCATACGAAAACGGGGCCGAACTTGCGTTCGACCCCGTTCGATTTCGTCATGCCAAACGATTACGGGCTGGCAGGTGCGCTGTCGTTGTTGTCGACAGCGACATAGATGCCGGCACCAACGGCAATTGCCGCAAGCACAGCGACGATCGTGCCACCCGAACCCGAACCTTCGCCCGAACCCGCATCGGTGCTGTCCTGAGCAACCGCGAAGGACTTCGGCGCCGTCATGCATGCCGACTTGCCGACCGACAGGATCGACGTCGGTGCGAGCGTGTAGCTGCAGCCTGCCATCGAAACCTTGGCGTTGGCCTTGCCGCGCGTCAGGACCCGATCACCGGTGTAGAGCGACTGGCCAGGATAAGCTGCGATCAGCTTGCCCTCACGAGCAACGAACGTGCCCTGGCTGGCCGTGGTCAGCTTGCCAACAGTCTGTTCCGACGCCGCGATCAGCGGCGACGAAAGGCTCGCCATGAGGATGGCGGCGGTCACCCGCGAAAATTTCATTTCAGTCTCCCTTTAACCGCTTCAACTTGTAGGCTCACCAAATCCGATACCGACGGCATGTGGATTTGTCTACCCGAAAATCGACCTTCCGGCCTGAAAAGGATCGAAATTCCCACGTGCAACGCCCCACATCGAACATGGTTCCAGTCAAAAACGAGCTGTCAGATAGCGCCGTCCGGTTCCCTCGATACACAAGGCGGTCAAAATACCCGATGTATAGGCGCCAGTGTCGATACCAATTCGATTGGGTTGTTCGTCGGGTCCATCGCTAATTGTGTGTCCATGGACAACAATAAGCTGATGATCGACTGTGCTGTCGAGAAAATCTTCACGAATCCAGCGCAAGTCTTGAATTTTCTGTTCTTGTATTGGAACGCCCGGTCTGATGCCGGCGTGGACGAACAGATAATCACCGAACTGAAAACTATCCACAAAACTGTCGATAAAGGCCAAATGATCGTCGGGAATTGCGCGCCGCACAAAAGCCGCCGCCGCTGCCGAATCGAGCAGGGCGAGTCGCCCGACCTCCACCCCATAGCTTTGTGCGCATTCATAGCCGCCATAGCGTAGCCAGTCGCGAAACTGGTCGGTGTCGCGTTCCAGAACGCGCAGCAGCATCTCTTCGTGATTTCCCATTACGAAGACCGGCGTGGGCAGAAAATTTCGCGCTTGCAGCAGAAAATCGAGCACGCCGCGCGAATCGGGCCCGCGGTCGATCAGATCGCCGAGGAAAATGATGTATTCGCGCTGGCAGGGATTTGCGCGGCGATCCGCGGCAATCTCGTCGATCAGCGCACGCAACAGGTCGAGTCGGCCATGTATGTCGCCGATCGCATAAGCGCGCGCGTCGGGCGGGCCGCTTGGTACATGCGGTGCCTTGGGCTGCTTGCGCCCGAACTTTCCAAAAATTCCCACTCTGGCCGTCTTACTTCATTTTCTGGTCGGTTAGATCGCTATACGTCCGACACGCGATTTTGTTGCGCTGTGCCAACGATTCTCATCTGCTGTGGTCCCATCCGGTCCAGCAACGCGCGCCATCGCTCCAGCGTTCGGGCCTTGGTATAGTGGCGATCCAGGATATCGCGTGCGACGATGCCCATTCTGTCGCCGCGCGGACGATCGTCGGCGAGCGTCGTGATTGCGACCGCGAGCGCCGCGGCGTCGCCCGGAGTGGCAGCGAGGCAGGCATAGCCGGGTTCAAGCAGGCGGACCAATTCGCCGTCCATGGCGCATACGGCGATGACCGGGCGCGCGGCCGCGCAGATTCCGAAAACCTTGCTCGGCACGACCAGGCCTTCGAATTCCGGGCGGAGCGAGACCCAATGCGCATCGCCGGCGCCGAGCGATTCGGAAAGCCGTTCGCGCGGTTGATAGGGAGCGAAACGAAAGCTGGTCAGGCCGAGTTGATCGACGCGCGCGGCAAGCTGTTCCGACATATGGCCGCCGCCGATAAACAGGAAAAAGATGTCGCGCCGGTCGCGCAGTGCAATCGCGGCATCGAGCAATGTGTCATATTCATGCGCTCGGCCGAGATTGCCTGAATATTCGAGCACGAACGCGTCCGCCGGAATGCCCCAGTCCTGCCGGAGCGCCGGCGAGCGGATAGGCAAAGGGGTGATGTCGATGTCGTTCGACCAGTTGGGAATCACTGCGATCCGGTCGCGCGTCACGCCCATGCGTTCGATCCGCTCGGCCATCAGATCGCCGATCGCCACGACCGCCGATGCACGGCGAAAGGACCAATTGCGGATCGCAGCGAAAAGCTTGCCGATCGGCCCGTCGGCAAGGCGCATACCATAAGCGCCAGCAATCTCGGGGTAGAGATCCTGCACCCAATGAACCAGCGTCGCGCCGCGTAGCCGGGCGGCGATCGCGATCGGCACCGACAGCAGGGGCGGATCGGTCTTGACGACGAGGATCGTGCCGCGGCGCGCCATGCGGAGTGCCGTGAAGAATGCCGTGATATAATAAGCCAGGTACGCGCTGATCCGGCCGGCCATGCCGCGCCGTCCTCCCGGCGTGGCGGTCCGTATTACGGTGACGCCACAGCGCTCTTCGTGGGGCGGTAGCAATCCCTGGTCCTGACCGTATATCGCTCTGCTGGTGACCACAGTGACGTCGCGGCCCTTGCCGGCGAGATATTCTGCGAGGTCGGACAGGATCTGCGCGGTCGCGCTATGGTCGGGCGCATAGAAACGGTTGAAGAAAATGACCGGTCTATCCGCGCCGGGCCCTGGCTCTGTGCCGCTCATGATCGGTCCTTCATGGTTCGCGCCAAAGCACGAGTTTGCGGTGCTGATCAACGGGACAATCGCCCCCGAACAGTTTGTAGGGATCTTTTTTCGCCCCCAATTCGTTCCGTCCCGCAGCGAGAACGCTGCACCTGCGAAGTGTTTGTAAATGTCATCAATCATGGCGTATGTGCGCGGGCGTCGCTCAAATGCGTTGCCTCCGGGTCTGATTCTTACAATGCTGTAAGCATCATCCGGTGTAAGTTGTTGATAAAGAGGACTTGTTTGGGGAACCGCAAGTATGTGGACCCAATTAGGCAACATGTGTACCGCCCGATCCGCGCGTAGTCTGCTGGTCGGGGCCTAATAGGGGGCGTTCAATAATGCTGCAGTCGCGATTGCAGAGGCATCATGGGGTTGTGAAATCGCCGGCCGAGCGCCTGCGCGTCCAACTGGCTATCGGCTTGCTGGTGGCGGTTGCGCTGCCGGTGATCGCGCGCGCGAATTTCATGCCGCAGGGCATTCTCAAATACAGCACCAATTTCAATTCGATGATCGCAGTGGCGATTGCGGTGCTGCTCGGCATCATGCTGTTTCGCCGGTTCCGTAATTTCCCGGGCGTGCGCGCCTATGAATATGTGCTGCCGTCCTTCTTCACCTCCTATGGCCTGGTCACGGCGGTGTTGCTCGCATTCCGCTTCGACTATGTCGTGTCGGTGCTGCTCGCGAGCCTGGGGCTGTCGATCGTCACCTTCTTCATGCTGTGTTATTTCGGGCTGCGATCGACCGCCTATGTGTTCCATGTCGTTCCGACCGGCGATATCTCGCGGCTGGAAGGGGTCGGCAATGTCGAATGGGTCCATATGCGCGAGCCGACACTGCCGGCGTCGCCGGGCTCGGGCATTGTCGTCGATCTGCGCGCCGACATCGATGACGAGTGGGAACGGCTGTTGGCCGATGCCGCGCTTGAGGGCATCCCGGTCTATCATATGAAGCAGTTGCTCGAATCGATCACCGGGCAGCTCGAGATCGAACATATTTCGGAAAATGGCCTGGGGTCGCTTGCGCCCAACGAAGGCTATGGCAAGCTCAAGCAGTTGAGCGATGTCGCGGCTGCGATTATCCTCCTGCCATTGTTGTTGCCGCTGTTGGCGGTGGTTGCCATCGCGATCAGGCTCGATTCGAGCGGGCCGGTGCTGTTTCGCCAGCAGCGCATGGGTTTTCGCGGCAAGCCGTTCCAAGTCTACAAGTTTCGCACCATGCGGACATTGCCGGCGGGCGCGACGAGTGGAGATGATGAACGTCGCCGCGCGATGACGCAGAATGAGGATTATCGCATCACTCGCGTGGGTAAATTCCTGCGGCGCACGCGGATCGACGAGATCCCGCAGATTCTCAATATCCTGCGCGGCGAAATGAGCTGGATCGGTCCGCGCCCGGAGGCGATGTCGCTGTCGAGCTGGTATCAGCGTGAGCTGCCTTTCTACAGCTATCGCCACGTCGTGAAGCCGGGCATCACCGGTTGGGCGCAGGTCAATCAGGGGCATGTCGCGGAGATTGACGACGTGCATTATAAACTGTGCTACGATTTCTATTATATCAAATATCTGTCGGCCTGGCTTGATGCGCTGATCCTGTTCCGGACGGTCCGGACGGTGATTACCGGTTCCGGGTCGAAATAAAATCGCAAGAATGGCATCCAGGCCCATGGGGCAACAGGATTGGGGAGTTGGCGGTGAATCCACCACAATTCCCTGTCGGGTTGATTCCAGCGGGCCGGGTGCTAAACCGCCACGATCATGCGAGGGGGCCCTTCGCCGTTGAATTTATGGAGCTGGCATTGATCGCTCACGCTGAACGCGGCCGCAGGGAATTCCTTGGCGGCCTATCCCTGCTTCGCCACAAGCTGTGGTTGGTCGCGATAATGTCGCTTGCCCTGGCGTCGTGCGCCGACAAGCGCGGTGGTACCGTGCCGTACGGCGTCCAGGATTTCGGCTCGCCCGATGCGCCGGTCGCCCTCAAGACCGACGACAGCTATCATATCGGTCCCGGCGACACGCTGTCGGTCGCGGTATTCCGGGTTCCCGACCTGTCGGGTGACGTGACGGTCGATGTGACCGGCAATTTCGCCATGCCGCTGATTGGCCAGGTCGAGGCGGCCGGCAAGACGACCGACCAATTGTCCAGCGAACTCGCGACCAAACTTGGTGCCAAATATCTGCAATCCCCCGAAGTGCGTGTTGCGGTGAAAAGTGCGACCAGCCAGCGTGTCACGATCGATGGATCGGTCAAGCAGGCGGGCATTTATCCGCTCGCAGGATCGACCACGTTGATCCAGGCGATCGCATTGGCGCGGGGTACCGACACCGATGCCAATCCGCGCCGCGTGGTTGTATTCCGCATGATCAAGGGACAGCGTCAGGCCGCGTCCTTCGACCTGACCGACATTCGCCGCGGCACGCAGCCGGATCCGGAGATTTTCGGCAATGACATCATCGTCGTCGACGGCAGCAAGGCGCGGCAGAATTTCCGCGACGCGTTGAGCACAGTACCGTTGCTCGCAATTTTCAGGCCGTTCTGACGATGACCGTTGCCGCGCCTGACATGATTTATAATTCGGGGGTTTCATGAACGAGTATCAACCGCGTCCCGAAGATCGCGCGCTGCGCGGCCCCGGGCAGACCGCGCTGGTCGATCCCCGTTCGGCGGGGCTGGTGCCGTTTCGCGCCGCGCCGCCGGCTGAAGGGGCGATCGCCGAGATCGACCCGCATGAAATCTGGCGCGTCCTGACCAAATGGCGCTGGCTGATCGCTGGCTGCACGATCCTGGCCTTGCTGGTCGGGCTTGCCGTTTCACTGCTTGCGACTCCGATGTACAAATCGGCGGCGCAGGTCGAGATCGCGCTGGCGCAGGAAGACATCACCTCGAACAATGATCGTGGCAATCGTCAGACGGCGGTGCGCGATCCGCAATATCTGGCGACGCAGATCGGCTTGTTGAAAAGCCGTTCGCTTGCCGAGCGTGTGATCGCTGACCTTGGTCTCGACGGCAAGAGCGGTCGGCCGGACCGGCCGCGCGTCGGCCCCGGCACGATCCAGCGCAACCTGGCGGTGGTGCCCGTTCCCGCCAGCCGGCTGATCAACATCACCTTCACCAGCCCGTCGCCGCAGCTTGCCGCTGACGTATCCAACGCGGTTGCCGATGGTTTCATCGCCTCGAATCTCGAGCGGCAATATGGTGCGACCTCCTATGCGCGCACCTTTTTGGAAAATCGCATCGCGAAGGTGAAGTCGCAGCTTGAGACGTCGGAGCGCCAGCTGGTCGAATATGCCCAAAAGGCCGGGATCATCGTCGTCAATCAGAACAAGGGCGACGATGGCGGCGATACGACCAGCAGCTCGCTGGACAGCGCATCGCTGGTTACGCTGAACGAAGCCTTGTCCGCGGCACAGAGCGACCGGATCGCGGTGGAGCAGAAGTATCGCAACGCCCTGCGCACCGCGCCGCAATCGCAAGTGGTACAGAGCGCCGCGGTGCAGACGCTGATCGGCCAGAAAGCCGGACTTGATGCAGAGTATCAGGACAAGCTGAATATCTACAAACCCGACTTCCCCGAAATGCAGCAGCTGCGCGCGCGCATCCAGTCGCTCCAGCGGCAGATCGCAACGACATCGGGCAGCATTTCGGGCGCCGCGGCAGGCGATCTTCGGTCGGAATATCTTGCAGCTGTCGGTCGAGAGAATGATCTGCGCAGCAAGGTCAACGGCCTGAAGACTTCGGTCATGGACCTGCGCGGGCGAAGCATCCAGTACACCATTCTGCAGCGCGAGGTGGATACCAACCGTCAACTTTATGACGGCCTGTTGCAGCGCTACAAGGAAGTCGGCGTTGCCGGCGGTGTCGCCAACAGCCTGGTCTCGATCATCGATCGCGCCAGGGTGCCAGGGGCACCGTTTTCGCCGTCGATTCCCAGCAATCTTGCCTTTGCCTTGTTCCTTGGCCTGATGCTCGGCGTCGGCCTGGCCTTTGCCATCGAGTTCATCGACGACACGGTCAAGAACCCGGACGATATCAAGGACAAGCTCAAGCTGTCCCTGCTCGGCGTGGTACCGACCGCGCCAAAGGGCGATGCGGTGGCCGAGTTGCTCAACGACCCGACCTCGGAGCAGTCCGAGGCCTATTCGTCGGCACGCAATTCGATCGACTTCGCCACGTCCGGTGGTGTGGCCAAGTCGATCCTGATCACCAGTTGCGCGCCGGGCGAAGGCAAGTCGGTGAGCTCGCTCGCACTCGCACAGAAGTTCGCGCGTTCGGGTCGTACCGTGCTGTTGATCGATGCGGACATGCGCAAACCGACCTTCAAGGTGAAGCTGGAGGAGAAATGCGGCCTGTCGTCGCTGCTCGCCAGCCATGACAGCATCCGCAACCACATCGCGCGCACCAGCATCGATGAACTCTACGTCGTGCCGTCGGGCCCGATCCCGCCCAACCCAGCCGAATTGCTCGCCGGGCGGCGGATGCGCGAACTGCTGACGGAGGCTGAAGGCATCGTCGATATCGTGATCATCGATTCGCCGCCGATCCTTGGCCTTGCCGACGCGCCGTTGCTGTCGTCGATGTGCGAAGCGACGATCCTGATCGTGCAGGCGGGGCGGATCCGCCGGCCAGTGCTCAAGCGCTCCGTGGCGCGCCTGCAGGAAGCCGGATCGCATTTGATCGGCGTCGTGCTGACCAAGTTCAACGCCCGCACGTCCGGCTATGGCTACGGTTATGGCTATGGGTACGGCTATGGCTATGGCTATGGCCGCGAACCGGGCGACAAGAAGTCCGATCCGCAGCGTCAGCTCTCGGTCAATCCCGACTGATCGTCGATGCCGCAGCGTAACTTGTTATATTCGAGCGCCACGCGTTGGGCGCTCGCGGGAGTTCTCGTCGTTGCCACTGGCTGGGCGTCGCTCAGCCATGTCTATCGCGCCGCGTACCGCCGGATCGACGCGGTTACCATCGTCCTTGGCGATGATCCGGAGATTCTGCGGACGCGGCTGATCGATGTGAACGGCGGGCTGGCGATCAAGTTCGACCCGGCCGAGCTCGCGCGATTGCGCCAAAGGCTGACGAGCAAGCCGCTCGACGGTACGGCATTCGCGCTGGTCGCGCTTGATGCGACGGCGAAGGGCGACAAGGAACGTGCGGCCAAGCTGGTCGCGCATGCGCTCGCCCTGGAGCCACGGACGCGGCTGGCATGGCTATGGCGGCTCGATCAGCAGATGCGGAACGGCCGGACCGTGGAGGCAGCCAATAGCACGCTGCGGCTGCTTTCGGTCGATCCGTCGCAATATCCGAATTATGTGCCGATCCTTGCCCGACTGGCCAAGGACCGCCGCAATATTTCGCAGATTGCCGCGGCGCTGCGGGGCAATCCGGGCTGGCGCGGGCCGTTCCTCAGTACGCTGCAGACCAATGGGTTCGATCCGGCGATCCGATTTGCGATCATGGATGCGGGCAATAGCAACGTCTATACGATCGAGCAGGAGCGCGCCGCGTTCGTCGCCGACCTGATTACCAAGGCGGATTACGAACGAGCTTATCTTGCCTGGGTCTCCTATCTGCCTGAATCCGCACTGGCGAGCGTCGACACACCTTATGATGCGCACTTCAAGGGTATGCCGGGACCGCCGCCGTTCAATTGGCAGCTGACTGCTGCCGACGGTGATCGGGCGGAAACGAACAATGGGCTCGACCTGTCCTATTCCGGCCGCAAGCCGGTGACGCTGGCGACTCAGGTGGTCGTGCTGCAGCCGGGCGGTTATCGGCTGCGCAGCACGGTAGCCAATGCCAATAGCGAGGGCCCGTCGAGTGGCGGAACCACCCTGACCTGGCAGGCATATTGCCTGCCCGGCAATCGCCCGATCGGCAACCTGGCGCTCGACATCAATGTGACCGGCAAGCCGCAACTATCGGCACCGTTCGATGTGCCCGAAACCTGCCAGGCGGTGTCGCTGTCGCTCACCGGCGCAGCGTCGGAATTCCCCGTGCGTCTCAATGCGCGCATTGCCGCGGTCCAGTTCGAGCGTGCAACAGCGCCCACCTCCGCGCCGGACTCGGCTGCCATTTCGACATCGGCGATCCCGTCGCCCCAGCCATCGGTCACGCCATGAACCGTACCGCGCCCATCATTCCGGCGACCATTTTCCTGTGCGTCGCCATCGTCCTTGGCGGGTCGTCGCGCGGTGGCGTTTATGCCAATGCCGCGATCCAGTTCGCGGCCGCGCTCGGCATCGCGCTCGCGATCGTCTCGCGGCACAATTATCCGGGTGGGACGCAAAAGGGATTGCTGCTGCTGTTGTGCGGCGCGGTCGGCCTTGCGGTTTTCCAGCTCGTTCCGCTTCCGCCTGTCCTTTGGTCGGCCTTGCCGGCGCGGGATATTGTCACCCAGGGAATGGCGCTTGCCGGCGTCGAAAATGGCTGGCGTCAGATCAGCCTGACGCCGGAGGGCACGATCGGCGCGGCGTTGAGCATGCTCCCGGTCATCGCAGCGGCGCTGATCGGCATGCGTGCCCCGCGCGTCGGACTGATCGCCTTGTTCATTATGCTGATCCTCTTGCTGATCCTGTCGGTCAGCGTCGGGCTCGCACAGCGGATGACCGGCATCGAATCTCCCTTCTACCTGTATGAGATTTCCAATCGCGGCGAGGCGACCGGCCTGTTCGCCAACAGCAACCATCTTGCGACATTGTGCGTGCTGTCGATTCCGGCGGCGACCGCCCTGTTCGTTGCGCAACGTGGATCGACCAAGCCCAATGCCAGTTGGCTGGTCCTGATCTCGATCGTATTGGTCGCGCTGTTCGGTATCTGGATCGCCAATTCGCTGGCCGGCATTGGATTGTCGCTGATCGGGCTGGCGTCGATCTTCCTGATCGCAAGGCTGCGGCGCGGCAACAGCAAGGTTCGCATGGGCGTGATCGGCGCGATCGGGGTTTCCGTCTTGGCGATCGGTGTGATCGCGACGGTCCTGATATGGGGGCATGTGTCGAGCGGCCAGTTCGCCGCTGGCTCCGAAATGGGGCGCCCTCAGCTCTGGTCCCGGACGATAAAGGCGATCGGCACGTTCATGCCTTTCGGATCGGGTGTCGGCGGTTTCCGTGCCGTCTTCCCGCAGTTCGAGGATGCCCAGACGGTAACCCGGGTCTATGCCAACCATGCGCATAATGACATTCTCGAACTGATCATGACCGGCGGTGTGCCGGCGGTCATCCTGATGCTTGGCTTTGCCGCCTGGTGGCTGCGCACGACGATCGTGATCTGGCGCGCAGCGACCCGCGATGCCTTTTCGGAGGCGGCGACGGTGATCACCGGAATCATCATCCTGCACGAGTTCGTCGATTATCCGCTGCGCACCGCAGCGATCGCGGTGATCTTCGGCCTGTGCTGCGGTGTGATGGCGCGGCCAAGGCGGATCGTTGAACCGGAAGAAGCGCCCGAGCGTGCGAGCCGCCACCTGGCCGCCTGACGAACTCCAACAGGGTCGGTCGAACCTTATATCGGCCATGAAGGCTTGCGACGATTCAACATCGGTATTGGGCATGGCAGCGAGGAGCCGGACGATTGCTCCCGCTCTTTCTCATGACCGGTCAAAATCATATGAGTCTGAACTGGCTGTTCCGGCAGAGAACAGCCAGCCAAGCTGGCTGTTACCTGGCTGTTACCTGGCTGTTATTCGATAACAGCCGGCCTCCCGCAAGTGATTGTAAGTTGGCTTGAAATTTAGGCTGAGAGCCCGATTGGACAGCCAGAAAAAGTTTTTCCGGATAACAGCCAGCAATGGCAGGTCAGAACTGGAAGTAGATAAAGGCGCTCTTCACTTCGAGCATCACGAACACCACCGCGATCGCGAAGGTCAGATAGGCAGTCTTCGCGACGATCAGCGGCGCGCCGTTGGGTGCAAAACGCGGCACGATGCGGTCGCGGACAAACCAAACGACGAACATCGACACGGTCAGCGCCGCCGCCATCATATAGCTGTTCGGGGCGAGCCCGAAGGCGTGATATTGGCGGGGGTCGAGCATCTTGCTCCACAGGGTGAAGGTGTCGTGCAGGCTGACCGCACGGAACGGGATCCAGGCCGCCATCATCAGCGGCAGGGTGACCGCGACGCCGATCAGCGCACCGATCACGCCGCCGGGCATGCGGATGCGCGGCGAAATGACGCGCTGCGCCCAGACCATTGCGGCGTGGTAGACGCCCCACAGGACGAAGGTCCAATTGGCGCCGTGCCACAACCCCATGATCGCCCAGGTCGAGAAAAGCGCGCGGGTGCGCTTGCCCTCGGTCACCTTGGCGGCGCCGGGCACATTCTCCGAACTCTCGGCCAGCGTGTCCCATGCGCCATGTCCGGGCTCGCGGTAGCGGCCCATCAGCGGGATATAGACATAATCGCGGATCCAGGTGGACAGCGAGATATGCCAGCGCTTCCAGAATTCACGTGGCGACGTTGCGACATAGGGGAAGTTGAAATTCTCCGGCACATAGATGTTCATGATCATCGCCGAACCGATTGCGATCGATGAATAACCGGCGAAATCGAAATAGATCTGGAATCCGAACAGGAAGGCAAGCGTCCAGGCGTCGAACGCGCTCATCTGCGCAATGTTGCCGGCGAATCCCTGGTCGACGAACCCGGCGATCGTGTCGGCCAGCACGACCTTGAGGAAGAGGCCCGCGATGATGCGCTCGATGCCGCGGCGAACCTGCTGGCCGTCGAACGGGGCGGGGTCCTTCAATTGCGGGATCAGGATGTCCGGGCGCATGATCGGCCCGGCGACAAGGTGCGGATAGAAGGTCACGAAGGTCAGGTAGCGCAGCATGTTGCGCTCCGGCGGCAGGTCGCGGCGGTAGACGTCGATCGTGTAGCTCAGCGTCTGGAAGATATAGAAACTGATACCGAGCGGCAGGATGATGTTGATCGTGGTGAAGCTGGGATGGAAGCCCAGCACCTCGGCGAGCGAGAAGACGCTGTTGCGGAAGAAGATGAAATATTTGAAGAATCCGAGGATGCCGAGATTCACCACGAGACTGACCTGCATCAGCCGCTTGCGCTTGATCGGATCCTCCTGCCGGTCGATCAGCAGCGCGAGGTAATAATCCATCACCGCGCTGCCGAGCATCAGCGGTACGAATTCGATCCGCCAGAAACCGTAAAAGGTCGTGCTGCCGAGCAGCAGCAGCCATAGCCGGGCGTTACCCTTCAACTGCCAGTAGAGGATGCAGATGATCGGCAGGAACAGGCCGAGAAAGGTGACTGAATTGAACAGCATCGATCAGTATCCCATCCGGCGCGCGGTTTGGTCGATTCCAGCGGCGAGGCGTTTATGGCCGGCGGCGGTGAAGTGCATGAAATCGGCTTCCTTGAAGCCGAACAGTTCGTCGGTGACGGTCGCCCATTCGGGGCCGGGCACGATCGGGTCGATATCGACGAACCCCGCGCCGTGGCGCTTGGCCAGCGCCTGCAACTCGGTCTTGAACGCCCGGTACTGCGCCATCGGATAGGGGCCATCAATATCCTGGCGATAGGGCGGTACGTAGAGCAGCACGTCCGCTCCCTGTGCTCGCGCATCGGCAACCATGCCGTCGAGCAGTTCCATGCGGTCGCGATAGACATTGGCATCCACCGGGCGCTTGCTGGTCGAATGGATCCCGAGCATCTGGTTGCGCAGCGTATGGATCGCAAAGCCGAGCGTGCCGCGCAGCGAAGGCTTGGCCCGCCACAATGACCAATACCTTGCAAGGAAGCCGGTCGCTTCGCGTTCGACTCTGGTCTGCAGCGATTGATGCCCCTCGGCGACCTGGGGGGATGCCGCCTTCAGGCTTTCCTGCATCGATCCGGCGATCACCGGCCAATAGCGTTGCGCCTCAAGGCTGGCGACCACGCCCTTGCGTTCGGTGAAATCGCCCACCGTCTCGCGTACGCCGAGTTCGCGAATATCGTCATAGCATACCGGCAGGATGAGGAGCTTTGGGCGATAGACTGGTGCGATGGCGTTCCACACGATCGCCTCTTCGGTCAGGTTCGCGTTTGGCTGGCTATAGGTGACGAGATACTTGCCCCGCGCGGCGAGCGCGCGGCGTAACAGTTCGGGCGCATTGACGTCGCCCGGCCGATACCGGTTGATTCCGGAGAGCTGCGAATTGCCGAACCACAACACCGTCGGCGGCTTGCCGGCCCGGGTCCAGGTGGCGACGCATTTGTCGCTGTCGATCGCGTCGCTGCATTGGGTGATCTGGCCGCGCTGTGCGAACCCGGCCGTCTCGGCGCCAAAGCCGGCATCGGCCAGCTTGATGAGGATATGAGTCCGCGCATATTCGAGGAACGACAGCGCGAGTATGGCGCCGACCAGCAGTGGTAACCAGGCTTTCAGCCTGGCCTTGGGCAGTGGAGCCACAGGGGAGGGCGCGATCGGGTCGGTCATGAGGATCTTCCGATGGATTCAGGTCGCGGACGATGCAGATGCGGCGGTTTGCATCCGCCGCCAGGAATAGCGTTTCTTCACGCGCAGCATCGGCTGTTCGACGAAGCGCCATGACAATTCGGTGACGATCAGCGAGAGCGACACCTCGATCGCCACGACCAGCAGGTAATTGGTCAGATTGCCCGGTTGCCGATACGCTTCGGCTGCGTGGAAGATCGGATAATGGTAGAGATAAAGGCCATAGGAGCGGCGCCCGACATATCGTGCGATCGGGTTGGCAAAGGCGCGGCGCAGCGGATCGCCATCGGCCAGCCGCGGGATGGTGAAAATCAGGATGGCGGCGAGCAGCGCGAATAGGGTGAAGGACGGTGCGACCTCTTGCATGAAATCGCGAGATCCGACGAACAGGGTCATGACGATTGCAACGAAACAGGCCCAGGCAAGCGGGCGAAGCAGGCGTTGCGGCGCGCGCGCGCTCAATGCCGTTTCGCTGATTGCCAACAGGCAGCCAAGCATCAGCCCATCGGTTCGCGCCGGCGTGAAGGTGTAGAGCAGGACCGGCGGATAACCGGCCGCGAGCATGGCAAAACGGATCGCGATGGCCGAGGCGATGACCAATGTCGCGATGATCGCTGCCGGCCTCAACCCGCGCTTCGACGCCAGGATGAAGACGATCGGCCAGACGACGTAGAATTGCTCCTCGATCGCCAGCGACCAGGTATGACCAAGGCTGCCCAGCATTTCGGCAGGAAGGAAATTGGCGAAGAATGCCATCACTGCCACTGCGACGGGCAGGCGATCGGATGGCGCGCCGGTCCAGAGCAGCATCGCGAGGATCAGGCAGGCGAGCAGCGGCGGGATGATGCGGAACACACGGCGCAGATAGAATTCGCGCAGGTCGATCCGGCCGGTCGCCTGATGTTCGAGCATCATCAGTCGCGTGATGAGATAGCCCGAGATGACGAAGAAGATATCGACGCCGAGAAAGCCACCTTGCAGCCGACCATAGCTCGCATGGAAAAGCAGGACAAAACCGACCGACAAAGCGCGCAGACCGTCGAGTTCGGGGAGATAATCCCGTTTGCCGCCGCCCTGTGTCACCTCATGCCCCCTCGCCACGCCGCGCCATGGCGCCGCGATCTCAACCCCGGAAAACTGCCTTGTCAGAAGTTGCACGGCCGGTCGAGGCTCTATGAAGGGCGACGCAGGACGGTGACGGAAGCTGCCGAGAGTTTTCGCGTGAAGGCGTCCGGCAACAGGGCGGTAACGCGCTCCACTGCATCGATTGCCGCGCCGGGAAGAATGCGATGCAGCCCTGCGGTCTTGGCATGGCCGGCGGAGAGCGGGTTGGTGAACATTTCGTGTCGGACCAGTTCCAGCCCGGCGCGCTTGCTCAGCGAGACGATCTCATCCTGGTGGAGCAGGAAGATGTGTCCGTCGGAATCGGGTTTGAACTGCTGATCCTCATAGATCGAGGCATCGGGGCAGTCGGAGAAGCGCGGCAACCGGTTGAGAAAGTAGCCGCCATTCGGGGTCGAGATGACCAGATGCCCTCCAGGCTTTACCACTGTGGCGAGTTGGGCGAGAAACTGGTCGGGATGTGCGACGTGTTCGACCACTTCGAGCGCGAGCGCTACGTCGAAGGCGCTGGCGAACCTGTCGCCAAGGTCGAAGATATTGCCGGGGACGAACTCGACCTGGGCGGCAAGCGGGGATTTGAGTTTTACATAGTCGACCAGATCGGCGCGGAGGTCATTCCAGGTCACCCGATACCCCATTGCGGTGGCGGCGAGTGTGTAGTTGCCCTGCGCAGCGGCGAGATCGAGCAGCTTCGCGCCCGGGCTGGCGATGCTGCTCAGCGCGTCGAGCACGCGTTTGCGGCGCTGATCGTACATCCTGGTATAGCCCGGGTTGGATTTGCCGCCCCAGATCTCGACATCGTCATGGTGATGCGAGACGCGCCAGCTTTCTGGCCAATCGGGCTGGGCTTCGAACCGGCTGGTCTTGAATGCATATGATGGCATCAATAGCCCCCTTGTCGAGCAACGGTGCGATCCGGCCCTCGCGTGGCGAAAATCGGCGGTGAATTCAAGCGTATGATCATGCTCATCGTCCGAGGATCGCTGCGTCGAGCGCCGGACGAAGCTGCGTCGCCAGCCCAGCGCTGCCCCGCGCCGACAAATGATTCTCGTCCGCGAAAAGAACGATGCCGTCCCGTATCGGGCTGCAGGTCCTGCCGGCGCAAAGTATCGAACGCGGGTTCACGACGCGGATGTCCGGGAGGCTTGCCGCCAGCGCGTCGAGACGGCGATCGCCTTCGTCATGCTCGCGATCGGCGACGGCGCGGGACACGCTGCAATCCTGGTTGGATCGGCGCGCCAGACAGCGCGGTACATTATGCGGGAAAAGAGGCGTATCCTTGATCAGCACCAGCCGCACTCTCGCCGCTCGCGCCGCGGTGGCGATGCGGTGGAGCCCGGAGTCGAACCCGGCACGGACCTCGCCGCTTGCGGCACGCATCGTGAGCGGAACATCGCCATCCGGCCAGCGCGACGCGACCACGAATGCGATGATGTGCCCCTTCCGGGCCAGTTGCGCTGCTTCGTCCAATACGGCGTCGAGAAATCGTGCGCAGTCCGCAAAGGCCGCGGAGCTTGGTGCAACGCCGACATACCCCGCCGAGCCATCGAGCGGACGGCAACCGGCGCGCGACCGCTGCAGCACGGCAACATGGGAGGCTTTGCCCCAGCGATCGAGCATCGGGAGGTAGTGGGCGGCGTGGGAATCGCCGATCAGGATGACCACCCGCGTCGCAGTGCGATCACCCACCATGCAGGATTGGGGCGGAGCGAGCTCCTTGAAGACAGCGAAATAGTTGGTGCAGGCGACCGCCATTCCGGGCACCGTGCCATTGTCTCCCACCACAGCGATGGCTTGAAGGCGCGGCGAGGCGGCGAGGCGGGTATTGGCCAGGGCCAGTGTCGCGCCCGCGCTGGCCGCGCCGATCAGCAGCAAGGCGATCCCGGCGACCAGGCTCTTACCGGTGGTGCGGAAGATCGGTGGATGCTGATGACGGACCGGCGTCTCGATCAGGTGGTAACTCGCCGAACTGAGCAGGAACGACGCGATCACAGCCGCGATCAGCGCGCCGTTGCCCGGTTCGCCAAGCGCGTCGCCGCGCACCAGGGCGAGCAAAGGCCAGTGCCACAGATACCAGCCATAAGAGAGCTTGCCGATATAGACAGCGGGACGCCGAGCAAGCAGGCGGGCAATTGGATTGGCCGGCGCGATCGCGCCCGCCGCGAGCAGTGCCGCCGCGCCGAGCGTCGGCAGCAGCGCGATCCAGCCAGGGAAGGGTGTGCCGTGGTCGAACGCCCATAACGATATGCCGATCAGCGCGAGACCGATCAGCGAAAGTGCGGTCGCGCCGTGATGCCAGCGCGGATTGTCGCCACGCAGCGCCAGCGACAGCATCGCGCCGATCGCGAATTCCCAGCCGCGAAACGGCGTAAGATAGAAGGCCAAGGATGGTCGTATCATGGTGCCGACGATGCTGATTGCCAGCGATCCAACGAACATCAGGATGAACAGGCCCCAAAGTGTACGGCGCGGAGCCAGGCCGAGCTTTCTCGCGATCCAGCCCGTCGCCGGAATCAGCAATGGCCAGACGATGTAGAATTGCTCCTCGACTGCCAGCGTCCAGGTATGCAGCAAAGGGTAGGTCTCCGCCGCGGCGGCGAAATATCCCGATGGCTGGAGCGCGAAGAAGATGTTCGAGGTGAAGAACAGCGCGGCGAGCGCCGATTTCGCGAGCGATTGAAGCTCGCCGGTTGCCGGCACCAGCCACAGGCCAAGCGCAAGCGTGGTCATCACCACCGCGAGCAGCGCAGGAAGCAGGCGGCGAACGCGGCGGGCGTAGAATTCGGCGAGATCGATCCGGCCGGTCCGCTCATGCTCGCGGATCAGGATGCCGGTGATCAGAAACCCTGAAATGACGAAGAAGATGTCGACGCCGACGAACCCGCCCGGCACCAGCGCCGGAAAGGCATGATAGGCGACGACCGAACCGACTGCGATCGTCCGTAGCCCGTCGATATCGGGGCGATAGGCGATCGTTGCGCTCATCGAGCGGCGATCAATTCGCGGCCTTGCGCTCGATCAGTGTGTCACCGAGCACCAGCACGTCCATCTTGGTGCGCAGGAAACAATCCAGCGCTTCCTCCGGACGGCATACCACCGGCTCATTCTCGTTGAACGAGGTGTTGAGCAGCATCGGTACGCCGCTGATTGCCTCGAACGCCTCGATCAGATGGAAATAACGCGGGTTGGTGCTTTCATTGACCGTCTGCAGCCGGCCGGATCCATCGACATGCGTGACGGCCGGGATCAGGTCGCGCTTCTCTTCGCGGATTTGGAACACCTGCATCATGAAGGGAACGCTGTCCTCCTCCTCGAACCAGCCGGCGACACCGCGATCCAGCACCGATGGTGCGAACGGGCGGAAGCTTTCACGCCGCTTGATCTTGAGGTTGAGGATTTCCTTCATGTCGGCGCGGCGCGGATCGCCGAGGATCGAACGGTTGCCGAGCGCGCGCGGACCCCATTCCATGCGGCCCTGGTACCAGCCGATCACCTTGCCCTCCGAAATCGCGGTGGCGGTGCGGCGGCATAATTCGGCCTCATCGACGATCGTCTCGATCGTGCAGCCCGCCGCCTCTATCTCCGCCTCGCGTGCGACCATCAGTCCTTCGACTTCGGCGGCGGGGGCGTGCGGACCCCAATAGGCGTGATCCATCACAAAGCCGCGCGGCTTGCCCTGCTTGTGCCAGTACGCGAACGCCGCGCCGATCGCACCGCCGGCATCGCCTGCCGCCGACTGGACATAGACATGAGTATAGGGCGTACGCCGACGCACCTTGCCGTTGGCGACCGAATTGTTGCCGCAGCCGCCGGCGATGGTCAGATGCGGGACCTTGTGTTTCGCATGCAGCATGTCGAGCAGGTTGAAGAATGCTTCCTCGTACATCGCCTGGATCGACTTGGCCAAGTCGCGGTGCCCCTGGGTCAGTTCGCCCTTGGGGTCACGGCGCGGGCCGAGCAGCGCTTCGAGTTCAGGCGAGAACAAATCGCCGATTTCGGGAATGCCGTCGGTCCACTGATATTGCGTGCCTTCCTTGTGATGCTTGAAATATTTCAGGTTGAGCTCGAAGCTGCCATCGCCCTTGAGCTTCACGATTTCGCGCATCGCGTCGATCTGGGTCGGCTGGCCATAGGGCGCGAGGCCCATCACCTTATATTCGTCGCCATAATGCGGGAAGCCGAGATACTGGGTCAGCGCCTGGTAGAAGATGCCGAGCGAATGCGGGAAGAACACGCGGCCCTGGATATCGATCTCGCTGCCATGGCCGATCGCCCAGGCCGCGCTGCTGAAATCGCCGAACCCGTCGACCGACACGACGCTTGCGTCCTGGAACGGCGAGACGTGAAAGGCCGATGACAGATGTGCGAGATGATGCTCGATCGGCGCGTGCACGCCCTTGAAGGTTTCGCCGGGGAAACTCTCCTCGAGATACTCGGCGATCCCTTTGCGCGCTTTGCGGTTCTTCAGCCGATCCATGACGAAACCGAGATCGGGCCGCTTGGTCGCGACATAGGCGATCTTGCGCAACAGATTGGCGCGGCTGTCCTGATTGACCGCGATGACATCGACATCGCCGAGCGTCAGCCCTGCCTCGGCAAGGCAGTAGCGGATCGATTCAGACGGGAAGCCCGCCCAATGCTTGATGCGGCGGAAGCGTTCTTCCTCGGCGGCGGCGATCATTACGCCGTTGCGCACCAGACATGCGGAAGAATCGCCGTGAAAGGCGTTGAGGCCCAGGATGATCAAGCAAAAGTCTCCGTGACTCGGCCGACGCTGGTACGCGGCATGACGATGTGGTGCGACCCCTCGCTCGAGTGCGCTTATACCGAAAATGTTGCAGTACGGAAGAGATCACAAATACCCAATTATCTCTTCGGGATATGCAGGGTTTTCAGGAACAGGGTGCGAACGCGGCCGGTGTTGCGCTCGAACAGCCACCACATCGCTGCGGCGTATACGAGGGCAGCGACGATCAGAGCAGTGGCGGCGGCAAAGCCTGCAGGACCGACCGCGAACTGTGCCGGTGCGAGCAGTGCGAACCATAACAAGGCGATCAGTGGGAAATGTACGACGTATAGCGTGAAGGAGATTTCGGAGAGCCAGAAGGAGAAGCGGCCATAAATCCCACCGGGATTGGCCAGTCGCGCAAGGCAGGGCAGTGCGGCAGCGCAAGCGATGCCGAGTAGGATATCGGTGGGAAGGCCCGACCGGGCGAGCGATGCTGCGAGCCCGACAAGGAACGCCAGTAGGATCGCGGCGGCGAGGAGGCGGAAGCGTCCCTCTGACATTGCGCGAACACCGTCGCCAAGCGACCAGGCGAGCGCGCCCATTACCCAGATGCTGCCGAGCGCGAGGATGGCGAATGGCAGAAAGGCCAGAATGGCGAGGGAGAGGATCGCTGCAGCCGCGCGGGCGCCGGGCGAGACACTGCGCCCCGCCAGCGCCAGCCAGGCAAACGGCACGAGGAAGTAATACCAGAACTCGTTGGCTAGGCTCCACAATGGCCCATTTGTGCCGAAGACTGGAACCGCGATCGTCTGAAGAAAGGCGATATTGCCGAGGAAGGCCGCCAGCGTCGGGGTGGGGTCGCTACCCGGATAGGGGCCGCTTGAGAGGATACCCCAATATTGCGCGCCATAGCCGCTGAGGCGAAGCAGATCGCGGCCAATCCAGTCGAGCAATGCCGTGGCGATCAATGCGGGGATCAAGGCAGTCCACAGTCGTGCGAATCTATGCACCGCATAATCAGGCAAGTTCCATTTGCCCTGGCGGATCTCGCGCATCGCCCGCCCGCCGACGAGAAAGCCGCTCAGCGCGAAGAACAGTATCACTGCCTGATGACCGAGGCCGCCGATCACGTAGAACGGCGCCAAGGCGAGTTTCGAGCCGGTCAGGTCGGAATAGTCGACGAACACGAAACCACGGACATGACCGACAAGTACCAGCAACGCAGCAAGGCCGCGGACCATGTCGAGATGCTCGAAGCGGCGTCCGCGCGGGCTGCGATGACTGGTCGCGTCGCTTTGGTGCCGCACGGCCTCATCTTCTGCGCCCCGATCTTCTGCGCGCTGAACCGACGTCACACATATCCCCCGGCGAAGATTTGCCAGTCCCGAGCAAAACCGTGCCGCACAAACCGCACGTTATGGCGCGACCAAGGCTTGATCGAGCATCGCGATGCCTATAGCCGCGCACTCGAAGGGGCAACCTTATGAATCGCGTAATGGTTACCGGCGGCGCGGGATATATCGGCTCGCACGCCTGCAAGGCGCTCCGGGCGGCCGGGTGGGAGCCCGTCGTCTACGACAATCTCGTCTATGGTCATCGCGAGGCGGTGAAATGGGGTCCGTTCGAGCAGGGTGACATTCTCGACGAGGCGCGACTTGCCGAGGTGTTCGCGGCATATCGACCGGTCGCAGTGATGCATTTCGCAGCTTTCGCCTATGTCGGTGAATCGGTCACCGATCCGGAAAAATATTATCGCAACAATGTCGAAGGCACGGCGGCGCTGCTGCGCGCGATGCGCAAGGCAGAGATCGGCCGGCTGATCTTTTCCAGCAGCTGCGCGACCTATGGCATGGCTGAGACGATCCCGATTTTGGAGGCTCAACTGCAGGCGCCGATCAATCCCTATGGCCGCACCAAGCTGATCGGCGAGCAGATCGCGCGCGACTACACGCATGCCTATGGCTTCGATTGCATCGCGCTGCGTTACTTCAACGCGGCCGGCGCGGATTTGGATGGAGAGATCGGCGAGGATCACGACCCCGAAACGCATCTGATCCCGCTGGTGCTGCAGGCCGCGGCGGGGATTCGTCCGACTATCACGGTGTTCGGCGACGATTACGATACGCCCGATGGAACCTGCATCCGCGATTATCTCCATGTTGCCGATCTCGCCTCGGCCCATGTCGCCGCGCTGGAGCGACTGGATGCCGGATCGAAGGGTTTCGCCGCGCTCAATCTCGGCACGGGGCAGGGGACGAGCGTGCGCGAAATCATCGAAGCGGCACAGCGGGTGACGGGAAGATCGATCCCGGTGACAATGGCGCCGCGCCGCGAGGGCGATCCGGCGGCGCTCGTTGCCGATCCGAGTGCGGCGAACGACATGCTCGGCTGGACGGCACGGCATTCGGATCTGGATACGATCATCTCGACCGCCTGGAATTGGCTCGACCTCAGCACGCAAGGGGCCCTGCGCCGTGCTTGATCAGATCACGCCGATGGTCATCACCTATAACGAGCAGCCCAATATCGCGCGGGTGCTCGACCAGCTGACCTGGGCAAAGCGTATCCTGATCATCGATAGCGGCAGCACCGACGAGACGCTGGCGATCATCGCGCGATATCCCCAAGCGGAGGTGGTGACGCGCAAGTTCGATACCTTCGCAGCGCAGTGCAATTTCGGCATGGGTCTGATCGAGACGCCGTTCGTGTTGTCGATGGACGCGGATTATGTCCTGACTCAGGCCTTGATCGACGAGATCGCGCAGCTGCGTCCGGCCATGGCAATATCGGGCTATCGCACGGCATTTCGTTATTGCATCTATGGCCACCGGCTGGGGGGACGCTGTATCCCGCGCGCGTGACTTTATATCGGCCGGAGCGTGGCGAATATGCCGATTTCGGCCATGGCCATAAGCTCGCGATCGAGGGGGCGGTCGAGGATCTGCGCGGAACGATCGACCATGACGACCGCAAATCGCTGCGCCGCTGGCTCGTGTCGCAGGACAAATATATCGTGCGCGAAGCGGATCATCTGCTGAGCATGGATCCGGCGAAGCGGACCAGGATCGAGACATTGCGTGCCATGGCCTGGCCGGCGCCATTTGCCGCCCTGTTCTACACGTTGATCGTCAAGCAATGCCTGTTCGACGGCTGGCCCGGCTGGTTCTATGCGCTGCAGCGCACCTATGCCGAGTTGCTTTTATGCCTGGAAATCGTCGATCGGAAGCTGGCAGCGCGTCAGCGGGATACCAGGCCTTCATAAGCTGTAACCATGCGCGCGGCGATCGCGCGCCAGCCGAAATGGGCGAGAGCGGCTTTGCGTCCCCGCACGCCCATTGCCTGCGTCTCGGCCGGCTCATCAATGAGCTCGCGGATCGCGATGCCGAGCGCTTCGGCGGTGGGTTCGGCAATCAACCCGCATTTCGCCTCCTTCACGACCTCGGCAACGCCGGCGCCGCTCGAGACGATCACTGGCTTTTCGCGGATCATCGCTTCAAGCACGGTGTTGCCGAAATTCTCGTTGAGCGAGGGGAGTATGAACAGGCCGCACTTGGCGAATAGCCATTCCTTGTCCGAACCGATGACGTTGCGGTCGATCAACATGACGCGATCGGCAACATCGGCATTGGCGATCGCCTCTTGTAGCTGGACGGCGTGATTTTCGTCATCGGTTCCGGCAATGATCAGGCGCGTTTCGGGGGCTAAGGCGAGCGCATCGATTAGCGCGACGAGGTTTTTCTTCCAGTTGAGGCGACCTAGATACAGCGCGTAACCGGGCTGTGCGGTTGCTGCGATGATATCCGGTGAGACGGTGTCGGGAATCGTCGGCGCATCGACCCCGTTAGGGATAATCACCTTGCACGGCGTTTTGAGGCCGAGCGCGTCGAAGTCGAGCGCTTCGCGATCGGCGGTGAAGTGGATCGCCGCCGCTTCCCGGATCGACCTGCGCTCGAACAGGGTGAGCCAGCCATTTTTGATGACGCTCGATTTTGCCCGGATCAGGTCAGCGACGAGCATGCCGCGCGGCGACAGGATGAACGGCGTTCCGGTCTTCTTCGCGGCGCGAGCTGCCGCCAGGGTGGGCCAGAGAAACACCGAATGAAGATGTACGATGTCGAAATCCGCGATCTGAGCCCGTAGTGCTGCACTCATTGTCGGCGCGCGGTAGAGACGACGCGGAGATCCGATCTGAAAATAGGTGACTGCGACGCCGTCCATATCCACCGGCATTCCCACAGGAACATCCGAGATACCGGGGCCATCGACATTGGTCGTGAAGACACTCACCCGGTGGCCCAAGGCGGCCTGGCCGGCGGCGAGGCCGTGGACCGAATAGATCGGTCCACCATATCGAACGGCCGGGAAATAGCTCGGTGTGACGTGAAGGATTTTCATGACGGCGCCGACCAGCCGAGCATATTGGTAACGATTCGGGCAACGCGCGTGCGATAATGTGCCCATTCCGCACCCTGAGCCGAGGCGAGCGCGGCGGGCCGCATCGCGCGGATGCCGGCGGGATCCGCGGCATATTTCGCAAGAGCCTGGGTCAAGGCATCTGCATCGTTGAACGGAATGATGGCGCCATTTTCTCCGGGCACGATGAAGTCGCTTGCGCCGACATGGTCGGAAGCGAGCACTGGCAGGCCGCACGCCAGTGCTTCCGGCACGACCAGGCCGAAAGAGTCGAAGCGGGAGGGCATGACCAGCAGGTCCGCCCAGCGGTAGAGCGTGGCGAGCTCGTCATGCGGTACCTTGCCAAGCAAGGTCGCGCGGGCGCCGAGACGTGCCACGAGATCGGGCATGCCGTCGGTACGCGCGGCGGCAACGCGGCAATCATAGGGGATGCCTTGCTCGACGAGAGTCTCGAGTGCGGTGGCGAGGAGGTCGGCGCCCTTTACCCCGGTAAAGCGGCCGACAAATGCCAGGCGCAACGGCCCTTCGTGCGGCATCTGGTCCAAACCGGGGCCGAACGAGCCCGGCTCGAAGCCCAGTGGCACGGCATGAACGCGGTCCTCCGGTACGCCGGCCGCAATATAGCTGTTCGCGGCGAGCGTCGAACAGCACAGGATATGATCGGCCAGCGCGATCTCAGCGTCCTTGCGAGCATTGACCCGGTTGCGGAATGCCGTCCCGATATCGTTCAGCCCGCCCTCGGCCTGCATGCTGTGATGGACGCTGGCGGCGTCGAGGATCGTGGGCAGGCCCAGCCGTTTTGCCGCCTTCAGCGTGTCGAGCGCCCCGTTTTCATAAGCGATTACCGCGCGGGGCGCTATTTTCGGCAACGCACGGGCGACGTTGCGATCGAACTGCGCGTACATATGGTGCGCAAGGCGATAGGCGAGAGGCAGCGGCAACAGCTTGTTGCCGGCACGAAAGATCAGGCCGGTCAGCGGGTGAAGCTGGTGATGCCCGGTCAATGTTTCCACCAGGGCAGGGCGAATCGGCGATGCGTGATGCAAGGTGGCATTCCACCCCGATTCGACCATTGCCGTGGTGAGCTGGTCGGCATGCTGCCGTCCGGCAATGGCGATCAGGATGTCGCAGGCGCGATCCCCGCCTTGGCCAGGGCGTCGCGGATTCCGTCCAGGCATTCGCGGTAACTCCAGTGATCGATAATCCGGTGGCTGGCCGCGCCCATTGCCATGCGTTTGGCCGGATCGGCAAGGACGCTGCGAATGGCGGCGGCAAGCGCGTCAATATCGCCGGACGGATAGGTTGCGCCGTTGACGCCGTCCCGCACCAGGTCGCGGACGCAACCGACTTCCTGCGACACGATGACGGGAAGCCCTGCGCACATCACCTCATTGACGATCAGCCCCCATGGTTCATTCTCCGACGGCAGGACGAACAACTCGCTGGCGGCGTAGACGCGCGGCAAGTCGCTCTGGTTGAAGAAGCCCGGGAAATGGATATTGGGATCGGCCGCCGCGACGGCGGCGTTGTGTAGATCGGCTTCGAGTTCGCCTGATCCGACCATCACGAGATGCGCGTCGAGGCCCGCGCGCCGGAGTCGAAGAAAGGCCTGGAGCAGATCGCCCGGGCGCTTGCGGGCCTGGAATTTCGAGGCGAACAGGATAATCGGCGCATGGTCGTCCACGCCGAGTCGCCGGCGCCAGTCCTTGCGTTCCTGTGGCGTGATCCGGGCGGCGGCGATGAAGCGATCATTGTCCACGGTGTAGGGAACGAGCGAAATTCGCTCCTCCGGCACGCCCATCGCGCGGTAGAAATCATGGTTGGCGGCACCGATCGCGAGCAGCCCGGTGCACTGGCGATAGAGCGCGCCGATGACCGCATGTCGTGCTGCCGCCTTTGCCGGGCTGATCCCGAGGCCGAGATGGGTTTCGCCGCGCATGAAGACGGGCACGCCCTTCAGCCGGGCTGCCGCCAGCGCGATCATCTTGGCCGCATAGCCATGGCCATGGATCCACAGCGCATCGTAGCGCTTTGGCGAGATTTCCGCGAAAAGCGCCGGAGAGACGGTCGAGAAGAAACCATAGGGTTCGATCGTGCCGACATTCCTGCCGATGAACCGCGACTCGTATCCGGCCAGCAGATCGACATCCCAGGTCACCGCCTTGCCGAAATCGCGATCATGCGCGCCGCGCAGCGAGAAATCGGACAGGTAAAGCGCGGTGATCTCCAGATCATCGGCACGGTTGAGGGCGGCGTAGAGCGGCGCGAAATACTGGATCGGATGAGTGTTGACCACAGCGATCCGGATCGGCCGGCCAGCCTGGCCGGTCGAGGGCATCATACCAGAGCCACTTCTCCGAGCGGATAGCCGCGCTCCAGATAATAATTCTGCTGCGATCGGCTTCGCCGCTCTGCCATCTCGATGCGGAACGCCGCGATCGAGACGCCGACGATCGTCCAGTACATCAATCCGCCGGTCGGGTTGTTGACCGTGAATAGTACGAGGTGGACCACGACGAAGATCAGGCTCGCCATATGCGTCGCGATCATCAGCGGCGATTTCGATTTTCGCAGATGGCCTAGCACCAGGATGATGACGAAGACCTTGGGAAGGAACACCAGAGTGAACCCGACAAAACCCAGTTCCTGCATAACGCGCGCGGTTTCCAGCTCATAGGCGTTGCCGTTGAGCCACCAGAGATAATCGCCGCCGATCAACGACATTGCAGCGTTGGAATTGCTGCCGATGCCAGTGCCGATGAGCGGAGAGGTCTCGAACGCATCGGCCGCCTCGGTAATCGGGGTGGCAAGCCGCGCGACCGCGCTGTCGGCGTTGTTGGCGCGGTATTCGAGCGCGGAAAAGGCAGTGCCGAAAATCGCCACGGTAGCGATGCCGACAACGGCCAGGCCGACCGCGAAGCGGAGTGCCACCTGGAACGGCAACAGGCCTTTCCAACCACCGATCAGCAAGAGGAGTGGACCCGCAAAGGCGAAGACGACCATCGGTGTTCGCGCACCCGTGGTCGCCGCGCCGCCGATGGACAGCGCCAATGCGGCCGTAACGATCAGCAGCGTCCGCCGCTTGGGGACCGATGCCAGCAACAGCGATGCCGCGAGCGGTGCCGCGAGCAGCAGGAAGGTCATGAATCCGCCGATATAGGAGAACGTGCTCGAGGTTCGCGCCCGCCCGTATTTGAAGTCACCTTCGCCCTGTTCGCCGAACACCGACACGACGGCCTCGACCCCTTCTTCATGGCTCACATATTGATTGACCCAGGACGTGGGCGGTTGGGAAAATTGATACAGGCCAAGCAATGCAATCGGAATCGCCAGATAGCAGGTCTGGATCATGATCTTGCGCAGCTGCAGCCGATCCTTGATGATATCGGGGATGATGAATGCCAGAGGCAGATAGATCAGGTAATTCTTCAATCCGAACAGGCTCAGCAGCGATGATGGCGAGTTGGGATTGATTAGCTGAATTACGCAATAGACGGCCTCGAGCAATAGCAGAAACAACAATGTCCCGCTCTTCGGGCCGAGGTCTTCGCTGCTGCGGGCCGAGATGAAATACCCGAGATAGGCGAAAACGAGGATGAAATCCTTGACCAGCAGGAGCTGCGACTGAAAGCCCGGCAAGACCCATTTACGCACTGCGCCTTCAAACATCGCCCAGACGAGCACCGCGATGATCGCTGTACCCCAGAAGCGTATCGCGGCGAAGCAGAGCACGATGATGATGGGTAGAAGCGGAATGAAATTCAGAAGCATCTCAAATGCGCCCCGTGGTCGCTGACGATTGCCGCAGCAGGCGGCCGATTACGTCCGCACTGCTTTTCAGCGAGTGCGGCTGATACCAGTTTTTCGCGCCGTGCTGCAACGCCTCAAGCGCGGCATCATCCACGACGGGCGTAGCGTCGTCCGCAGCGAGCTTGAGATAAGTCTTGCCCGGCCGAAGCCCGTCATTCTGTCCGGCGGCATCGCTGAGGCAGATCGGGACCGCACCATGAGCGCAATAGGCGGCGAAGATCGTCGATTTCGCCAGGCGGTCGGCGTCATAATCAAGCAGTCCGAACCGCGCGCTGCCGAGCTCCTCGCGAAGCACGGTGGTCGATGCCTTTCCGACGCTGCGGACGCGTGCCGCGCCGATCATTGGCGGCGGTGCTTCGGTGCGATGGCCGATGTCGATGATCTCGTCGATCTTGTTGGCAATGACGAACGCTTCGATCTGAGTGATCCGTTCGCGATAGACGGCGTCATAGATGCCGGCCCGGCCGAATATCGCAAGCGAGGCGCGTCGCTCTACCGCCGGAATCGGGTTCTCGATATCGCCAATGGTCGAGAAGACCGGCAACGCGATGGTCGATCCGGGCCGTTCGCCGCGCCAGCCCTCAAGCAGCGCGGCATAAGGGCCGGTGGTCGCAATGCCGGCCGTGCTGAGCCGCTGGATGCGTCGCGCCACCCAAGCCTGGATCGGGCCGAGCCAGAATGCGCTGCCCCAGATCGGGCCGGTCGCGAACAATTCGTGAAATATCGTGACGAAGGGGGCGGCCGCATGGCTGCGACGCCAGCGTTCGAGACCGGTTGCAAGCCATAACGGGGTGCCCTTGTCCTGATATCCGTAGCCGGACAGATGCAGCAGGATCGGCACGGGGGCGCCGCCGGTAATCCCGTCCAGGGTCGCGCGCAGTGCCGCGGATGTCCGCTCGGCAAGCTCGTGCGTTTCCCATTCGTCGCGCAACCGTTCGTGTGGCGGCAGTGGTGAACCCGAGACGAACACCGTCCGAATGGCATGATCGCGCAGCAACTGCTCGGCAAGGAGGCGTGCATAGTCGCCGACGCCCTCGGGCGAGATGGAACGGCGCGGAACGATCTGGATCAGCCTCGTGGTCATGGTCGTGCGGTCACCAGGCCGGGGCGGAATGCGCCGATGAGGCTGATCGCCAGCCCCTGCAACAACAGCGAGCCGCTCAGCATCATGCTGAGCAACAGCACCGACAACGGGGTGGAGAAGTCCCAGAAGGGCACGGTCGCAACCAGCAAGGCGATCTGAATCAGCGCGACGAGCGGGTCGAGCCGGACCCAGCCCTTGGCGCGATTGAGCAGGACGGTCGGGGTCGAAACGAGCGTGATTGCCGCGGTGGTGAGCGCGGCAAGCAACTCATGATCGAGCTGCGCATATTGCGGCCCGAGCAGCCAGAGCAGCGGCCCCGGCAGCAAGGCACCGACCGCGATCACGCCAAGTCCGACAATCGCCATGGCAGCCTTGGCGATCCAGCCAGCCAGGATGAAGCGGCGGATATCGGTGATCCCGGCAAGGCGTGGGACGATGACGACGATCGAGAAAGTCGACAGCACGCCGACGATCGCCGTGATACGGTTGACGGCGAAGACCGAGGCCACGACGTGCGGACCACCGAAACGCGCCGCCAACCACAGGATCACGCTGTCCTGCAACGCGAACGCCAGCACGGCGGGCGCGGCCGGCCCGACATAGCGCATGATCGCCTTGAACAGGCCGGGGACGGGAACGCGGTTGCGCTCGATCTTGCCGCGCAACATCCAACTGCTCGCCCCCAGCGTCACCGCAGAGCACATGAGACCGCCGAGCAAGGCCATCCAATAGGATCGCGAGATGCCCAGCACCATGATCGCCGCGGCCAGGACACGCATCGACTGGCCGGCAATGTCGCAGACATAGGAGCGGCGAAACCAGCCGAGCAGACGAATCATCTGCAGGTTGATGCCCGCGCTCATTTGCAGGAGCGCGCTGACCAGGAGGAGTGTCAGGGCGATCAGCAGCGCGTCGAGGCCATAATGCGAACGTTGGCCAACCGCAGGGAAGATCGCCGCGGCGATCAGGCCGACGCATAGAAACAGGATCAGGCGCAGGCGGCGAATGCCCACGAGATAGTCGCCGAACGCTGTGCCGCCCAGCCGCGCCCGTCGCCAGAAATAGGTGATCGAGCTGTTGAGACCGAGGTCGCTGGAAATCGTGACGAAAGTCAGCGTCGTCGCGGCAAGGCCGTAAAGCGCATAGTCCGAGATCGGCATGTACCGGACATATACCAGGCCGGAGATCATGCCGATTGCCTGTGCGAAGCCGCTCGACAGGCCGAACTCGAACAACAGGCGGAACCAGGCAATGAGGCGCTGACGCAACATGATGGAAATGTCAGGCCGCCGGTGCGATGTGCTCAGCCGCAATCAGGCGGCGGAGCAACTCGTCGAAATCGACTGTCGAGCGCCATCCGAGCAGCCGTTCCGCCTTGCCCGGGTCGCCATGGCTGGTCGCGATATCGGTTGCACGCATCAGATTCTGGTCGACCTCGACATGATCGCGCCAGTCGAGATTCTGGAGTTCGAAACAGCGCTGCACGAAATATTCGAGGCTATGGCTCTTGCCCGTCGCGACGACGAAGTCGGTGGCATGGTCGAGCTGCAGCATGCGCCACATCGCGTCGACATAATCCTCCGCCCAGCCCCAGTCGCGCACCACGTTCAACGCGCCGAGCTTCAGTCGCTCGCCTGATCCCGCCGCGATGCGTGCCGCCGCGCGGACGACCTTGCGGGTGACGAAGCGTTCGGGGCGCAGCGGCGATTCATGGTTGAATAGGATGCCCGAGCTGGCGAACAGGCCATAAGCCTCGCGGTAATTGGCAACTTCCCAAAAGGCGGTTGCCTTGGCGACACCATAGGGACTGCGTGGGTGGAACGGGCTTTCTTCGGTTGCGGGCCTGGTTTCGGTCGTTTCGCCGAAACATTCGCTGGACGCTGCGTTATAAAGCCGTGTGTTGCCGCCCATGAAGCGCAGCACTTCGAGGAGGTTGAGCGTGCCGAAAGCGATGCTCTCCAGCGTCTCGACCGGCTGAGCGAAGGAGAGGCCGACCGAACTTTGTCCGGCGAGGTTGTAGACTTCGTCCGGCCTGGTTTCCGACAGGACCTGGAGCACGCTGCGAAAATCCGTCAGCGTCATCGACAGGGTGGTGACCCGATCGAGAATGCCCAGCTGTGCGAGGTTCGAGAAGCGCGACACTTCCGCATCGCGTGAGGTGCCGAACACCCGATAGCCCTTGTCGAGCAGCAGCTTGGCCAGCAACGCACCGTCCTGGCCCGAAATCCCGCAGATGAGCGCGTGCTTGGTCAAGGCCTACCTCGTTGTGACGCCCCATTTTATTGCGGATGCGAAGAGCATGATTTGGCGGGCGAGGAAAGGCGTAAATGCAGCATGCGAGCCTGGCGCGGGCCGAAATCCCCTGGTTCAGGTGGTGGTGCGGTAATGATCGAGCAGATAGCGCGACCATTCGCGCGACAACAGGCCGTTATTGCCCGATGCGACAGCGCTGCGCTCCGCAAGGCCGTCTATACCCGACATCCAGCTGGCATAGGGAATACGGAAACCGGTCTTGCTGCGATGACGGTGCCAGCCGGGCAGGGCGATAACCGGCGCATCGGCAAGGAGTTGTTTGCCTTCGCCGGCCTTCAGGTGACCGATCAGCGGAGCCAGTTCGCGGAAGAGCGCGATATCGACCAGCGGGGTACGGATTTCCACACTGTGCCGCATGCCGGCCCAGTCGGCGTCGCGCAGCAGCTGATTGCGCATGTAGAAACCGAGTTCGAGCAATGTGACCGATGCCTGGTCTGAATCCGGCATCGGATCGAGGACGTCGTTCATCCGTCCGACGATACCCAATCGGGAAAGTCCGGCTTTCACGAACGCCGGATCGAGAATGGCGGAGAAATCATCGGGAAGTCGCAGCGCGCGACGCACCAGATATGCGCCCCCCAGCGTGCCGGTATAGCGCAACAGACCGGCCGCCTTGGGGTTGTTGGCGGCAAAGCCCGGCATCAGCGTCTTCACAAGCGTGCCGATCACGGGGCCGATTCCGGGCGTGCGTGCGATCAGACCATAGCGCGAATGCCAGGCCGGCACGTCGTTGAAGCTGGGATAGCCACCAAGCATTTCGTCGCCGCCGACACCCGACAAGGCGACTTTCAGACCCTGCTCCTGCGCGGCCTTTGCGACAAACCAGGTATTGATTCCGTCGATCGACGGCTGGTCCATGGTTGCCAATATTTCGTCGATATCGGCGAGGAATTCGTCACGGCCGATGCGCCGCACATTATGCTGTGCCCCGTAAAAGGCCGCGATGCGGCCGGCGATCGGAACTTCATCGTCATCCGTGCCTTCGAATTCATCGAAACCCAGCGTGATGGTGTGGATCGGGCGCGTCGCACCTTCCATAGCAACGCCGAGAATCGCCGCCGAGTCTATTCCGCCCGACAAGAACAAGCCGACCGGGACATCGGCGAGCAAATGCGCCTTGATGCTGTCGCGTACCGCATTGTGCGCACGACGAAGCGCGACGCCGTGGTCGATACGTTCGCGTTCCGCGGATACCAGGATTGCCGCGGCATCGACATAGCGACGCTGCATGACGCCACTTGCGTCGACGGTCATGCAATGGCCGGCCGGGAGCGAAGTGATATCGGCGTACCAGGTGAAGGGTTCCGGCACGCTGCCCAGCAACAGGAAACCAATCACGCCTGCCGGATCCCTTGCATCGCTGATCCCGCTGCCTGCACGAAGTGCGCGGACCTGCGATGCGAAACGAAAAACCCCATTCTTGTGGGAAAAGAACAAGGGTTTGATGCCGAATGCATCGCGCGCGAGAAACAGCGAGCGCGTGACATTGTCCCAAATGGCAAAGGCGAACATGCCGCGCAGCGTGTCGAGCATCGCCGGGCCATGTTGTTCGAACAGGTCGAGCAGGATTTCGGTATCGGAGGTGGTGACCAGGGTGCGACCGGCGGCAAGCGCTGCGGCGCGCAATTCGGGATAGTTATAGATCTCGCCATTATAGACGATGACGTAGCGACCATCGCGGCTTTCCATCGGCTGCAAGGCGCGATCGGATAGGTCAAGAATCGACAATCGCCGATGGCCCAGCACGCAGCCGCCATCGTCGTTCGCCCATAGACCAGCGCCGTCCGGTCCGCGACGAGCCATGGAGTCGCGTACCTTCACTACCTCTTCCCGCGCCGATACAGGCACGTTGGACGCATAGGCAAAAATGCCATTCAACCCACACATTAAGCGGTTGATCCCCCCAGACCAACAGAGTAATCTCTATATTAAACTATTGAAATTCCTTCAGAAATATCCTTTTCTCTTCGAGTGGTCACGGGCGGATCCCAACATCAAGTCCGTTTCGGTCCTGGTGATTCAGATCAACCGCCGATGGCATTTTATCGGCCATTAGCCAAACAACATTTCACCCAATCGGCGTCCGAAGTTCGGAAAGGCGAAATAGCCAAGGCCTTCCGGTATTTCCTTCGGGCCATTCAGCGCCTGGAAGATCGCGCTTTCCAGCTCGTCCAGATTCGCCGGATCGATCGCGATGCCGATCGCACCGTCACGGATCGCCTCGAATCCGCCATCGGAGCGACTTGCGATTGCGGGAACTCCACACGCCATGGCTTCGAGAAACACGAAGCCAAAGCCCTCCCCCGGCTCGGCATGGTGTAGACATCGGCCAGGCGGAAATAATCGGCTTTGCGCTCCTCCGGGACCATTCCGGTAAAGACGACATGGTCGGCGACGCCGTGTTCGGCTGCCTTGGTCTTGAGCCGCGCCATATCGTCGCCCTTGCCCGCCGCGACATAGATGAACGAGGGGTCCTTTGCCCGCAGGCGCGGCAGGATTTCGATCATCTCGTCAAAGCCCTTGGCGCGCTCCTCTCCGGCCATGCGTCCGAACGTCATCAGCACCTTGCGGTTCGCCAGCCCATATTGGGCGACCAGGTCGGCCGCCTTGGGGGCGATGCCATAGTCTTCGAGATGGATGGCGTTGGGCAGAATCTCGGTCCCCAGGCGCGGCGGGGTGGCCCAGGCCAGATAGCGTTCCAGCGTCACGCGGCTGATCGAGATCACCGTATCGATTCGCGAGACGCAGCGATCGGCCAGCGCGCGACCGGTCGGCTGCCAGACTTCGATCCCGAAGATCAGCATGACGAGCTTCGCGCGGCGGGCCGTTGCGATCAAGGCGCAGAGCGGCAGCAAGTTGATATGGCCGCAGATGACGATATCGGGCTTGGGCCCGGCCAGGCCGCGCGTCAGCGCGACGCGCGTAAAGCGCGCAATGCCGCCCAGGCCGTCGAGATTGAACACGAGCTTGGACGGCAGGTCGCCGACCGGCGGAACGGCGATCCGCGGCAAGGCCTCCGCACTCGCGACTTCGGGGAGGGCGCAGAGCGCATCCAGGAAGTCGCGATTATACTGCGAGATGCCGCCAAAGCCGCCATAGGCATCGGACAGGAGCATCAGGATATGCGCGCCTTTCGGCGCCGGACCGGTCATCGCGTCGCGAACACCGCCAGATGACATCGGCCTGTCCTCAACGGTCGCGGTTGGCAAAGAAGTCGATCGTCGATTTCAGGCCCTCGGCAAGCGGCACCTTCGGTTGCCAGCCGAGAATCGTCTGTGCCTTGGTGATGTCCGGCTTCCGCTGCTTGGGATCATCGGCCGGCAACGGCATGCGGATCAGTGGCGACCGCGAGCCGGTCTGCTCGAGCACAAGCTCGGCCAGTTCGATCATGGTGAATTCGACTGGGTTGCCGAGATTGATCGGTCCGGTGACTTCGGGGCCGGTATCCATCAGGCGGATAAAGCCATCGACCAGATCGTCGACATAGCAGAAGGAACGGGTCTGCGATCCATCTCCATAGATGGTGATCGGCTCGCCCTTCAGCGCCTGAACGATGAAATTGGAGACGACGCGTCCGTCGGCCGGATGCATGCGCGGACCATAGGTGTTGAAGATCCGCGCGACCTTGATCTCAAGATTGTGCTGGCGGTGATAGTCGAAGAACAGGGTCTCGGCGCAGCGCTTGCCTTCGTCATAGCAGGAGCGCGGGCCGATCGGGTTGACGTTGCCCCAATATTCCTCGGGCTGCGGGTGGACCGAGGGGTCGCCATAGACCTCGCTGGTCGATGCCTGGAATATCTTCGCCTTTACGCGCTTGGCGAGGCCGAGCATGTTGATCGCGCCATGCACCGAGGTCTTGGTCGTCTGGACCGGGTCATGCTGATAATGGATCGGCGAGGCGGGGCAGGCGAGATTGTAGATCTCGTCGACTTCGACATAGAGCGGCAGGCACACGTCATGGCGCATGAATTCGAGCCGCGCGTGATTGTGCAGATGCTCGATATTGCGTTTGGCGCCGGTGAAGAGATTGTCGACGCACAGTATCTCATGGCCCTGCTCGAGCAGGCGGTCGATCAGGTGCGAGCCGACAAAACCGGCGCCGCCTGTCACAAGGATACGTTTTCTGCTGTCGTAAAGGCGGGCCACGATATTCTCCGGGTAAGTCTTGAATTCAGGCCGCGTGTTGCGACCGAAGGTCCGCGCCATTGTCGAGGAACCAGCCGTAAACATCGGCAATCCCCTGGTTCAGCGATATCGAGGGCTTCCAGCCAAGGGCGTTCAGCTTCGTCGTATCGACCAGCTTGCGCGGCGTCCCGTCGGGGCGGGTGGCATCGAACGCGACCTCCCCCGAAAACCGACCGCATTCGCGACCAGATGCGCGAGGTCGGCGATGCTCACTTCATCGCCGGTGCCGATATTGACGAACTCGTCGTCGGAATAGCTCCGGGCAAGGAAAACCAGTGCGTCCGCGAGATCGTCGACATGGAGGAACTCGCGCAAGGGCGTACCGCTGCCCCAGACCGACAAGATATCCGCGCCGGCAAGCTTCGCTTCATGCGCCTTGCGCATCAGCGCGGGAAGTACATGGCTCGATTCCAGGTCGAAATTGTCGAACGGGCCATAAAGATTGGTTGGCTGGGCAGAAATGAAATCACAGCCATATTGCCGGCGATACGCCTCGCACAGCTTCAGTCCGGCGATCTTGGCGATCGCATACCATTGGTTGGTCGGCTCGAGCGGTCCGGTGAGCAAAGCGCTTTCGGCCATCGGCTGCGCCGCCATTTTCGGGAAAATGCACGACGAGCCGAGAAAGACGAGCTTGGCGACCCCGGTGCGACGCGCGCCCTCGATCACGTTGGTTTCGATCATCAGATTATCGTAGAGAAACTCGCCCGGCCGGTCGTTATTGGCCGCAATTCCACCGACTTTCGCCGCCGCGAGAAAGACCAGGTCGACCGGGTTGGCCGCCATCCAGGCGAAGGTCGCTGCCTGATCGCGCAAGTCGATTCTCGTGTCCGGCGAGACGATCGTGCAGCCTTCGTTCGCCAGCCGCCGGATGATCGCCCGGCCGACCATACCGCGCTCTCCGGCGACCCAGATCTTCTTGTCCTTCAGATCGAACATCGGCTCAGCCGGCCTTTTTGCGATAGGTGACGACCATCGATTTCGCGAGGGCGGGAATACGGCCGACGCGGTCGAAGCCGATCTCCTCGAATCCGGCGCGCGAGAACAGCGTGCCGAGCGTGTCACGGCTCCAGAATTTGATATGTCCGCCTTCCCACAGCGCGGTGAAGTGGTTTTCCATCTTGCCGCTGGCGGCGAGCACGAGATTCTTCAGATAGGAATGGTAAGGCGTGCTGATGATCGCGATGCCGCCGGGCGCGAGCAATTCGTCGATCGCCTCGGCATAGCGTTTCGGCGAGAAGACATGCTCGGCGACCTCAAGGCTGACCAGAGCATCGAACTGGCCGAAGCGCGCGGCGAGATTCTCGTCGGACGAACCGAGTTCGAGCCGGCATTGTGGGAAGTTCCTGTTGGCGATCTCGATGCCGGTTTCCGAAGGGTCGATGCCGGCAACCTCATAACCCAGCGCGGCGAGCGCAACGGCATTCGAGCCGTTGCCGCAACCGAGTTCGAACAGCGTCTTGCCCTTGGCATTGGCCTGGAGCGATGCGCGCACGGCCGGGAAAAGATAGGCATGGGTGTGCGACACCCCGCTATTGGAAAATCCATAGTCGACGATTGACGATGTCTGGGTCATGCCGGTTGCTCCAATTCCCGCTGGTGCTTCGGCCGGATCAGCTCTTGATCACATAGAGCGCAGCAGGGCGCTCCTCGTCCGGGCGGCGCGTCTCGGCCTCGCGAGCAATGACCTTCAGATCCTCGCGAACCATCTCGGCACACAGTTCGTCAAGCGTGGTGGTGGCCTCCCAGCCGAGCAGCCGCTTGGCCTTGGCCGGGTTGCCGATCAGCAGGTCCACCTCGGTGGGGCGGAAATAGCGCGGATCGACCTTGACCAGCGTCTTGCCGGTCTTGCTGCAGGTGCCGACCTCATCGACGCCGGTGCCGCTCCAGTCGATTTTCTTGTCGACCTCGGCAAAGGCTTTTTCGACGAACGAACGCACCGTCTGTGTCACGCCGGTGGCGAGCACGAAATCATCGCCCTTCTCATGCTGGACGATGCGCCACATGCCCTCGACATAATCGCGGGCATGGCCCCAGTCGCGCTTGGCATCGAGATTGCCGAGCCACAATATGTCCTGCAGGCCGAGGTGATTGGCGGCCACCGCGCGGGTGATCTTGCGCGTGACGAAGGTTTCGCCGCGCAATGGGCTTTCATGATTGAACAGGATGCCGTTCGACGCATGGATGCCATAGGCTTCGCGGTAGTTCACCGTGATCCAATAGGCGTACATCTTGGCGGCCGCATAGGGCGAACGGGGATAGAAGGGCGTCGTTTCCGACTGCGGCACTTCCTGCACCAGGCCGTAAAGTTCCGATGTCGATGCCTGGTAGATGCGGGTCTTGTCGACCAGGCCGAGCAGGCGGATCGCCTCCAGCAGGCGCAACGTGCCGATGCCGTCGGCATTGGCAGTATATTCCGGCGTCTCGAAACTGACCGCCACATGGCTCATCGCCGCGAGATTATAGATTTCGTCAGGCTGAACCTCCTGCACGATCCGGGTCAGATTCATCGAATCCGTCATGTCGCCATAATGGAGATGAAGCCGTGCGCCCGCCTCGTGCGGATCCTGGTAGATATGGTCGATGCGTCCGGTGTTGAACGAGGAAGACCGGCGTTTGATGCCGTGAACTTCATAGCCCTTCGAAAGAAGCAGCTCGGACAGATAGGCTCCGTCCTGTCCGGTCACACCGGTAATCAACGCGGTCTTCGTCATGAAATAGCGCTCCAAGCGTTATTCTGCGGCCCGTATCGGGGCGGCTCTGCAAGCGCCGTTGCCATAGCATCCTGCGCTTTTACGTCTAGTACCGCAGTTGCGAAGAGAAAGCACATGGTATCGGAACGCTCGATTGGCCAAGCAGCTGTTCTCACACAATTTTTATAAGAACTAGGTGCCTTTGTAGCTGCGATACCAGTCGACGAAACGCGGCACACCGTGCTCGATCGAGGTTGTCGGCGCATAACCGAGATCGCGCTGGATCGCGTCGATATCGGCAAATGTGTCCTTCATATCACCAGGCTGCATCGGTAACGGCACGCGGATCGCGGGCGTGCCGCAGGCTGCCTCGACCAGTTCGATCAGCCGGTCGAGCCGCTCCGATTTATGGTTGCCGATATTGTAGAGCCGGTGCGGCGAGATGCTGCCGCCGGCTTTGACCGCGCCGTCATCGGAGGGTGGATTGTCGAGGCAGGCGACGATGCCGGCGACGATATCGTCGATATAGGTGAAGTCGCGTCGCATATCGCCGCCGTTGAAGACATTGATCGGGCGGCCTTCGAGGATGGCGCTGGTGAACAGCCACATCGCCATGTCGGGCCGTCCCCAGGGGCCATAGACGGTGAAGAAGCGCAGGCCGGTCAGTGGCGTGCGATAGAGATGGGCATAGGTATCGCTCATCAGTTCGTCGGCGCGCTTGGTCGCGGCATAGAGCGAGAGCGGACGATCGGCGCGGTCGTCGACCTTGAAGGGCAGGGTCGCGTCGCCGCCATAGATCGATGAGGACGAGGCATAGACCATATGCTCGATATCGCGGTGACGCGCGAGTTCGAGCATGTTGAGGTGCCCGGCGATGTTCGAATGGATATAAGCGCGCGGGTTGTCGATCGAGTAGCGCACCCCGGCCTGCGCGCCGAGATGCACGATGCGATCGAACGCATGCGCCGACAAAGCGGTGTCGAGCGCCTTGTCGTCGGCGAAATCGAGTTCGAGAAACTCGAAGTCGCGATTTGTGCCGCGCCCGATCTCGGCGAGGCGCGCATGTTTCAGCCGCACATCGTAATAATCGTTGAGATTGTCGATGCCGATCACGCGCTCGCCCCGCGCGAGCAGCTGCCGCGTGACATGCATGCCGATAAAACCAGCGGCGCCGGTAACGAGGATCGCAGACTTGCTCATGTCCAGCCTCCTACGCGCAAGCCGTTGCCAGATCGATACCGTTTGTCCGTCGTGGTTCAGCCGGCGAGGCGAAGTGGTTCGGTGCGGGGTTTGAGATGCGGCTGGTCGGGCCAGATGCCACGCGTGTCATAGACGACCTTGTCCGCGCGCTCGTCGAGCGGGACCGATTTGAAGATGTCGTGATCGACCAGCACGATCATGATCCCGCAGCGCTCGATTGCCGTATCGATGTCGGTCAGCGTCGCGCCCGATCCGTCGAATGCTTCGGGCAGGGTGTCGGCATAGGGCTCGACCACATGCACGCGGTCGCCGAAGCGCCGGGCGAGCTCGCTTGCGACTTTCAGCGCCGGGCTCTCGCGGAAATCGTCGATATTGGCTTTGAAGGCGAGGCCGAGGCACGCGACCGGGGTGCCGGGATTGGCCTCGATCATCGCTGCGGCGCGATCGATCGCATAATCGACCTTGGCGTCGTTCACTTCGCGCGCGGTGCGGATCAGCGGCGTGTTGGCGCGGTCGGCATGGACCAAGAACCAGGGGTCGACCGCGATGCAATGTCCGCCCACGCCGGGCCCGGGGGAGAGGATGTTGACGCGGGGGTGACGGTTGGCGAGGCGGATCACCTCCCACACATCGACCTCCATCGTATCGGCGACCCGGCTCAGCTCATTGGCGAAAGCGATATTGACGTCGCGGAATGCGTTCTCCGTCAACTTGGTCATCTCCGCCGCGCGGCACGTCGTGGTGACGCAGGCGCCGCGCACGAAGCGGCGGTAAAAGGCGAGCGCTTTGCGCGCGCAACGCGGGGTGATGCCGCCGATCACGCGGTCGTTATCGATCAGCTCGACCAGGATGCGTCCCGGCAGCACGCGTTCCGGGCAATAGGCGATGGCGATGTCCGGCCCCTCACCGGTGGCGCCACCGGTCTTGCCGGGAACCTTGAGATCAGGCCGAAGCTGGGCGAGCAGATCACGAACCTTCTCGGTCGTGCCGACCGGCGAGGTCGATTCCAGGATCACGACATCGCCGGCCTTCAGCACTGTCGCGACGGTGGTCGCGGCCTGCAGGACATAACCGATGTTCGGCGCATGATCCTCGGCAAAGGGAGTGGGCACGGCGATGACGAACACATCGGCCGGCTCGATCTGCGTCGAGGCCCGCAGCGATCCGCGTGCGACCACGCCGGACACGAGCCCGTCGAGATCGACTTCCTCGATATGCACCTTGCCTGAATTGACGGTGTCGACGATCGACTGGGTCACATCCACGCCAAGCACCTGCGCGCCGGTCCGCGCGATCACCGCAGCGGTGGGAAGCCCGATATAGCCGAGGCCGACGACGACCACCCTTAACTGAGTATCCGAAATCATCGAGCGTCCCTGCATGTCCCTCGCGCAGGGTTTGGGCCAGGATGATAAATAATTCGCAAAGAACCCCGTCTCGCCCTATCCGGCGGCTGCCAAGGGGGCTTGGCACTGCGGGCAAAGTACGGGGGTAAAGTGCAGGCGAGCGGGGCGCTGAACAGGACTGGCGCGGGGCAGGCCCGATGGGCGTATTGGCCGGAGATTGACGGCCTGCGCACGATCGCCGTGCTGTCAGTGCTGTTGTTTCACCTCAGGCGCGGCGTGCTTCCCGGCGGGTTTGTCGGGGTCGATATCTTCTTCGTCATTTCCGGGTTTCTGATCAGCTCGATCCTGCTCGATGACATTGCGAAGGGCGAGTTCTCGGTCGGGCGTTTTTATCAGCGCCGCATTTCGCGGATTTTTCCGGCGCTGATCCTTGTCCTCCTTGCCACGCTCGCGGCGGCAAGTCTGATCTATTCGGCTCAGGATATGGCTTCCCTGGGGATCAATAGCGCCGCGGCGGCCGCCTCACTCATCAACATGAAGCTCGTGTCGCAGGGCAGCTATTTCATTCTGTCCCCCGATGCGCAGCCGCTGCTGCACTATTGGTCGCTCGCGGTGGAGGAGCAATTCTACATCGTCTTCCCGCTCTATCTCTATGTCGTAACCCGCTTCACGCGGTGGCCGCTGGCGATCACCTGCGTGGCTGCTGTTGCAAGCTTCGCATTGTGCGTCTGGCTGACGCCGATCAATCAGCCTCTGGCCTTTTATTCGCTGCCGACCCGCGCGTGGGAGTTGTTGACCGGATCGGGCATTGCGCTCTTCCGTGCGGGCGGGGGGCGGGTATCGCGCCCGCTCGCGCATGGATCGGTGTGGGGCGGTGTCGCCCTGATTGCCGGGTCGATCCTATTGCTACAGGAATCCGATACCTTCCCCGGCTGGATGGCGGCATTTCCGGTGATCGGCACTGCATTGCTGATCGCGCCGATCGGCGACGTCCGATCCGCGCCGCTCAGGCTGCTTGCGCATCCGATGATGGTTGCGATCGGCAAGCGATCCTATTCGCTTTATTTGTGGCATTGGCCGGTCTTTTCGCTGGTCGACTATCGACTCTACACAGCGAGCGAACCGACGCGCATGGCGTTGAAAATTGTGCTGACACTGGTGCTGACGCTCCTCAGCTATGGCCTGGTCGAGCGCCCCGCACGGGCCTATCTCAACGTTCGGTCACGCAGAGTGCCGATATTCATTGCCACTGGAATGCTCGTTGCACTGATTGCCGGAGGCGGCCTGTGGTTGCGGTCCGCACTCTATTTCGATGTGCGGCCGGGCACGATTGCCAGTGGCGGCGCCACCGTACGTGGCGGCAAGGCGGGGGTGGTGATTCTTTCCGGCGATAGCCAGGCGGCGATGTACGGAACCGAGATCGCTTCGATCGCCCGTACACGCGGCTTCACGCTTCATGCTCTGGGTACCGCCGGCCGCAATCAGTTGCCTGACGAGGATGGCACCTCATGGCCTGCCGTCGCCACGTTGATTGCTGAAAAGAAGCCCGATCTGGTGATCCTCGTCCATGCCTGGGGTGCAAAGCTGAAGGGCGACCCGGCAGCGTTGAAAAAGGCGCTGGGCGAAATCGCCGCCCATGCGGATCAGGTCCTGCTCGTCGCCGAGCCGCCGGTCGTGCCGGAAACCGTCAGTCGTGAGGGGCTGCGCGGTGGTTTCAGGCCGCCCTTCTTCGAGCCAGCTGAAAGTCGCGCTGCGCGAGCGGCGAGCATGGCCATGCTGCGCGGGGTCGCGAGCGACAAGGTGCATATCGTTGATGTTGCCGAACTGTTCGTCGATGCCGACGGTGCGTTACGCATCCTCGCCTCCGACGGACGGCTGAGCTTCGCCGATCCGCATCACCTCTCCGACAGCGGCACTGCGTTGACTCATCCGCTGCTTGATGAAGCGATTGCCAACGCTCTGGCGCAATGAGCGTGATGTGGCGCTAGCACACAACAATTCAAGGTAACTATTTGATAAATATGTAATTATGTGGATTTCTCGCCAAGGCTGCGGCGGGAGATATGTTACACGACCGGTGTAACATATCTCCCGCCGCTGGTCCTTCCCGGCTCTAGCTGTCGAGGCCCAGGCTTTGGGCGATGACCCCGGCGATCCGCTCGCTGGCATGGCCATCGCCGAACGGGTTGTGAGCGCGGGCCATGGCCGAATAGGCGCTCTCATCGTCGAGCAGAGTGGACAGTTCCGACACGATACGATCCGCATCCGTCCCGATCAGCTTTGCCGTACCGGCGGCAACGCCTTCTGGCCGCTCGGTCGTCTCGCGCATCACCAGCACCGGTTTCCCCAGCGCCGGCGCCTCTTCCTGCACCCCGCCCGAATCGGTCAGCGCGATCTCGCACAGGCTGAGCGCGCGGACGAAGTGTGGATAATCCAACGGGTCGATCCGCGCGACATTGGCGCGCGTGCCGAGCAACGCGTCCATCACTGACACGACATTGGGATTCGGGTGGACAGGGAAGAGAATCGCGGTGTCGGCACGGTCCGCAATGCGGTCGATGGCACGGGCGATATTGGCCATGCCGTCGCCGAAATTCTCGCGCCGATGCGTGGTGACGAGGACGATGCGCTTACCGGCAAAACGCGCTGTTATCTCGTCCAGTCCAGACGCCAGCGATGGGTCCGCGGCGAGCTTGGCCTGCGTCGCGTAGAGTGCGTCGATCACCGTGTTGCCGGTGACATGGATGCCGGCGGGATCGATATTCTCACGACGCAGCGCCTCGGCCGAAGTTTCGGTGGGGGCAAAATGCTGGTCGGCGATCGGCGCGACGATGCGTCGATTCACTTCCTCCGGCCAGGGCTGGTAGATATTGCCCGAGCGCAGGCCTGCCTCGACATGGCTGACCGGGACCTTGCGATAATAGGCGGTGAGTGCGCCAACCATGGCGGTCGCGGTATCGCCCTGCACGATCACGCGGTCGGGCTTTTCGGCGTCCATCACCTCGCCGAGGCTCGTCAGCAGGCGGGCGGTGAGGCGATCGAGCGACTGGCCCGGCTCCATGATGTCGAGATCGATATCGGGCGTGATACCGGCGATCGACAGCACCTGGTCGAGCAGCCCGCGATGCTGCGCGGTGACACAGGTACGAACTTCCAATCCGGGGAGGGCCTGGAGTGCGGCAACAACGGGGAACAGCTTGATCGCCTCCGGCCGAGTGCCGAAAACGAGCAGGACTTTGCGAGGAGCGGGCGTGGTCATATCGCCCGCATAGGTCGGATAGCCTTAAGGCCGCGCTAACCGCAGCTGGTGCAGCCTGGATCCTTGGGCAGGGTGATCGTACGGAAGCGGAAGGCAAGCGCATCGGCAAGCAGGATCCGCCCAGCGCTGTCATCACCGAAGTCGACAATCGCGCGGACCACTTCAAGCGCTGCAAGACTGCCCATCACGCCGGTCATGGCACCGAGCACACCCTGTTCGGCGCAGCTCACCTCGTCGCGATCGGGATCGCTGCCGACAAAACAGCGGTAACAGGGCTTGTCCGCCTCCCAGCCGCGAAACACGCCGAGTTGCCCCTCGAATTGACCGACCGCCGCCGAAACAAGCGGGATTCGCGCTGCAAGCGCGGCATTGGCCACTGCAA